>JBKJMZ010000061.1:0-100237 GCA_046596255.1 Ferruginibacter sp. | reverse complement strand
GGTAAGTATACACACCAGCCGGTGTTGGTCTTGTCCATACGGTATCTCTTGGAGTACCGGTATAAGCTATAGTAGCTGCAGGATCAATAAATAATCCTGATCCAACTCCGTTTGGAGTCCATACTGCCGGAGTTGCAGGAACACCGATTACATAATCTATTTCCAGGCTCCAGTTATTCAATACACCAATATCACCTTGACCAACATCATAAAGGCCTATGCTCCAGACACCGTTTGGTACCGAGTATAAACCACTGAATGCGGTAACATTTGGTATATAACCCACCGGACCGCCGGGGAAAGTAAAGCCCGCAGCTACAAAGGTTGCCCCTGCAGCATCGGCACGGAATGTACCCGTGTATGGTGCCGGACCACCCAATGGTGTGGTGCTGGCAGAACTGATAACCGTATTGGTAAAGTTAGCGCCAGGCAAAAGAGTCCTGTTCACACAGGCATCAAGGTTAAATATATTTCCATTTGGTGCCCTTAATGCTATCACCAGATCACTTACATATGTATGAGTAATATTAAACCTTGCCCTTACATTGGTAATAGTTGCACCTGCAGGTATACTTGAAACAGTTAAGTTTGAAGTAGTGGCAGGATAACTGGTTGGTGTTGGTGGAATAGGCGGACCATCCGGGATTGGAATATTAACTGTACCCGAACTAAATGTAGAAGAACCAGCGGTTGAAGACGAACTGGTTAACCGAACCGCAGGGTCACCCAAACACATAACAACAGGGTTTGGTGTTACAGTTGGGGCAGGTGGTGTATAGTTTACCAATGCTGTTGCATCAGTGAAACAACCTGTAGCCACATCAGTAGCCCTCACCGTATATACTGTTTGTACGGTAGGTGCAGCATACACCGTAGGTGTATTGGTACCCAGGTATGGAACTGTAGCTGTAGCATTATTATACAAGCCTGTTAATGGAGACCATACATAAGTAAGTGTAGGTCCGCCACCGCCTCCGGGCGTAGTATAATCAATAGTTATTGACCAGTTGGTGATAGTACCAAAATCGGTACCAACAAAGTCTCCGGCTGCAAGTGTCCATTGGCCGTTGGCCGCTGTTGGTGTTGCAGGAGGAACTAAACCGCCCCAGGTAGCAACTGTTTGTATAAATCCAATTGGGCCATAACCTACACGTGCTTCAGCCGCAAATGTATTGGTACGTGGTGCCGGAGCTCCACTGATAGTTGCACCACCCAAAGAGCTAAACGCTGTATTGGTAAAGTTATCAGTTGTATTGCTACCTGTACCACCATTTAATGAACCAACAAGGTTAAGAATAGCATTGTTTGGGGCTCTTAAGTTTACATCCACATCACCCACCCAGGTATGATTGATATTCATATTTACTTTAACTTCTGTAATCGTCGCGTTAGCCGGAATACCTGCAATAGTGAGGTTAGAAGTAGCGGCAACACCTGTACCATCTGGAATAGGAACGCTAATGACTCCTGAATTAGCACTTACCTGCCCTGGTATTGGGGGTGGTGCTGAATTCACAGTTAATAAAGTGCCACTAATACCAGCTACACCTCCACATGAAACAGGAGGAGTGATTGTAACATTTGGATTAGGATTAACTGTTAGAATTGCACAGTTGGAAACGTTGGTTGGTGGAATGAACGGACTACAAGTACCACTTAATACTGCACGGTAGGCATAACCATTTTGAAGCATGCTTACGGGACTAACAGTTAATATAGCCGTATTTACTCCTGAATAAGGAGGTAAATTGACCAGGTTGGTCCACGGACCGGCACATCCTGTAGGACTTACCTGCCATTGATAAGTAAGGCCTGTACCTGTTCCTGCAACTGTAAAGGTTGCAGTATTACCTACACAATTTGTACGGCTTACCGGATGAGCGGTTACAACAGGACGCTTGTTAACTGTGATAGTTATCTGCGCTGATGCAACGCAACCTCCCGGTACAGTTGTACGGGTTACTGTATAAGTTGTTGTATTCATTGGAGAAGCCGCAACAGGGTTAGAAGTTGTAGAACTTAAACCTAAAGCAGGACTCCACAAGAAAGTACCGGTTGATTGAGGACCAGGTAAAACAGATGTACCATAAATGGTAAACCTGTGATTGCGGTTTGCAGCACCACCACCAACATTACACTGGGTACCTCCATAGCCCCATGATGTACATGGTGTACCAAAGCCGCCACCCGGATTTTGCCAGGCACGTTCATTGCCAATATTGGTAGCACCTGAATTACCCCAGAACCACTGGCCACTGGTAGCAAAACTCATATTCACCTGTATTGTTACCCAATAGGTACCGCCTAAAAGTACAGTAGCAGGAATTTCAATACTGTAATCCCCGCCTGAACGTGTAAAAGTGGTCAGGTTAGTATGGCTCACAACTACCGATCCAGGTAGATTACTGGCTGAATTATTATAGATAAATACATTAACTGAAGTTGGATTACCTGAACCGATTCCATTAGCAGTAACACGGGTTACTGTCCATCGGCTTCCAGCTGGTACCGTAAAGTCATCAGCACCCTGGCTGTTAAAGGCGGTATTAACTGGTTCAAATACCTGTGAAGGTGAACCATTACCCGCTACCAAAGTCTGATTGTACAGGGTTCCCGCAGGGGTACTGCCAGCAGCATCATAGACTGTTAATAAGGTAGGATCGCCTTCGCAAATTGTAGTACCCGGATCTGCAATAATGAGCAGATCGGCATTAGGATTAACTGTAATGGTAAATGTTCGTGATGCACCAAAACAGGTTGTTGCACTGGGAGGAGTATACGTGATCTGAACCTGGCCGGCACCTGAACGAAGCCCGGCTGTAGTGATACCGGAAGTAACACCACCGATATAAGAAGATCCACCCGCACCGCTATGACCGTTCCAGTTATTAGCTGAATTGTATAAACCTGAACCTCCTGTTAAACCACCACCAACACCACCTTGTTCAGCTGGTCCTGTTGGAGTTCCCTGTCCACTTGCTACCTCATTACCACCTGCTCCGCCAGCACCTAATACTCCTGGAGAACCATTTGTTGGTCCGCCTGCAGTCCATGTAGTAACACCACCTGCACCACCCGCTGATTGGGTACCGCCTGTAGGAACTGGACCTCCCGGAGGTATTCCAGGCCATCCGGCTCCACCACCACCGCCCCATAATCCGGCTCCACCACCACCACCGGTTCCACGGCCACAACCTGCAGTACGGTTACCGCCTGCTCCGCCGCCACCGGCTCCCACAATTACACGGTTGGCTAATGCATAGGGAGTTATCCTTACATCACTGGCACCACCGCCACCACCGCCTTGTGCAGCAGCACAACCGGAGTTGGTTCCCGAAGCGCCACCGCCATTAAAGCCGCCGTTTATTGAAGTGGTTCCACCACCGCCTACCATTACATTTAAGACTTGTCCCGGTGTTACAGCAAGATTACCTTCGGCATATCCGCCGAGGCCCCCTAAAATAGATCCGGCATTGGAATTACCTTGTGCACCCCATGATTTAATATTCAATGAAGTGATTCCGGCAGGTACAGTAAAGGTTTGAACCGCACCTGTAAAAGCAAATGTTGTTATAACAGGTGTACTAAGGCCTGTTACAGGTGTAACAGTTATTGTAGCAACCTGTTGAACCTGGGTTGGGTTTAAAGCAATAAATGAAGGGATATTACCCGTGCCTGAAGCCGCTAAACCTATCAATGTATTATTATTTGTCCATTGGAATACCACACCAGCTGGCGTTCCTGTAAAGTTTACAGGTGCTGTTGGCTGATTCTGACATAATACCTGGTTAGGGACAGGATCTACTGTTGGCAATGGATTAACTGTAATGGTAAAAGTTATTGGAGTACCTGTACAAGTAGTCCCGCCATTGGTGTAGGTTGGAGTTACAGTAATAGTTCCTGCAATAGGTGCAACGCCTGAATTGGTAGCGGTAAAAGAAATATTACCTGTGCCACTTGCTCCAAGGCCAATGGCTGTGTTTGTATTTGACCAGTTATACACCGTACCGGCTACACCACCCGTAAAGGTTACTGTTGCTACTGAACCTGCACAAACCGTTTGATTTGGCTGCGCATTTACTGTTGGCGTTGGATTAACTGTAATGGTAAAAGTTATTGGGGTACCTGTACAAGTAGTCCCGCCATTGGTATATGTTGGAGTAACGGTAATTGTTCCCGCTATTGGTGCAGTTGTTGCATTGGTGGAGGTAAATGAAATATTTCCGGTGCCACTTGCTCCAAGGCCAATTGCAGTATTTGAATTTGTCCAGTTATATACTGTACCCGGTACTGACCCTGTAAAGGTGGCTGTAGTTGTAGTACCTATACAAACGGCTTGGTTTGGCTGGGCATTAACTGTTGGTGCTGGGTTTACAGTTATTGTAAAGCTAATTGGAGCCCCGGCGCAGGTTGTACCGCCATTGGTATAGGTTGGCGTTACCGTTATTGTTCCTGCTATAGGTGCTGTGGTAGCATTGGCAGATGTAAATGAAATATTTCCTGTACCATTTGCACTTAGCCCGATTGCTGTATTACTATTTGTCCAGTTATAAACTGTACCAGCAACAGAACCGCTAAAGGTTGCTGTTGTTAAAACACCAGTACAAACTGTCTGGTTTGCTTGTGCATTTACTGTTGGCGTTGGGTTTACGGTTATAGTAAATGAGACAGGAGTTCCGGTACAGGCCGCGGTAGTGTTACTGATGAATTTACCTAATGAGAAAGGCCCGTTAAATCCGGAGATAGTACCCGTAACAGTATTTGTAGCTGTACTGATAACTGACAAATTATTAGAGCTATAATTCGCTACATATACGTTTGCTCCACCAGCAGTTATACCGAGGGTCCATGAAGTTGTGCCAACAGGAACCGTGGTTAATATCGTATTTGTAGTAGCATCAATTACAGAAACATTATTTCCGCCACCATTTGCTACATATACACGGCTGCCTGCAGGGTTAACAACCACCGCCCTGGGTTGTGAACCTCCAGCGATAGTGGAAATCACAGTATTTGTAGCAGTATTAATTACTGAAATGTTATTTGAGGACACATTGGTTATATAAGCCCTGCTTCCATCGGAGCTAATTGCTGCTCCCCATGGATTAGAACCTACCGCTATTGTTGCTGTAACTGTATTAGTCGCTGTATTAATTACAGAAACGTTGGATGAACTAAAATTAGGAATATACAGCCTGCTGCCATCGGGGCTTATAGCTACATCAATTGGATTAGAACCTACTGCAATAGGGGATCCAATAACAGTATTGGTAGCCGCATCAATAATAGAGATGTTACCAGAAACCTGGTTACTTACATATACTCTTGAACCATCCGGACTTACCGCTACCCCGTAAGGGTTGGTTCCAACGGGAATGGTAGCTGTTACAGTATTAGTACCTGCATTTATAACAGAAACATTGGCAGAATTATAATTTGTTACATAAACTTTACTGCCATCGGGGCTTACCGCAACTCCCTGAGGAGCAGTTCCAACTGGAACAGTAGCTACTATTGTATTTGTTGCCAGGTCTACTACTGATACATTGTTGGCATTCAGATTTGCAACATATGCAAATCCACTTGCCGGAGGTGTGGAAGGCGTAACAGTAATTGTGGCTATCACAGGAGCATTGGTTGCATTGGTTGCCGTAAAACTGGCAATATTCCCTGTGCCACTTGCAGCAAGGCCAATAGTTGTATTATTATTAGTCCAGTTAAATACAGTACCCGCTGGTGTACCGGTAAAATTAACCGGTGCTGTGGCAGCGTTGTTACATACAGTTTGGCTGGCCACAGGATTTACTACGGGAGGCGTACATCCTCCAGCTTCAAAAGTTAATTTATCTATTACTATATATGGTCCGCTGATAGTGATCCTGGCAATATTTGCAGTTGCACTGTTAAAACCGATAAAAGTATTAGCCCAATTGCTTGCAAAACCTGTAGGATTTACAGTGCATGTACCAATAACAACATTTGAAGAATTATAAGCAGTAAGGGTAATTGGCTGAAAAGTTACACAGCCTGTTGCCCCTTCAACCCACAAACCCACCTTTCGGGCAAGGGTTGGTAATGTAAAGCCAATTATATCAGTTTCGTTATTAAGATTGATTGAAGCAGTTCCATGAGGTACATCTCCGGCTGTTGTACTTGAATTACAAAGTCCCCAACCTGCAGCCCCTTTTGCCCAATCAGCTAATATTGCCTGGCTATTTGAGTTTGGAGATGGACTTGTTAATATTACTCCACTACTAAAAGTAAATGGAGTTACAGGTACATTAAATCCGCCAAAGAAAACAGGATTGTTTGCAGATGTTGGAACACCCTCAAAAGATTCCATCACCGCAGAGGGTGAAAATGAAGGCACCGTTACACATTGTGCGTAATTATTTTTAATTGAAAAGAGGGATGCCACTAACAGGCATAGCATGTATAGTTTTGATTTCATGATATTAGTTTTGATATCCAATAAATAAATGAATGAGAATATAGAAGGTAACTATTGTTTAAGGCCATAAATTTTCAAATACGCAATATATTCTTCCGGGTAAGATTTTTTCCAGTTCTCAAAAGCCGTATGGCTTTCTTTACTGGCCCCTGGTGTTTTGGAAACGGGGTAATGAGGACAAAGGGTGTTCATTTGTTTTGCCCGGTCCTGTTTCTTTTGGTTTTGTTGTTCCTGCATCAATTCAGTACCGTTTTTAGCCACAGTTCCGGGTACCGGGGTTATTGACGCACTTGGGGTTGCCTGTTGCTGACCAAAAGAAAGATTAGATAAGGTCATAAAAAACAATACGACCAAAAATTTTTTTGTACCCTGAATAGCAGGGAAAGAAGTAAAAATGTACATGTTAGTTTTGATTTATTGGGTAAAAATCATAAAAAAAGGGAATGCCTTTTTTTATTCCTACGCAATATGGGATAAATAATTGATAAAATAAAATAAATGGTAATTTAAAAACAGTAAGAGGCTATTGTAAAAAGCTATAAGTGTAAAAAATATAATAGACAATTGATTTCCTGCAAAAAAAGCTTACGAAATGAGCAAGCTGCAATAAGAGAAGATATTTATATTTACTTATACTACGATTATGCGGCGGCAATTACAAATTCACATAAATTCCATCTTCTTTGATTTCAACCGAAAAAATTTTTAAAAAATACCCTTCCCCGCTTACATTTCTCCCGTTTTGCAAACTGAATTTATAATGATGCAGCGGGCAAACCAGATTACCCAGGCCATCTATAAAACCATCGGCCAGTATGCCCCCTGCATGGGGGCACTTTTGAGTACAGGCAAAAAGTTGGTCATTGTGTTTGATAAGGCAGATGGTTTTACCCTTTACTTCAATTTCGGTAAGTCCGGATGGGGAGAAACTGATCTCATCAATACTTTCAGCGATCTTATACCAGTTATTGTTTGGGTTGGTTGACATGGAATAATTTTATCACTTCGGCGTCACATACTTCGAATAAATCAAAAATCAAAAGATCAGCTATACTTTTAGGTAAGCTGACACTTCGGACAACAGCAGGAATCAATAAAAGAACTCCGCTCTGTATGGATATCGTATGCGATACATTTCTCTTACTTCATTAAGGATGGTTTGGCGCAGGGTATCCAGGTTGGTGCGTTCAGTTGCAGAAACAAACACGCATGATCCCTTGGTCTCATTCTGCCAGCGTTGTACCAGGTCATTGAGTATTTCTTTTTTTACTTCCGGTTCCAACCATTGATCAAAAGCCTGTTCCTCGTACTTATCCATTTTATTAAAAATGCTGATCACCGGTTTATCATTAGCACCCAATTCGGCGAGGGTCTTATTAACTACATCGAACTGGTCTTCATATTGGGGATGAGAGATGTCAACCACGTGTAGCAAAACATCTGCTTCCCTTACTTCATCAAGCGTGCTTTTAAAACTTTCAACAAGATGATGGGGAAGTTTGCGTATAAACCCTACAGTATCGCTTAATAAAAAAGGCGTTTGCTCAAACACCACTTTACGTGTGGTGGTATCCAGGGTTGCAAATAATTTATTTTCGGCAAAAACCTCGCTCTTGCTTAAAATGTTCATGATGGTTGATTTGCCTACATTGGTATAACCTACCAGGGCTACCCTGATGAATTCACCACGATCCTTACGCTGGGTAAATGACTGCTTGTCAATTTCGGCCAGGCGTTTGCGTAACAGGCCTATTTTATCTTTTACGATTCGCCTGTCAGTCTCTATCTCCGTTTCTCCAGGCCCTCTTGTTCCTACACCGCCGCCCTGGCGCTCAAGGTGTTTCCACATTCCTTTTAAGCGGGGTAGTATATATTGATATTGGGCAAGCTCTACCTGTGTTTTAGCCTGGGCTGTTTGTGCACGGCTGGCAAAAATATCCAATATCAGGTCGCTTCGGTCAATCACTTTTACATTCAGCTCCTTTTCAATATTCTGTATCTGCGAGCCCGTAAGCTCATCATCAAAGATCACAAGGCTGATATTTCCTTTAAGCAGTATATATTGTTTGATCTCTTCAAGCTTCCCTTTACCTACAAATATCTTACTGTCTGGGTGCGGCAATTTTTGGGTGAACCTTTTTACAGCAACAGCGCCTGCTGTTTCTGCCAGGAAAGCCAGCTCGTCGAGGTATTCGTTTACCATGGGCTCGGTTTGTTCCTTATAAACCAGTCCTACCAATATAGCCTGCTCTTCCTGCCTGATTATTTTTTTTGCTTCTATCAATGCGTTTATTTTATATTTTCTAAAGCAAGAGTCATTCCATCAAAAAAGATGTCAGCTTGCCTGTCCCGATATTTTCGGGGAGCCTGCAAACATTACTTAATGACCTTACTCAAAATTAGAAATTAAGTAGCTATAAAAAACCAAGCGTCCCGTTTTTTACGCGGAACGCTTTATGCTATTAAAATGCGTTTATTTTCGGGAAGTACCTGGTCCCTTCATCCATCTTGCCATTTCGGGGCATGATTTGAACTCATCATCAACCAGGATATGGTAGGTAACGACTTTTTTATTGAACCATTCCTCCAATACTTCATTCTTTTTTTGTTCCAGTGCCCTTTGAGAGATACGGTCGTAATCATCTTTCAGGTTTTCCCGGTGTGGTTCTGTTCTTGTTTTAAGGTAAACGAGCCGTACTCCTTTTTTACCACGCTCATCAACATACTCCAGGGGCTGTGAGTATTGGCCAACCTGCAGGTCTTTCAATATGGTCACCATGTCTTTGTCAAGTTGGTCGATGGTTACATAGGTGCTACCATCCCTGCTCATGATCTGCCCTGCGGTAAATCTGCTTTCATCGGCATCACTAAACTTTGTAACGGCTGTACCAAAATCCAGCGTGCCTGCGATCAATCTTGCCCTTACTGAATCCAACCTATTGATGCCCGCTTTTATTTCATAAGAAGTAACTTTTGGTATTATTAATAAATGTCTTACGGATGCGTCATCGCCAGCACGACTTACCAGTTGCATGATATGATAACCAAACCTCGTTTTAAATGGATTGGAAACCTGTCCCGGTTTTAGTGTAAAGGCCTTACCCAACCATAAGGGATCCAGTTCTTTTGAATACCTGTTGATATCATATTGTCCGCCGGTTTCCTTGCTGCCCGGATCCTCGGTATAAGTACTGGCAAGGCTGGCAAAATTTGCTTTTCCTGATTCTATTTGTTCTTTAAAATCTTTTAATTGCTGGATAGCATATTCCTCGGCCTCTCTTTGTGCCTTGGGATAGGAAATGATCTGGCTGATCTCTACCTCGCTTTCATATAATAACAAACTATCCTTTGGGATATTATCATAAAATTCATTTACTTCTTTGGGAGTGATGCGTACATTTTCTACTACTTTATTACGCATGGCTTTGGCCAGCTCCTGGTCACGTATAGGTTCCCTGAAATCTTCTTTAAGCTGGTAAATAGATTTACCGGCAACTTTTTCCAGTTCATCCTTGGAGCCAAACTGGGAGATGAAAGCACGTATCCTGTTATCAATGATAGTTTCCACCTCTTCATCAGTTACAGGCAACGAATCCTTTTCGGCCTGGAGTACAAGGGCTTTGATACCCATGGCCTGTTCAAGCACCAGGCACCTGGCGTTTGCAGGGATCTCGATATTCTGGCGCTGCATATCTATAAGGCTGTTATCAAGATCACTTTTTAAAATGATCTTATCACCAACAACAGCCACGATCTTGTCAGCCACGATTGTTTTGGGCTGACTTGTCTGGGCGAATGATGCTGAGATAAAAACCGTTGCAGCAATAAAGAATAGTAAATACTTTTTCATAAATAAATTTGATCCCTTATAAAAAGTTTGGCAGAATAATATTATCAAAAATAATCCTCTGAGTTATAAACCTGCTTTGAAGGCAGTTCATTTAACAAAAGATTGAGCTTTAGTCAGGAGTTAGGAGTCGCTAGTCATGCGTTGAAAACACTACCTGATAGTACCTGCCTCTTAACTAGTGACTATTGACTAATGACTTTCCTATAGTGTCCGTTTAACTTCGATCTCTTCAAACGCTTCCACTATATCGCCCACTTTGATATCATTATAGTTTCTGATGGTAAGTCCGCATTCCATACTGGAAGTAACTTCCTTGGCATCATCCTTAAAGCGTTTTAAACTACCCAGTTCACCGGTATAGATCACGATACCATCCCTGATCAGCCTGATACGGTTATTCCTGGCCATCTTTCCATCAAGCACAAAACAACCTGCCACGCTGGCTTTATCAAACTTGTATACTTCTCTTATTTCCACATTTGCCAGTATCTTCTCTTCAACTGTTGGCTCAAGCATTCCTTCCATCGCACTCCTGATCTCTTCAATGGCGTTATAAATGATCGAATACAATTTGATCTGGATCGCTTCCTGCTCGGCCAGCTTAGCTGCCTGCATGGATGGCCTTACATTAAAGCCGATGATAATGGCGTCAGATGCATTGGCCAGGGTTACATCACTTTCCGTGATGGCTCCCACTGCTTTATGAATCACTTTAATTACGATCTCCGCTGTACTTAATTTCTGTAAAGAATCACTCAAAGCTTCTACCGAGCCATCCACGTCACCTTTAATGATCACGTTCAATTCTTTAAAGCTTCCCAATGCCAAACGGCGGCCGATCTCATCAAGCGTAATATGTTTCTTGGCACGCATACCCTGCTCACGAAGGATCTGCCCACGCTTATAGGCATTTGACCTGGCGTCACTTT
Source organism: Ferruginibacter sp. (assembly GCA_046596255.1). Taxonomy (GTDB): domain Bacteria; phylum Bacteroidota; class Bacteroidia; order Chitinophagales; family Chitinophagaceae; genus Ferruginibacter. The sequence goes on along the minus strand of JBKJMZ010000061.1, from coordinate 89,007 downwards.
CATTGGCATATACTTTAAATGTCTCTCCCGCCTGTGGTGCACCATTCAATCCCAATATTAATACCGGTGTTGATGGTGTTGCTTCTTCCTCACGCTGGTTACGTTCATTGTACATAGCTTTTACTTTTCCAAAATGCTGGCCCGATACGATCATGTCGCCTACCCTTAATGTTCCGTTCTGAACAAGGATGGTTGCTACATACCCACGGCCCCTGTCAAGCGTAGCTTCAATTACAGTTCCGCTTGCGTCCCTGTTGGGGTTGGCCTTTAATTCCAGGATATCTGTTTCCAATAATATCTTTTCCATCAGCAGGTCAATATTCTGGCCGTTCTTGGCACTTATCTCCTGGCTTTGGTATTTACCGCCCCAGCTTTCTACCAACACATTCATTGCTGCAAGTTGTTCCTTTATCTTTTCGGGGTTGGCTCCGTCCTTATCCATTTTATTAATGGCAAAAATCATCGGCACATTGGCTGCCTGGGCGTGTGATATGGCTTCCTTTGTCTGTGGCATCACCGCATCATCTGCAGCAACTACAATTACAGCTATATCAGTTATTTTGGCACCACGGGCCCGCATAGCCGTAAAAGCTTCGTGACCGGGTGTATCCAGGAATGCAATATTTCTTCCATCCTTTAATGTTACTTCATATGCACCAATATGCTGGGTGATACCACCGGCCTCACCTGCGATCACATTGGTATTGCGTATATAATCCAGCAATGATGTTTTACCATGATCCACGTGGCCCATGATGGTTACGATTGGAGCTCTTGGTTTCAGGTCGGCCTCATCATCTTCTTCTTCATCCATATCCAGGTCACCGGCATCTTCCACACCAATGAATTCCACTTCAAAATTAAATTCACTGGCTACCAGCTCTATCACATCTGCCTCAAGGCGCTGGTTAATAGAAACCATTATTCCCAGACTCATACATTTACTGATCACATCGGCAAAACTTACATCCATTAAGCCCGCCAGCTCGCTAACAGAAATATATTCTGTTACCTGTAGCTTGTTGCCTTCTTCGCCACCAGTGCCTGCCATCTCGGCCTGCTCATCTCTTTTTGCTTTACGGTATTTAGCTTTTAAGCTTTTGCCACGGCCACCAGCACCTGCCAGTTTAGCCTGTGTTTCCTTAAGTTTATCCTGTATCTCTTTTGCGTCAATTACTTTATCCTCCCTGCGACCACCGGTTCCTGTTGTGCCTGTGCCCCGGTTAAATCTTCCACCCGGTCCTGCAGCCCTGTTGGATGCACCTGTACCGATAGTGCTTCCACCCGGCCTCCGGTTTTGAGTACCCGGCGCTCCACCTTGCTGTGTACCCGGTTGTTGTTGTGCACCCGGTTTCTTCTCCATCGGTATACGCTTGCGCTTGCGCTTTTCGTCGTTGCCGTTCTTCTTAGGCCTTGTATCGTTATCAACGGGTAATTCTATCTTGCCCATGATCTTGGGACCCGATAATTTCTTTGCCTTTATATTTTCAATGATGGGAGCGTCATCTTCTTTGATCTCAGGCTCAGGTTTTACTTCCTCAGCCTTTGGAACTTCAATTTCTTCTTCTGCTTTTTTTGTTTTCTTTGATTCTGTTTTAGGAAGTTCTTCTGCAGGTGTTGCTTTTTCTACGGCTTTCTTTGCAGATTTTTTAGGGCGGGTAGAGGAATCGATTTTATCCAGGTCGATTTTATCCAGTACTTTGGGTATTTCCAGTTCTGGTGCTTTAACTTTAGTAAGTCCTGATGTTTCTGAAGTTTTCGCCTCTTCCTTTACTTCTTCTTTTTCTTCCTTTACGGGTGCTTTTACTTCGTGTTCTACAACAGGCACTTCTGCTGGTTTTACTTCCTCTTCCGTTTTTGGCTTTGGCTTGATCTCTTTTTTATTAAAAGAAAGATCCTGTTCGTCTTTTTTCTTTTTTAGCTCATTTGCATTTGCCCCCTTGGGAAGGTCAATCTGCATGGCTTTTTCATGTGCCACCTTATCCTGCTGAAACTCCGTTTGCAAAACACGGTACATCGGTTCCGTGAGTTTGGACGTAGGTTTCAAGTCATCATCTCCAAATCCTTTGGATACGAGAAAGTCTACCAAGGTATCCTTACCTATGTTAAACTCTTTGGCTGCAGCCATCAACCTTGGTGTTGTTACTTCTGACATTCGTTTTTTTGTTCGCCCGTTGTTGAAGAACGGACTTATTTTGCTTTTTAATGTTCTGAATAATGACCCGCCGTAATATACTATCCTGTTCTTATTCTTTTCCAAATTCTTCGGTAAGTATTCTTCTTACTTCGTCTATTGTTTCTTTTTCCAGATCTGTTCTGCGTTCCAGTTCCTCTGCTGTTAATTCCAGTACTGAACGTCCGGTATCACAACCCACTCTTTTCAGTTCGTCAATTACCCAAGGCTCGATCTCGTCTGTAAATTCATCCAGGTCAATATCAAATTCTTCAACTTCTCCTTCATTATCACGGAAAACATCTATTTCATAACCTGTAAGTTCGCAAGCCAATTTAATATTTACCCCCCTGCGGCCAATGGCCAGCGATACCTGGTCAGGCTTTAAATAAACATTGGCGTGCATTTTCTCATTATCCAGCTCCATGCTGGTGATCTTTGCAGGCGTTAATGAGCGCTGTATCATGAGCTGGGTATTGCTGGTCCAGTTGATCACATCAATATTCTCATTCTTTAATTCACGAACGATACCATGGATGCGGCTTCCTTTCATACCTACGCAGGCACCCACCGGGTCGATCCTGTCATCGTAACTCTCAACGGCCACCTTAGCTCTTTCACCCGGGTCTCTCACAATTTTCTTAACAACAATTAAGCCGTCAAAAATTTCAGGCACTTCAATTTCCAGTAATTTTTCGAGGAAGGCAGGGCTGGTTCTTGATAATATGATAACTGCCTGGCTGTTCTTTAATTCCACTTTCTTTACAACGCCTCTTACGCTTTCGCCTTTTTTGAAATAGTCAGTAGGGATCTGTTCAGATTTAGGCAATAACATTTCATTACCTTCTTCATCCAGCAATAAAACTTCTTTTTTCCAAACCTGGTAAACTTCTCCACTTACAATTTCTCCAACCCGCTCTTCGTATTTTTTGATCAGTATATTCTTCTTCAGGTCGTTGATACGGGCTGCCAGGGTTTGCTTACCGGCTAAAATAGCCCTTCGTCCAAACTCTTTCTGTATATCCACTTCTTCGTACAACTCTTCACCTACCTGGTAATCCGGTTCAATTTTAATGGCGTCTTTATACTCAATTTCCGTGAGGGTATTATACAGGTCATCATCATCAACAATGGTACGGCGACGGAATATCTCCAGGTCACCCTTCTGATCGTTAACAATTACATCGAAACATTCGTCGCTGCCGTATTTTTTACGGATCAGTGTTTTAAACACGTCTTCCATAACTTTCATCAGCGTAGGCCGATCAATGTTTTCTGCATCTTTAAATTCCTGAAAGGAATCAATTAAGTTAATACTTGCCATATTCCGCTCCGGCTACTCTCCTCCCGATAGCCATCGGGACTATCGGATTTATTCCCCGCCGGGGTTGGGGTTTTATTTAATAATTAAAACTTTATTTGAATCTTGGTCTGTTTAATATCTGTAAAAAGAATGTCGGCTGTTTTTACAACGGCTTTCTTGTTTTTCCCTTCTGTATATTCGATAACAATCTTTTCTTCGGTAACGGCGGTTAGTTTACCCTCTTTTTTCACATCTTCATTGGTTATCACCTCAACATCTCTGCCAATATTCTTATTGTACTGTCGTAATAGCTTTAATGGCTCATCTAGTCCGGGGCTGCTCACCTCGAGCGAAAAATCACCCTCTGGGTACATACCCATCTCTTCGATGACCTTATAGAGCGCCCGGTTTATTTTAATACATTTCTCTATGCCAAGCCCGCTGTCTGCGTCTAAATATATTTTAAAATTGTTGGTGGGTTTTATTTTAATGGAAACCAGAAAAATATCGTCTTTTAATAAAGGTCCAATCAACTTTTCAACCGCCTGTATTTGTGTGTCCTGAGTCATGATAAAAGAAGAAGGGAACGCCACCGTTCCCTTCCATTGCTTCTTTGTCCGTTGCAAATATACAGCTTGCCCCTGTAAATGCCAAAATGAAAACCTTCCTAAGATCTTTTATTTCAAATATAAATTTAACAACGCCGCATTTATTTGATCTATAACTTTGCGCCATGATAAGGATAATCGTTGAATTATTGGCCCTGTATCTCCTGTATAAGCTGATATTTGATTTTATCATCCCGGTTTATAGAACCACCAAGCAGGTGAACCGGAAAATGAGTGAAATGCAAACCAAGATGAATGAGCAAATGCAACAACAGCATAACAAAAGCCATTCTGAACCTCCAAAAGAGAAAACTTCCCAGTCCTCCAGGGAGGATTATATTGAGTTTGAGGAGATTAAATAATGGAAATCCTGTTTAAACCAGGTCTAAATCAAGGCATTCGATCCTTTCGCCGGGCAAAAGATGGTGGGTTTTAAATCCCATACTTTGTGCTGTTTCTATATTACCTAAGGTATCGTCAATAAAAAGGGTTTCGGCTGCCAGCAAACTCCCTTCCTGTAAGATAAACTCGAAAATTTCGGCCCCGGGCTTTCGAAAACCTATTTCATGGGAATACCAGGCTTTGCGGAAATATGCATCCAGTGAGGGTTTGCCTGTTTGCCGGGTAAAAAGGTCTTTAAAGAACCTTAGGTGTATGCTGTTGGTATTGCTTAACAGGTACAGGTTATATTTAGCTGCAAATTTTTGTAAAAAACCGAGGCTTTCTATCCTGAATTGCAGGATAAGTGCATTACAGGCAGCTTCCATTTCTTCCCGGGTTACGGGGCCTTTTATGCGTGTTTCTATTGCAGCGTAGAAATCATCCTCACCAACTTCTCCTTTTTCCAGTTTTTCAAAAAGCTCATTGGCATGGGTTTGTGAGAACATCTTTTCAAAATGTTCAATACCCAGTTCTTCAAATGCGTCAATCGATCTTTGGTAATCGATATCAAGCAATACGCCACCGAGGTCGAACACTATATTTTTAATTGCTTCCATATTAAATTATTAGCACCAGTTGCCCAAAATTTACGTTGAACTTAAACATGATCTATTTTTTTGAAGCGCTGAATAAGCTGCCGTGTTTACTTAACTAACTTAAAGTTTACTTCTTTTACATCACGGCTATTGCTGCCTATAAATAATTTAAAATCGCCCGGTTCTGCAGCAAATACCAGGTTGCTGTTATAAAATTTTAAATCATTCTGGCTCAGGGTAAAGCTTACTTCTTTACTTTCTCCTTTCTTTAACATGATTTTTTGAAAACCTTTCAGCTCTTTTACCGGCCTTGCAATACTGCCTGCCATATCCCTGGTATAAAGCTGCACCACTTCTTCGCCATCAAAGTTACCGCTGTTGGTCACTGTAATTGTTGCTTTCATGTTTCCAGTTACATTCATTATTTTGCTGCTGAGTTTTATATCACCATATTCAAAAGTTGTATAACTCAATCCATAACCAAAAGGAAATAAAGGGCTGTTCTCAACATCTAAATAATTGCTGCGGAACTTTTCAAATTTATCTCCGGGGTTTGGCCTGCCGGTATTCAGGTGGTTGTAGTAAATGGGTACCTGTCCAACATTTCGTGGGAAACTGGTCGTTAATTTTCCGGAAGGATTATAATTGCCAAATAAAACATCGGCAATGGCATTACCTGCTTCGTGGCCTGCATGCCAAACATATAAGATAGATGTGGCGTTCTCTGATTCCCAGTTAAGCGTAAGCGGCCTGCCTGCCATAATTACCAGTACCAGTGGCTTGCCGGTTTTCTTTAACGCTTCGAGTAATTTCAGCTGATTTTCAGGAATATTTAAATGAGACCTGGTTGCTGATTCTCCACTCATTTCTGATGCCTCCCCAATTACTGCAACAATAACATCACACTGATTGGCTATACGCACCGCTTCCTCAATCATTTCCTGTGGGGTACGTTTATCAATATCTATCCTGGTACCAAAAACATTTACCTTTTTTGCAAAGCTTGTATCGTCAGCAATGTTAGCTCCCTTTGCATATTTAATGGTTACATTATTACCGCCAACATTTTTCATACCCTCCAAAACCGGAATTGATAAATCGGAATTACCTGATACAGCCCATGTACCCAGCATATTGGTTTTATCATCTGCCAGCGGGCCAATCAATGCAATGGTTCCTGCCTTTTTTAAGGGTAGTGTTTGCTGGCTATTTTTAAAAAGCACAAATGAATGTGTTGCAAATTCACGGGCAGCTGTTCTTTTTTCCGGTGATAATACTTCTTTGGCTGCCCTGTCTTTATTACAATACCAGAAGGGATCTTCAAACAACCCTAATTTATACTTTGCCTCCAGAATTCTTCTGCAGGCATCATCAATATTTTTTTGGGTTGTTTTTCCTTCCTGCAAAGATTTTTTTATGGTAGTTAAGAAACCCTCGCCAACCATGTCCATATCCAGACCTGCATTTAATGCCAGTGCAGATACGGTTTGCAAATCACCCATACCATGGTCGATCATTTCGTTAACGGATGTATAATCTGATACTACCAAACCATTAAAACTCCATTGCTTACGCAACAGATCGGTCAATAACCATTTATTTCCCGTAGCAGGAATATTGTCAATTGTATTGAACGAAGTCATAACAGAAGCCACTCCTGCATCAACAGCAGCTTTGTAAGGAGGCATGTAATCGTTATACATTTTTACACGGCTCATGTCAACGGTATTATAATCTCTGCCGCTTTCAGCAGCACCATATAAAGCAAAATGTTTTACACAGGCCATTAAAGTATTATTCTTACTTAAATCGCCGTTTTGATACCCGTTTACCATGGCTTTTGCCACCCGGGAACCCAAATAGGGATCTTCGCCGGAGCCTTCTGCAATTCTTCCCCAGCGTGGATCACGGCCAATATCCACCATGGGTGAAAATGCCCAGTTCAATCCATCCGCAGTGGCTTCGGTAGCGGCAATTCTTGCGCTGCGTTCTATCATAGCCATATCCCAGCTGCAGGATAATGCAAGAGGTATGGGGAAAGTTGTTTTATATCCATGTATCACATCGGATCCAAAAAGTAACGGTATCTTTAAGCGGCTCTGCGTAACAGCAAGCTCCTGCGCCTGCCTAATTTTGTCTACGCCAATTACACCAAACAAACCGCCAACCTGCCCATTCTTTATTTTTCCTTCCACGTCTTTGCTTACTACCGCACCTGTAGCTATACCACCGCCAGGGGTTAATAAATTCAACTGGCCAATCTTTTCATCCAATGTCATTTTCTTCATCAGGTTATCTACAAAGACCTTCATTTTAACATGAGTAGCTTTTTGTACCTGTGCAGATAAAGATGTTATCATTATCAATGCAGGTATCAGCAGTTGTAATTTTTTCATTTCCCTTTATTTTTTGTTTTTCTAAATATGGTTCTGATCTTTTCTTAAACAAGGCCTCTTCAAAAAAATCAGCATTAAATAAATTACCGGCACTACTCGGCTTTAACCAGGCTGGATTTATTGCTCACGCCATTCTCATTTATGGCTTCAATGGTAAAGTAATAGGTCTTCTTGCTATCCATGGCTTTAAACCAATATTCATTAATATCATGTACCATCACACAGTTATATAATTTATCGGGCGCTGTACCATAGTAAATATTATAAGCATAGGCATTATCAACCGGGCTCCATTTAATATAAGCGCTACGCTTGTCTTTCTCGGTTCTTAACACAATAAATGCATTTACGTTGGCTGGTTTTGCACCATTTCCATTTCCAAAAACACGCAATCCGCTGATGGCAAATTTGCCGGTAGGCATGTGTATATTTTCCAGTTTGATAAATCTTGCCTGTATGGGTTTATCCAATTCAATATAATCATGGGGCACATCGGTTTTATTGTTGCTTTTATCTACCAGCATATTCCATTTTTTGCCATCAGAAGAATAATACAATTTATACTGATGAAATACACCCGAAGATTTACCCAGGAATTCTGCATCCTGGTCGGCATAATTTATTTGTATGGCATTTACAGTTGATAAATTTCCGAGGTCACTTTGCAGCCACTCGCCGCTATTTGCTGTTGCTGCACACCAGTAAGTTTTAATACTTTCATCGTTGGCATTGTTTGCATGATAAGCGCCCAAAGTTGATGAAACGGTAATAGGTCTTTTATAGTTCAATAGCATCCAGCCTGTAAATGCCCCAGCCCCCCCGCCCCCAAAAGGGGGGATCCTGGAGTCTGATTCATTTAAAATATTCTTTGAATTATCAGCATCTTTTAAAGCCCCGCCTATGGAGGGGTTGGGGAGGCTATGCGGGTAATCTCCAAAAGCTGTATTGCACCACATTATATCATCCTTATCAAAACCCGCAGGCCAAATGCTGATTCTTCTTTCAAAAGTGTTTTTTACACAAACAATACTTGTTGATACATGCCAGTAGTTATTCCTTTTATCCTGGAAAGTTGAGCCATGCCCGGCACCACGTGAAAAGCCGCCAATTTTCATACTCATCGGATCCGATTGATTTGTAAAACCCCCAAGCGGATCATTTGATACGGCCACACCATCGGCATAACCACTAAACTCTGTACCCGGTGCACCATATTGCAAATAATATTTTCCATTGTGTTTGGTCATCCATGCGCCTTCTATGAACGGGTCTAAAAATGTATTGTCCATCAATTCGCCAAAACGTTGCCAACCGTAACGCCAGTCTTCAAGCGTATACATTTCTTTTCGTGTGCCAATGGGCTCAAATGTTTTCCTGTTTAACTCCACACCATAAACCGGGTACCTGTTGCTGCTGCCATTATACATATACAGCCTGCCATCATCATCTGTAAAAAAAGCAGGGTCCCATCCGCCAATTGCAAAAGAATCTACCAATGGTTTCCATTCATTGCCCTTTGGGTTTGTGCTCATCCATATCGAAAACTTTCCGGTGTAGGTTGATCCAAATACAATCATCGTATCACCAACTATCCCAGCTGCCGGAGCACAGAGTTCATCGTAGGTGCCGGTGTTCCATGGGCGAAGAAATTTTCTGGAAACATAATTCCAGTTAAGCATATCGCTGCTCCACCAGTAACCCCATTGATTGGTGCTGAACAAATAATAATCGCCCTTATAATTTACAATAACAGGGTCGGCAGTGGCACGGTGTTTTCCCCATTGGGCAAAATTGGGAATAGGTGTGTAGCCATAATCTATGTTGATGGGATTACAATATGTTTTCTGTTGTGCATTTACTTTAACAGCACACAGCAAACAAAAAAATACCATAAACTTTATCTTCATCATTCCTGTTATTTAATTTTTATTGTCGCCATGACCGGTAAATGGTCAGAAGGGTATTTCATATCGTATGAATCGGTAATGTGACAAATTTTGAAACTTTTACTGTTGATTTCTTTGAAATAAAAAGGTAATCAATACAGCCTTCTGGTTTTTGGTTGAATTTAAATCCGTTCCAGGTATCTGCAGGGCCGTAAACCAATTTGCTTGTAGCCCTTGTGTTTTGCATTTTTGTATCCAGGTATTGAACGGGTTCATCATTTGGGCGGCTGTTAAGATCACCGCTTAAAATAACCGGGTAATTTTTTGTGTTAAGCGTTTCAATTTTTTGAGTAATTAATTTTACCGATTCCTGCCTTGCCAATTTACTTATATGGTCCAGATGGGTATTAAAAACCCAGAAAAGCTGTTTGGTTTTTTTGTTTTCGAAAAGCCCATAGGTACAAACCCTTCTGCAGGCAGCGTTCCAGCCAAAAGAAACAGAATCGGGTGTAGTAGATAACCAAAAAGTAGATTGCTGAATAATGTTGAATTTATCTTTTTTATAAAAGATACAGGAATACTCTCCATCTTCTTTGCCATCATCCCGGCCAACACCGATGTAACTATAGCCCTTTAATTTTTCCAGTAAATATTTCAGTTGATGATGCTGTACTTCCTGCCCGCCTATAAAATCAGCTTCATAATAATTCATTAAGCCAGCTACTCTGTCTTTTCTCAGGTCCCACCTGTTTTCACCATCAGCCGCAACATCAAGGCGGATGTTATAAGACATTATTTTTATTTCCTGCTGACTAAATACAAACAGGGGGGCAATAAAAAAGATAAAAGCAATAATGTGTTTACGTATCATACTACATTATTTTTTTAGCCAGGGACTTTCAAAACCTAATTTGTTTAATCCGTCTTTTATTTCGGGGCTGCTCATAAATAAATTCCAAAGCAAACCGCTTCGGTAGTTTTCCATCATTACAACAATTGGCCCCTGGTCAATAGCGAGGTATCTTGGTAAGTACCAATCTGCTGTTTCGCTAAACGCATCATAAAAACCATACGGGCCCCAAAGTTTTTCTTTCATATTATTGTACCAATACTTCATAGCAGCCATTGATTGTGTGGGTGTGTATGGAAAAGATGATAATGCAGCCGTTGGCGAGATAACACCCAGATCTCTTTCTGAAGAAGGAGCATGGCCTGCATAACCTTTTACAGAATAGCTGCTGCTAAGCCCCCAGTTGTTAGGGCCGTATCCTTTATACTTAAGCGGATTATCAACACACCACTGATAATTAATTAATGACTGTGTTTTATTTTCCTCCCAATAATCGGCGTACTTATCTTTTAATCCACGTGGATCGAGGCCGAGGTAAGAATAATGTGCCCAAAATAAAGGACCTCCATTTACCGGATCTCCCTGGTGATGCAGTTGCAATTTATATCCGCCGTAAGCCGGTGGATTATTTTTTATGCTACCTTTCTCTGCCCAGCCTTCGTTGTACACAACTGCAGGCACACCATGTGTTGGTGAGGATGCAGCTAACACGTACATGATCAAACATTCATTATATCCATGCACGGCAAAATCCATTTTCCATCCATTGTTGGGGCTCCAGTGCCAGTACAATACGTTTTTACCGTTTCGGTACCAGTCAAACTCCACCTCTTTCCATAACTTATCAATACGTGCTGCCAATGTTTTTTCTGCTGCATTTCCATTTAAAAAGAATTGCCTTACGCAAAGCAATCCCTGTATCATAAAAGAGGTTTCAACCAGGTCGCCTCCATCATCATTTTTACTGAAAGGTTTTACTTTACCTGTTTCGCCATTCCACCAATGCGGCCATGCACCATGAAAGCGGTCGGCGGTTTCTAAAAAATGTACGATCTTTTCCAGTCGTTGCCTTCCCTGTTCTTTTGTGATAAAGCCTCTTTCAATACCAACCAGGATGGCCATTACGCCAAATCCTGCGCCGCCACTGGTTACTGTGCTTTTATCATTTTGCGGATAAATATTGTCTGTATGAAGACGTTCTCTTGCAAGCCCGCTGGTTGGTTCTGCACCATCCCAGAAATATTGAAAGGTTTGTTGCTGCACCAAACGGAATAAAGCGGTATCTGTCCGTATCTCCTGCTGAGAAGTGGTGACTGTTTTTACAGTTGAATTGCAATTAATATTTGCAGTTGTTACCGAAAGAATACAAATAAAGAAACCAATTTTCTTCATACCTGATTTAATTTATAATATTCCTCAGCAAAGCTCCCCACTATAAATAAGGCGCTGTGAAACCCAGACCCAGCATTCCTGCTTTTACTTCGGGGCAACTGGTGAATAAATTCCACAACAAACCGGTTCTGTAATTTTCTATTCCAATTATTATAGGGCCCTGGTCTATTGCCAGAAAAGAATCGGCAAACCAGGGACTTGATAATGAAAACGCATCTACAAATCCATATTCCTTAAATAATTTATCGCCCAGCACATAATAATAAAACCGCAAAGCTGCTTTTGATTCATTAGGTGTATAAGGGAAAGAAGACAGTGCTGCAGTAGGTGCAATTACCCCCACATCATTCGTTGGCGAACTGGCTGTATAACCACCTTCAATATCACTGGCTGTTAATCCCCAGCAACTATCGCTGTAACCAAACCAGGCCCTGGGGTTGGCTTTGCAATAATTATAATTGATGAGTGTATGGTTTTTTGTTTGTGTGGCATAATTGGCAGAAACATCATTAAGGCCATTTGGATTAACGCCCATAAATGTATAATGCTCAAAGAAAAGTGGACCGCCCTGTGCAGGACCAAGCGGTAGCTGGTAACCATAGTATGTATTGCCATTTATAAAATTCGGGCCTTTCCAACCATTGCTATAAACTGATGCAGGAATACCATGCGTTGCAGATGATGCTGCCAGTATGTAGGTGATCAGTGCTTCGTTCCAGCCTTTTACCTGCATGTTCATTATCCAACCTTTATCCATACTATAATGCCAGTATAAAACCTGTTGGCCGCCCTGGCGAAACCAATCCCATTCCACATTATTGTATAAAATATTTATGTCGCCCCGTAATGCAGTTTCTGCTACATCAACGCCGTTAAAATACTGGCGGGCAGTAAGCAGGCCCATCATTAAGTAAGATGTTTCCACGAGGTCAGCGCCGTTATCATTGGCGCTAAAAGGAATAATAGCCCCGGTAGTTCCATTAAGCCAGTGTGGAAATGCACCTTTAACTTTTACAGCGGTGTTTTTTAAAAAGCCAACAATCTTTTGCATTCTTGCCAAACCTTCGGCACGGGTAATAAAATTTCGGCTAATGCCTACAGGTATGGTCATAATGCCAAAACCTGATCCTCCGGAAGTAACTATTTCACCGGATGTATTTCTTTCTCTGGCCAGGCCGCTTACCGGGTGGGCAAAATCCCAAAAGTATTTAAAGGTTTGTTGCTGTACTTTATCGAGCAGGGCATTATCTGTAAGCAAAGGGAACTTTGCTGTAGAATCAATTTGCGTTAAAAAACTTACGTCAATGCCGGATAATAAACTGCCACCAGCAACTGATTTTAGTGATGTGGATACAGATACTGTGTATTTACTGATAAAATTAATTTGAGCAGCGGGCTGAATAACCACGGTACTATCGTTGTTTTCGTAAGTGGTACTGTAATTTATGGTTGCGCCGGATTTATCTTTAAATAAGACACTGCTGGTAATTGTACTGCGGTTTAATGGGGCTGAAAAGGAAAATTTAATGACCGGAGTTCGGTTGATGTTATAGTATGTAAAGCCGCTGAACTGGCCGTTAATTTTTAAAGTATTGAAACTAAAAGATGCAGGAGGTGGTGGCGGTGGGATGGAATTGTTGTTATCGCTTTTGCTACAGGAAAAATATAGAGGTAGCAGAAGAAATAAGAAATAATAATTTTTCATGTGGCTGCAATTCAATTATTGATTAGAAAAAAGGCTGCTTTCTCTTTTGAAAGCAGCCTTGAAAAGTTCGTATCAAATTAGCGGCCTTGTCTTTCTAAAGTAACAATGGCATTTATTTCTATCTCCGAAAGGGCCTTATTGTAAATCCTGAATTCATCTAATTTACCTGTGAAGTTCAGCATCCATGGTTCCGGGGCATTAAAGGGTGTCCCCAAATGATTTTGCATGCCACCGATTATAAATTTAGTAGGATTTTTGAAGTTTAAACCTCCTAAAGGCGTACCTGTTCCATCTGCAAACCTTGTATCAGATCCTGGCGGCAGTGCTCTTTTCTGGCCATTTATAAAGAAGCCAACTTTTGATGTGGTTGCATCATAGGTCCAGGCCACATGCCTCCAGGCGCCATACATATCGTCCGGTCTGTAGTCTATTGCACCAAAACCATGCGGTTCAATCCAATGCTCAACAAAAGGTGCAGTATTTTTTTCAAAGTGCAGTTTCATAAACATCCTGTTGGATGGGCTGTTGTTTCCTTCTATCATCAAGAAGAAATTACCCCAGAAAGAGCCGTCCTGTTTTGCTAAAGTAAAAACACCCTGGGCGCCGCCATCGTGCTTGTTTGTATTGATCCACATACTGGTGGTAAAACTGGTAAGTGTAGCAACAGGCCCCGGATTTGTATAACCGATAAATCCATTAGTGGATCCCTGGTATGCCTTGCCTTTACGTCCTTCAACAAAACTGGTAGTACCGGAAGCTGCGCCACCCGTTACACCACCCTTAACATCGGCCACACTGTTCTCAAAAGGAAAATGTACAACCAGGTTTGTCGGCGCTATTTCATTTGAATTTACATAACCACCGGCTACTGGAGGTGCATCACCTATAATAAAATCATCTCCATAATCTGCCTTGGTACAACCTGTATTTAATAATACTGCAGCCATTGCCAGCAGAGAAGTAGCTTTTATATTATTGAATTTGATTTTCATAAAAAAAATTTATGTTGTTAATAGATTTAATTTTTAATAATTAGGGTTTTGAGTAAGCCTTCCACCACTCAAATCTCTTTGCGCCTGTGGTATGGGAAACAGTTCATGCTTACCATCTATAAATGGTTTACCATGTGCCCTTAAAACGGTGCCAGCCCGGCCCTGGCGAACGAGGTCTAAAAACCTATCTGCTTCCATGGCCAGTTCTGTCCTTCTTTCTTTCCATACATTAGCCTGCGATAATGTAGTTACCGGCAGGCCTGCTCTTGCCCTTACAGCATTTAGTTTATTTACTCCGTCGCCGCTAGCTCCCATGGCAGATGCTTCTGCATACATAAGCAACACTTCAGCATAACGCATCAGCCTTATATTTTTTGGCTTGGTATCTTTATTACTGGTGATCTGCGGCGATTCGGCAATGGTACTGTGATATGCTTTGTAACTGTAGCGGTCGTTCTCTACCGAATCTTTTGAAGGAATACGGAAACCATCCCACAAAACGGTACCGGTGCTGCCCGGGGCAGGTACTGTAGGATTAATGAAAATAATACTGGCACTTCTTCTTGTATCGCCGGCCTCATAAAAGCCTGACAAATCAGTAGTAGGAGTATTAAAACCAAAGCCCAGATCATTCCAGCCACCCCTGCCTCTTGGCCCCTGTCCGTTGCTGAATAATGGGCTTACTGCATTTTCACCTGCATTAATGCCGGTCTGTACTTCAAAAATAGATTCGCTGTTGTTTGTACCACCCTGGCCGCCAACAGGCTTTTCTCTAAAGATGAAATTGTAATTTGTAACTAATGAATATTTATTAGAAGTTATTACCGCATTGGTTAATTCTAAAACCTTGACCCAATTTTTTTGATAGAGATACACCTTGGCAAGATAAGCCTGTGCTGCGCCTTTATTGGCCCTGCCAGTTTGTGTAGCCGCATCGCCTTTTAAAGGAAGGTTATCTACTGCAAACTGCAGGTCATCAATTATTACTGTATAAATTTCTGTAGCTGTTGCACGGGTGTTTAATGCAGCGCTGTTACCCTCACTGGGTAATGGCACATTTGTAATTTTTGGTACCCCGCCAAAAAAGCGAACCAGGTTAAAATAATAGAATCCACGCAAAAATCTTGCTTCCCCAAGCAACCTGCTTTTGGTTGCAGCATCAATGGTGCTTTTACCTAAAATATCAATTGCTTTGTTAGCACTTATTATAGCATTAAAATGACCGCTCCAGATATTGTTGAAAATAAAGCCATTGGGGGTGTGTATAAAGTTATCAATATCGCCAAGACCGCCGCTATTAAAATCGCCGGGGGTGCTGCCTTTGTCGGCATCATCGCTTGCCACATCGTTTGTGGTTTGCCACAAAAACCCAACAGTTGTTTTATCAAAACCACCAAAGTAAAGGGTATTGTAAACCCCGCCTACCAATTTGCCCGCAGCATCCGGATCAGTAAGAGCAAGCACTTCGGTTATTTGTCCCTGTGGGGGCACATCAAGAAAGCTTTTTTTGCAACCCGCTAAAAATAATACTGCGAGCAGCATGAAGGATAGTTTTTTTATGATTATTTTTTTCATGTTTTTATCAATTAAAGGTTATTAAAATCCTACGTTCACGCCAAAAGCAAATGTTCTTGTTGTAGGGTAAATTGAGGATTCAATTCCTCCGGCCAATGTGCCTCCGTTACTTATTTCGGGTGTAAAGCCACTGTAATTTGTAATGGTTGCTACGTTTTGTGCAGTAACATAAACCCGCAGGCTCTGCATTCTGAATTTAGATATCATCTTACCTGGCAATGTGTAACCTAATGTAAGGTTATTAATGCGGAAGAAATTCCCTTTTTCTAGAAAATAAGTAGAAGCCGGAAGCTCATTTGTATTTGCCCTGGGAATATTGGTGTTGGGATTGTTTGGTGTCCAGCGGTTATTAGCAACTTCTGTTTCTACATTATCTCTAAAATCGCCACGGGCTGCTTTTTTACCATTGTAAATTTTACCACCTGCTGTACCATACCCACCAAAGGAAAAATCAAATGTTTTATAGCCTACGCCTCCATTTACACCGTAGGTCATTTTTGGCTGATAAGAACCCTGGTAAACCCGGTCCTTGTCATTGATAACTTTATTATTGTCAATATCCCTGTACTTCAGGTCGCCGGGTTTTGCTCCTGGCTGTGCAGATCCTGCAATTTCAGCAGCCGTTTGAAATATCCCTTCTACTTCCCACAGGAAAAAACTACCAATGGGTTGTCCGTTATCCGATTTTGTGGTGGTTCCCTGCCCGCCAACAGTTCCATCACTAATTGGTTGGCCACCATTGAGCCCATCAATTTTATTCTTATTGAAGGCAATGTTTCCACCAATATTATATTTCCAATCTTTATTAATATCGCCTTTCCAATCCAGACTTACCTCCACACCTTTATTTGTAAAAGTAGCAGCATTGGTAATATACTCATTATTAGGATCTCCCAAAATAGCGGGTATTGGCACACGAATTAATGCGTCTTTGGTTTTCTTATTATACAAATCAATTGTACCCGACAGCCTGTTTTTTAATAAAGTAAAGTCAATACCGAAATTAGTTTCTGTTACTATTTCCCATTGAAGATTCTGATCGGCCAATTCTGCCAGGCGAATATTCTGGTACTCTACTCCGTTAAAGAAATAAGGTAAATTAATTGTAGCAAGCGAAATAAATAAATTACTGGGGATAATATCATTACCTACCTTACCATAACTCGCCCTAAGCTTCAGGCTGTTAACAATATTCTGGCTTTCCATAAATTTTTCGCTGCTTATAACCCAGCCTACACCTACCGAAGGAAAGAAGCCCCACCTGTTACCGGATGGTAAACGGGATGTACCATCATATCTTCCGGTGGCAGTTAAAAAATATTTATCCTTAAAGTTATAATTAAGTCTTCCCAGGTATGAATTACGGGTAGATTTATCCCCGGTATTAGTATTAGTAGCGCCTAAGTCAGATCCTGCGCCAAGGTACCATTGATTTTCATCTTCGGGTACATCTATTCTGGAGCCTCCTATATTGTTGTCCTTAATCTGTTCGGCCGTAGTACCAACCAGCAGGCTAAAATTGTGATCACCAAATTTCTTTGCCATAGTAGCTGTGTTATCCCACACCCAGCGGCTGCCCTGGCTTTCTCCCACAGTTAAGCGGCTGTTGGTTCTTACCTGGTTGCTGCCTGCAGTAAGAAAAACATTATTAGGGCCATCATTCAAATATTTATAGCCATAAGAAACGCTGCGGAAATTATTTTTATCAACCCCAAAACTTGTTCTTAAAGTAAGCCAGGTTATAGGTTTAAACTCGGCTACTATATTTGCCTGAAAGCGGTCGCCGGTGCCTGAATTATTATTTTTATCCTGATCAAGCAAAGGGTTACCAACATTATTGGCAAGCGAGGTGTTGCCGTATTTACCATCCTGCTTTGCAATAACATAAGGCGCTGCCCGATAGGCTATATTAAATGCACCAAGGTCAACATTTCTTACATCGGAACGGCTGTAGGAAAGAAGGGTTGAAATTTTAAAGTTTTTGGTGATTTTATAATCGTTGTTATTTCTTACAGTAAAACGTTTAAAGTCGTTTGTGCGGATGATACCTTCATCAGACAGGTATCCTGCACTAAGAAAATAATTTATTTTATCGCTGCCGCCGGATAAGGAAACATTATGGTTTTGAAAGAACCCTCTCTTAAGTATTTCATCGTACCAGTCGGTATTACCACCGCTTTGCAACATAGATTGTCTTACAATGCTATCGCCGCTGCCATAATAAATACTTGCTTCGTTAATATAACCTGCATATTGATTTGCGCCGGCCATATTTACCAAACGGGTAGCTTCTTTTATACCAAAAGTTCCATCGTAATTTACTACCATCCTGCCAGGCTTGCCCTTTTTGGTTGTAATAAGAATTACACCATTTGCAGCCCTCATACCATAAATGGCAGTGGAGGAAGCATCTTTTAAAATTTCCATGCTTACAATATCGGCAGAGTTGATATTCCTTATATCTTCATTAATTATTCCATCTACCACATACAGCGGATTCACACCAGCAAGCATGGTACTTGTGCCTCGTATGCGGATGATAGGCAGGGCATTTGGATCTCCGTTGGTAATAACCTGCACACCCGCTACTTTACCCTGTACTGCCTGTGTTGCAGTTAAAACGGGTTGTTTGGCAAGTTCAGCTCCGGAAACAGATACTACCGACCCGGTAAGGTCTTTTTTACGTGCAGAACCGTACCCAATTACAATTACAGCCTCCTGTAATTTTTCTGTTTGTTTTAAAGTAACGGTTAATGTGGATTGGCCTGTTATGGAAACCTCCTGATTTTCGTAACCAATAGAGCTGAATATTAATATGGCATTATCCGGCACATTAAAGGAGAAGTTGCCATTAGCATCAGATTTTGTTCCTATATTAGACCCCTTTACCAATATTGAAACGCCGGCAACAGGTTCTCCATTCTCAGAAATAACCTTACCTGATATTTGTACATCCTGATAAACCTCACTTTTTCGAGTAATAACAATCAGGTTGTTTTTAAGTTCTTTATAAGTTATTTCAGTACCTGCTAAAATATTGTCTAAAACTTCGGTAACCGGTGTATTTTCAGCATTAATACTTATTTTTTTTAATGATAACATGATGTCATCGTTATACAAAAAACGGTAACTGCTTTTTTTCTCAATTTGCCCCAGGGCTTTTTTCAGTTCTACTGATTGCATTTTGAGGGTAATATTTTGCGAAAATACTTTTGCAGATAGCTGCAAACTTGTTAGCAGTATTAATATAACAGTTAGTTTCATAATCAGTAATACTTTAATTAAACCCCGCTTTTTTGATAAGCTTCGGGATACATTTTTTTTCATACATTTATGTTTTGGGTTAATGAAATAACGGAAGCTTAGCTTCCCCGACAGTGACATGTTTTTTTCTTAGCCTGGTCGGGAAATGCTCAAACATTTCCCGATCTTTTTTATTTATGATGTGTCGCAAAAATTTGATTTTCTCATATAGCAGTTTTTATTTTGAAATAATTATTTGCTCATTTGTATAGTTAAATGAAAACGGGGTTGTTAATTGAATAGCCTCAAGTGCCTGGTCAACTGTTTCGTTTTCAAAAACTCCTGTAAGCTTTTTTGTTTTTAATTTATCTTCTTTAAAAACAATACGTACAGCATACCATCTTTCCATTTTAAGTGCCACTTCTTCAAAAGTTTCGCTTCTAAAAACCAGCCGGTTATAAACCCATGCTGTTTCTACAATTGAACTATCCTGTGGCATTACAGATAAACGGCCCAATTCAATATCACGTTTCGGCTGTTCAGCATCAAGCAATCCATCAGCATTACTTCCATTAACAGCCAACGCCGGTTTATTAGTAACAACCAGCTTTTCATATGGTTTAAGCATGTATTTTTCCGTACTGCCTTTCATGGTTATTTCCAGGCTGCCTCTTATCAAACTGGTTTCGGTGGTTTTTTCATTGGGGTAGTTCCTTACATTAAATGCAGTGCCCAATACCTTTATTTTAATGTTGCCGGCATGAATAATGAAAGGTTTGTGTACATTCTTTACAACATCAAAATAGGCCTCGCCTGTTAAGTTTACCTCACGTAAATCAGTCCCATAATCTTTATTATAAGTCATTTCGCTGCCGGCATTTAACCATACTTTAGTTCCATCGGGCAGTACGAGGCTGGTTTTAGATCCGTATTTTGTTTTAATTTGATGTTTGGCCAAAAGTTGCTGCTTCGTTGTATTAACCGAAACAGCTTCCCTTTGTAACAAAAAGAAAACAGCCAAACCGGTTATAACAAAAGCAGCTATGCCTGTCATCCACTTTTTTGAGCTTTTAGTTTTTGTAACCTCATCTACTGTTATTATCTCATCTTTTTCTATAAACCTGCCGTCATCAATACCCATATGTCGCATACGAAGTACCAGTTCTTTGTATTTATTTTCAGAATACAGCCGGTTTGGGTCCGGCCCGGAGTGCCATAAGTCGTGCATGATTTCCATGGAATAGTTATCCAAAGGATTTTGCATAAGTAATAATTCTAGCTCTGCCAACTCTTCAAAAGTTGCATCACCCGAAAGTTTTCTGGCTATCAGATTCCATATATGGTCTGTTTTTTCTTCCATGCAGTATTGGTATAGACAGTATTAATTCTATAATCTACTAAAGCTTAAAAAAATAATACGGTTTAAGAATCCCTTATTTTAAGATTATTGAGGGGTTTTTTTGAATTCAAAATTTATGGATCTGCTTATTTTTTTTAAAGCAATAGCCATCTGGTTATCTATTGTAGATACTGATATGTTTAGCAAATTAGCCATATCATTGTATTTAAGGCCATCTTCTTTAGCCAATTTAAAGATCAACCTGCAACGCAATGGCAGGTTTTGAATAGCAAATTCAATTTTTTTAACTGCTTCATTGGTGATCATCAGGTTTTCGGGGTTATAACTAACCGCAGGTATATTTAATGACATTTCATCCAATGAAATAGTTTTTTTACGAAAGTGCCGGGATAAATAATTGAGGGCTATATTTTTCGTGCTTATATAGAGATACAGTTTAAAATTGTCGATTTTTACGAGATTAGATCTGTTTTGCCATATTTTTATAAATACGTCCGAAACAATTTCCTCTGCCAATTCTCGGTTTTTAATTATTGAATTTGCAAATTTCTGCAGGTTAGGAAACTGTGAAATATACAACTGACCAAAAGCATGGCTATCATTGTTTTCAGCAATTTTTAATTGAAGCTGTTTTATTTCATCCGGTTTTAACATATAGCAAGATGGAGGTTAGCTTAGCAATTTTATACTTTAAGGTACAGCTATTATTTTATTTACCTGACAGGCTGTAATAATTTTAAAACAAAAAATAGAAGAGGAATACCTGCTTTTCCTTACTTTTGCCGTCCATAAAAGGTTAGTACTATATTTATTGTTGAAGAATCGTAAATTCAAAAAATATTTTCTTAATTCATGTAGAATTCAAGAAAGGGCCTATAGCTCAGTTGGTTAGAGCACCTGACTCATAATCAGGTGGTCCCTGGTTCGAGCCCAGGTGGGCCCACGAAAAAAATAAAAGGTTGCCACCAGGGTAGCCTTTTGTTTTTTGTAAAAAATATTGATTTAATTCGAAGAATTGTAATGGCAACAGATCATTTAAGCAGTTGCAGCTAAATATACCTAAAAGTTTATTTTAACGCTTCATTAAATTATTTGCCGTTAATTTGCAGCTTCAAAATTACTTATGAAGAAATTATTATTTATTGTTTTTGCTTTAGTTACCGTATTAACTGCAACCGCACAGGAGAAAAAAAAGAAACCCGGTTTTATGACCCGTACCGGGGACCATTTAATGCTGCAATTAACAAGTGACCATTGGATCGGAGCGCCGGACAGTATAAAGAGCCGTATGAAGGGATTGGCAAGAGGCGCAAATATTTATGTGATGCTGGACCAACGTTTTAAAGGCAGTCCGCAATGGAGTGTTGCATTTGGACTGGGTGTAGGCACAAGCAATATCTATTTTAAAAATATGGTGGTTGACATTAAGGCAAAGACCAATAAACTTCCTTTTAATAATGTAGATAGTGTAAATCATTTTAAGAAATACAAACTAACTACAGCTTATTTAGAAATTCCTTTGGAACTGAGATACACCTTTGATCCGGAAAATGAAAGTAAGAGCATTAAAGCTGCAATAGGGGTAAAGGTAGGAACACTTTTAAATGTACATACCAAGGGAAAGACCCTGCTGGATAAGAACGGTGCAACTTTAAACAGCTATACTGCCAAAGAAACCGGCAAAGGCTTTTTTAACTCTACACGCCTGGCAGCTACAGCCAGGGTTGGTTATGGTAATTTCTCTTTGTTTGGAAGCTACCAACTGAACAATATTTTTAAAGATGGCGTTGCGGCTGATATCAAACTATTCCAGGTTGGTTTAAACCTTAGCGGACTTTAATTAAAACCATGTAAATATTTTATTATCCCCTGGTAAGCCGGGGTGATTTTGCAGCTCTTTTTTAATACCTTAACTTTGCGCCTCTCCCGATAGCCCCGATAGCTATCGGGAGGACCACATCATGAGCGACGAAATCAAACACGAATGCGGCCTTGCTTTCATTCGGCTCCGCAAGCCTTTCAGTTATTACCAGCAGCAATACGGCACCGTAATGTATGGCCTTAACAAGCTTTACCTGCTAATGGAAAAACAGCATAACAGGGGGCAGGATGGTGCAGGTATTGCCACAGTTAAACTAAATACAGAACCAGGTTACCCCTTCATGCACCGCTTACGCAGTGGTGCCAACCAGCCCATAGCTGATCTTTTTGCTCAGCTAGGTAAAGAATATAATGAAGTAGAGAAATATCAACCTGATATTAAAAACCACCCCGGCCTTATGAAAGGCCATCTTAATTTTTTGGGTGAGGTTTTACTGGGTCATTTGCGCTATGGCACACAGGGAAAAAATAATGCAGAGTTCTGCCATCCATTCATAAAGCGTCATACCATTCCTTCACGCAACCTGGCATTGGCAGGAAATTTTAACCTGGTTAATACCGAAGAACTTTTTGGCCTGGTGAATATAGATCCGGGAGAATTTCAGCGGCAAAGCGACCTGGCGGCCATGATGGAAGTGCTTTATCATTTTGTGGTGAAGGCAGATGAAGCTTTTCCCGGGCAGATGGATATTGTAAAGGTTTTAAAAAAGGCGGTTCCCTTATTTGACGGCGGCTTTAATTTCAGCGGCATGCTGGGCAATGGTGATGGTTTTGTGATGAGGGATGCTCACGGCATACGCCCTTCTTATTATTATATCAATGACGAAGTTATCGTTGCAGCCAGTGAGCGAGCGGCCATACGTACCGCTTTTCACCTGGAAGAAAATGAGGTGAAGGAACTTACTCCCGGGCATGCATTGATTGTAAAAGCAGACGGCAGTTATTCCTTAGAACAGATCGTAGAACCGAAAGAAAGGAAAGCCTGCAGTTTTGAGCGGATCTATTTCAGCCGGGGCAGTGATGAAAAAATCTACCGGGAAAGAAATGCGTTGGGATACCTGTTAAGTGACAGGGTTTTAAAAGCGACCGACTATGACCTGAAAAATACCATCTTTTCTTTTATACCCAATACAGCCGAAACTGCTTTTTATGGGTTGATAAAAGGAGCCGAAGATTACCTGAACAAGATCAAGATCGAACGCATAATAAGTTGGAACAAGGATTTTGACGAAGAGAAATTAGCTGAAATGGTGAATCGGAGGATAAGGATAGAAAAGATCGCTATTAAGGATGTAAAGCTCAGGACCTTTATTACTGAAGACAGCAGCCGGAATGAAATGGTGCAGCACGTTTATGATATTACGTACGGAACGGTAAGAAAAAATATTGATACCCTTGTGGTAATAGATGACAGTATCGTGCGGGGTACCACGCTGAAACAAAGTATCATACGGATGCTTTCAAGGCTTGAACCCAAAAAGATCATCATTGTTTCATCGGCTCCACAGATACGTTACCCCGATTGTTATGGTATTGATATGAGCAAAATGGGGGATTTCATTGCTTTCAGGGCTGCCATTGAATTATTACAGGAAAGCGGGAGACAGGGTATGCTGGATGAAATGCTTGATAAATGCAAAGCTTTGCAACGCAATAATCAATTGCACACCGAAAATATTGTAAGAGAATTGTATAAGCCCTTTACACCTGAAGATATTTCTGCAAAGATCGCCCAACTGATAACTGCTACAGATATCAAGATCCCGGTAAGTGTGATATATCAAACCATAGAATCATTACATGAAGCCTGTCCTACCAATACCGGTGATTGGTATTTTACCGGCAATTACCCAACACCCGGTGGAAACAGGGTTTGCAACAAAGCCTTTATGAATTATATGGAAGGCAAAAATGTAAGAGGTTATTAATTTTTACCTAAAAATATCATTAAGCAATCCTGCTAAATGAACTCCTCCTTTTAATAACTGTTGGTTTACCAGTCCTATATTTTTAAAGTTGTACTCGTAGCTTAATTTATCATCGGGCTTTACATTAGCATAGATTGCTTGTGCATATTGGTATGATTGCCATATCCAGTCACTTACCGGCTCTGCCTGCCATTCCTTTCTTTGTTGTTTAGTGCTGAAATTAATCGCCGCTGCATATTCCGTGTAGCTCAACTGCTGAAAATCTACCAGTTTGGAATCCCACATCGAATGCAGGTTAGTGGGCGCATTAAACCATAATAATTTTATATTATTTCCACCCCGGTCCTCCAACCTGCCTACATGCAGTGGTTGATGTATATCGCCTACAATATGCACCAGCAAGCGCAAATACAGGATCTTTTTATCCTGTTCAAGGTCATCATTTTTCAACTGTTCAGCAAGCCAGTTTATTTTGGTGTAGGCATCTGTAACCGTATCTGAAGCCAGGTAATTTTTTACAGCCTCTTCGGTAAGGCCTGACCTTAGATTTATATAATGCCAGGTATCCAGGTAATCATATGCAGGGTCTGACTTTATAAAATCGGGCCAGTTGCTTATCATGGCAATAGACTCGTTGCCAAGTATTTTAGAAATCTCTCTTTTTGTCTTTTTAGTTAGATAGGAATCTGCTATCTCTCCTACAATACGGTGGCCAAGTACACCCCAGGCCATAGCGCCAAAAGGCAGGTACATTAACATGCCACTCAGTATGATCTTTTTAATTTTTTGTAACATCAGTTGTGATTTAATAGATCAAAGCTAACTTAATGTAAATAAATTTTTACCGGAATTTTAACGGCAAACTCAATTCTCCAATAGCTCAAAAAGTAAAACCTGCGACTTTTCAATAACACTGAAGTTATTATCAGCGATGAACAACAATGTTTTATTCCCGTTAGGCAGCAGCGGAC
This sequence comes from Ferruginibacter sp., assembly GCA_046596255.1. GTDB lineage: Bacteria > Bacteroidota > Bacteroidia > Chitinophagales > Chitinophagaceae > Ferruginibacter. Next base: position 63,767 of record JBKJMZ010000061.1, on the reverse strand, counting down.
CAAAGGTTACACCCTCTATATTATCTGTATAAATACCAAGGTCGTCCATATTTAAAAATAATGTTTTTTTAAGCGGCCTAAAGGAATGGTTATTTTTTAATGCAATGCTGCTGATGTCTGTGGCTCCCTCGAGGTCAGCTATAAAAAGTTTAATGGTACAGGAAATACGGCCGGTAGAAAATGAACGCTCCATCACCAGCATTTTATTCCTGCCCAGGCTCAGTATCTCCGAAACCCCGTTGATCTTAAATCCCGAATCAGGAATAGCCCTGTGCGCTACCGGCTCAAGCTTGTACGCATACTGGGCTATGCATGATCTCGTCTTTACATCAAATTTCAACAGCCTTGTAAATGCATTGTTATCTTCAATATCAGCCTTAGGGCCATCTTCATACAAAGGTTCTTCTACCTGCGCATACAACGTTTGATAATTATCTGCAAAACTTATTCCTTCAAATCCGCCGTTCTTTCTTGGGCCTTTTTCTATAGCCTGCATTTTAAAATTGGCAGGCAAAATAAAACTGTCAATATATTTCCCATCTTCCTCCATCAAATACAAGGCAGGATTTATCAAAACCTTGTCTTTAGTACTCACTATCCTTTCACCCTCACTGCTCCAAACCAAATTGCCTTTACCTGCATTATAGCGTATGGCTTCCGGGTCAAGTGTTTTAAACCTGTCTTCCTTAACACCCGGATATGTTTTAAGGTTGGCCTGCAATATGGGCTTTGTATCAATAAATACCAGGCTATCAATAACTTTTGAGCTAATGTATATCCGGGCTTTATAGAACCGGGCCGGGTTTTTATCACTCCTGTCGTCGCTTATCAAATAATACAGGTCGTTATTCATATCATAATCAATACCTGATAACCCGCCTACAACAGTATGATTATAGTCAAAATTATAAGGTATTTCATAAAGCCCCAGGTATCTGATTCCGGAAGGCATTGAGGACTGGCGAATCTTTTTTGATCCTGAACAGGAAAATGCAAAGACGGCAACCATTAAGAAAGCTAGTATACGTGCTAAGGAAAAATGCATGCGGTGATTTTGGCTGTAAAGTTGCGGAAGAAAGTATTACCGTTAAGGTTTGAGGAAAAATTTTATACTTTTATAAAAACAGGCAATGAAAAAGATCTTTGTTATTCGCCACGCAAAAAGTGATCAAAGCTTTTTTGGGAATGATTTTGAGAGGCCGCTTAATGACAGGGGAAAAACAGATGCTCCTGAAATGGCAAAACGATTGCTGGATACAAAGATCAAGATAGATGCATTGGTCTCCAGCCCGGCAAAAAGAGCCAGGAAAACTGCAGAGTTATTTGCCCGTGACCTAAAAATCCCCGCAGAAGATATCATTTATATTACAGAGTTATACCATGCACCTGCTGATACTTTTTACCAGGTGATAACTGGTATCCCGGATGATTTTGATACAGTTGCTTTATTTTCCCATAATCCGGGCATCACTTTATTTGTAAACAGCCTGGGCACAGATGTGCGAACTGATAATATGCCTACCTGTGCTATTTATGGCGTAGCGGCCAATATTGAAAAGTGGTCAGATTTTATTAAGGCTCAAAAAGAATTCCTTTTGTTTGACTATCCTAAAAGCAAATAAATATGAGTAAACAACCAAATAATTATTTTTTTCGTTTATATAATGGTTAGCCTTGCATAATGTGCTTTTTGTTCCATTTTAGCCTTACTTTTTTAAAAATAATATTATGAAAACCTTATTTGTTTTTATTGCTTCTCTCATCTCGCTTTCCAGCTTTTGCCAAAAAGGAGATTATGTAATAAAAAACAACGGTGATACGGTTTGGGGACAAATAACCCTTAAAAACAAACGATTCTATGTAGGAGAAAATCCAAAACTTGAATTTGCCCCTGAAGACATCACTAAAATAAAAAATGGAAAATATAATGGTGCCGTTGTAAGATGCAACCTGGAAAATTATATAGATAATTTGGCAGACCTGGAAATTGACTACATTAAAAAGGGGGTTACAGACACAGTTTTGATTCTCGATGAAATTTACAGTACTCCAAAGATTAATTTATATTATGCAACAAATAATTACAAAACGCCTTTTTATTTTTACAAAACGCCTTCCGATCCGAAACCGGTTCAACTGGTGATACGTTATCTTTTACAAGGTGGTCTTGCCAATTATAATGATGACAGGGCTAGGTACCGGGGCGATAGATCTAGGGTAAATATAGTGGAGGATAAAGGTTACGTTAACCAATTACATGCTATAATGGGCAATTGCAATAAAATTTCGCCAACCACCTGGGAGCTTTTAACTTACCGAAATTATAGCCTGAAGAAGTTGATCAAAAAATACAACAAGTGTAATTGATCAGCTTTTTATTTGTTTATTGGCTAAATAAACGCCAGCGAAAATAAGGAAAGCTGCTAAAATTTTATATGCAGCCAGGTGCTCATGCAAAAAAAGCATGGCGATCAAAGCAGCAAATACCGGCTGTGTATAAATATAGAACCCTGCAATAGAGGAGCCCAGGATCTTTATACCGTAAAGGTTAAACAGGTATGCGAAAAAAGTTCCTGTAATTACAACTAATCCCAGGCTTATATAATCGACTGTAGTATATCGCTGCCAGGGAATTTCCATGAACTCTATCCAGCCAAATGGAAGTACTAAAAACAATCCAATAGTAAAGATCCATCTTAAAATTACAATGGCATTGTATTTAAGCATTAACGGCTTAACCAGGATGAAATAAATGGCATAAGAAATTGCATTGACGATTATGAAAATATCTCCGAGCAGCGCATTGCTGGCATTGCCCGAACTGTCTTTCGCCAATATTAAAACCAGCGCTCCGGATACACCTAATGCAAGGCCGGTAACCTTAAGGATCCCCAATCGCTCCCTTAAAAGCCATGCGGCAATGAATACGATCAGTATTGGGGTTATGAGTAATAATAACGCCGCATGAATTGGATAGGTAAGCGATAATCCCTTTAAAAAAAACAGTTGGTTGATGGCAATACCTGTAAGAGCACAAAGAAAAAGCCGTCCCCTGTCTGCCTTGTCAATTTTAATATTAACCGGCTTTAATAAAAATAATATCCAAAACAAAATTACTGCTACGCCAACCCTCACCACGTTCAAACCGAAGGGCCTTGCAAGATCCAGGTTTGTAAGATGTTTTACTGCTGTAAGATTAATGGCAAAGAAAATGTTTGTAAAAACCAACGCAATATGAGCAAGCTGTCTTTTGTTCAAGTATTTTTTTTAACCGCAAAAATAAGAGAATAAAAAAAGCTATTGCATTTTTACATACAATAGCTTTATACTTACTAACCCCCGTCCGTTCCGCACGGGCGGGAAATAACTAATTATTTATGGTTGCTGTTAAGTCAACTGCGCCTCTTTGATCTTTGCTCTTATCTGCGCCTCTATTTCATTTGCCATTTCAGGATTATCGATCATTAATTGCTTTACCGATTCCCTGCCCTGTCCAAGCTTATCATTATTGTAGCTGAACCAACTTCCGCTTTTTTGAATAATTCCCAATTCAACACCCATATCTACTATTTCGCCCACTTTGGAAATACCTTCTCCATAAATAATATCAAACTCTGCCTGCCGGAAAGGTGGTGCCACTTTATTCTTAACTACTTTTACTTTTACATGGTTACCAATAGCAGTATCGCCGTCTTTGATCTGCGCCAGGCGGCGGATATCCAACCTAACCGATGAGTAAAACTTGAGTGCATTACCCCCTGTTGTGGTTTCGGGGTTACCAAACATAACGCCGATCTTTTCACGCAACTGGTTAATAAAGATGCAGCAGCTGTTGGTTTTGTGAATGGTGGCAGTTAATTTTCTTAACGCCTGGCTCATTAATCTTGCCTGTAAGCCCATCTTACTATCACCCATTTCTCCTTCCAGTTCACTCTTAGGAACCAGGGCTGCAACTGAATCAATAACCACAACATCTAAAGCTCCTGATAAAATAAGCCTGTCGGCAATTTCTAAAGCCTGCTCCCCGTAATCGGGTTGAGAGATGAGGAGGTTATCTATATCAACTCCAAGTTTTTTTGCATATTCACTGTCAAATGCGTGCTCGGCATCAATAAAGGCGCACATGCCGCCTTTTTTCTGAGCCTCGGCTATTACGTGAATGGCGAGTGTTGTTTTACCGCTTGATTCAGGTCCGTAAATTTCAACAACCCGGCCCTTTGGTAAACCGCCAATACCCAATGCCATGTCCAATCCTATTGAACCCGTCGAAATTACTCCTATCTCCGTATTCACCCGTTCATTCATCATCATAACCGACCCTTTGCCAAAATCTTTATCGATCTTGTCCATCGTTAATTTAAGCGCCTTGAATTTTTCTGATCTCTCTGTTTTTTCTAAATTTTCTGATTTGCTCATTGTCTGAATTTTTTAAGTGATGTATCTGATTTTGCGTTTGTAAATGTAAATTCGGAACCAAAGATAATAGTTTAATTTTATCAACACTAATTATTTTAGTATTTTTTTGATAATTTTTTTAGCTCGCTAAATAGGGTGGAAAAAGACCCATCCCGAGGAATCGGGACGGGGATGTGTTCAAGCATGAGAAAATCCACAAAAGGAAAAATCCCTTTGTTCTCAAAAAGGTTCGGCCTTAAAAACGGGCACTAATAATTTTGTAATACTTCATCATAGGCGGCGTTTTTGAAATAATATGACAAATAGAAGACAGTTTTGTGAACTAAACAATACCTCAAAGTGGTAATAAACACAAATATCGGCGAAATTGGGCAGAGATATAATAATAAAATATAATTTCAGTGCGAAAATTTTGACAGAAATTGGTCTGAACCTGTGAAATTGGCTATCCGGGAGAATTAAAAATAAAAAAGCCCTAGTAAAAGGGCTAATAATATAAACTACAGATTATTCAAACGTGATTAAAAAGCTATTTGCTTTTCTTCGATCATTTTACGAAGATTTAATAAGGCATAGCGCATACGGCCAAGGGCTGTATTTACACTGCAATCAAGGATCTTTGATATCTCCCTGAACTTCATATCTGCAAAATGGCGAAGAATGATAATCTCTCTTTGATCTTCCGGCAGCTTACAAACCAGGCTCATGATCCTTTCGCTATTCTGGAACTTAATTATCTTTTCTTCTGCAGTTGATTCAGAGAAATTCAAAATATCAAAAATATCAGCACCTTCCGCTGTCCGGATAACCGGCTTGCTTTTGGTCTTCCTGAAATGATCCACACACATATTATGTGCAATACGAAGCGCCCATTGTGCAAACTTGTTCTCTTCTTTATACTTACCAGCTTTAAGCGTTTCAATGATCTTTATAAAAAGATCCTGGAAAAGGTCCTCGGCCAGGTACTTGTCTTTAACTAACAGGTAAATTGAAGTGAATATGCGGTCTTTGTGCTTGTTCACCAGAATTTCCATGGCAACGGTTTCCCCATCGTTAAATAATTTGATTAACTGTTCGTCAGTTAAGGTAATAAATTTTTTCATGATTGGATTTTGGGTTTTATTAGGATAAATATTGGATGACAAATATCAAAAAGAACTTAAAAAGCAACTGTAGCTGGTTATCTATAAACCGGGTCGACATATTTCTAATTTTTAAACTTTAATTCAGTAACACTTCTTTCTCCAGCATCATCTTCCTCAGGTTGGTAAGGGCAAATTTCATACTGTCCAATGCTGTATTTAAGCTGCATTTCATAACATCAGCAATTTCATTGAAACTTAAATTACCATAATGGTTAAGCAACATTACTTCACGCTGGTCATCTGGCAACAGGTCGATCATGCTCTTTATCTTACCATGACTCTCATGGTAACTGGTATTTGCCAAAGCAACCGGAACAGTGAAATCAATGGATGTTGATCTGCCTGCATCAATAGCAATAGGCTGCTTTGCCTTACAGATATGCTCCATGCAAAGATCCTGGGCTATACGGTTGGCCCACTTTAAAAAATTACCTTCCACGGCCATTTTTCCTCCTATTATGTTATTGATCATACATATAAACACCTCCTGGAAGATGTCTTCGGCAACATGCTTGTCCTGTACCATGTTATAAACCGACCGGTAAATTCTGTCTTTGTAAAGCTCAATAAGCGTGGCCATAGCATTGGGGTCGCCCTGGATATAGAACTGGATGAGTGTCTCATCAGTCATGCTGGATTGATAATTCATAGGATTGTTCTGTTTGGATGTTTGGATATTGGTAAAACCTGAGATAAAGGTTAAACAAAAATAAATACAGGTTTGTAGCATAAGGGCCAAATTTTGTATAGTAATTTTTCTATAATCAAAAGTTGCTTTAAAAAAGAAGTCCTCAAAATCTCTGGTGAGCCTTCGTACCTTCGCCAAATGAATTATTTAGATGAATTGAATGAACCGCAGCGGGAAGCAGTGATGCATGTGAACGGGCCCATTATGATCATTGCGGGGGCAGGCAGTGGTAAAACAAAAGTGCTTACCACACGTATAACGCACCTGATGTCGGCGCATCAAATTGATAGTTTTAATATACTGGCACTTACTTTCACTAATAAGGCTGCCGCCGAAATGAAGGAAAGGGTGGAAAGGATTTTGGGCAATACAGAAGCCCGCAATCTTTATATCGGAACCTTTCACAGTGTATTTGCCAGGATACTGAGAGCCGAAGCACCAAAGCTTGGCTACCCTTCCAACTTTACTATTTATGATACTGATGATGCAAAGTCTGTTGTAAAAACAGTTATTAATGAGCTTGCATTGGATGATAAACATTATAAACCCAATGTGGTTTATAATCGTATCTCTTCAGCCAAAAATTCATTGATCGGCCCTGCCGAATATATAAACGACTGGGCATTACAGCAGGAAGATAACCGTGCCAACCGACCGGCCATGGGCCAGATTTATGATGCCTATGTAAAGCGCTGTTTTAAGAACGGTGCCATGGATTTTGATGACCTGCTTTTTAAAATGTATATCCTGCTAAAAAATTTCCCGGAGGCGCTAAGCAAGTACCAACGCAAGTTCAAGTACATCATGATAGATGAGTACCAGGATACCAATACAGCCCAGTATGAAATTATAAAATTGTTGGGCGCCATGCATGAAAATGTTTGTGTTGTTGGTGATGATGCCCAAAGTATTTACAGTTTCAGGGGCGCAACCATTGAAAATATTTTGCAGTTTCAGAAAGATTATGACGAAGTGAAAGTGGTAAAGCTGGAACAGAATTACCGCAGCACGCAGAATATCCTGCATGTTGCCAACGAAGTGATCGCCAACAACAAAGGCCAGATAGAAAAGAAATTATTTACCATTAATGCCGAAGGTGAAAAGATCTCGCTTGTGCGTACCATGACGGATAATGATGAAGGCAAAATGGTTGCTGATACTATACAGGAGCAGAAACTCCGCAATCATTATTACAATAAAGATTTTGCTATTCTTTACCGCACCAATGCGCAAAGCCGAAGCTTCGAGGAATCGTTAAGGCGCATGGGTATTGCCTACCGCATTTACGGCGGCATGAGTTTTTACCAGCGCAAGGAAGTAAAGGATTTTATTGCCTACTTACGTTTAGTTGTTAACCCCAGGGATGAAGAGGCTTTAAAGCGCATTATCAATTTTCCTGCACGTGGCATTGGTAAAACAACGGTTGATAAAGCCGTACTCTTTGCCAATGAAAATAACCTGAGCATGTGGGATATCATCAGCAATGCAGCTATGCATGGTTATAAAAGCGGAACGCTTGAAAGCATCGACAATTTTGTAACGATGATCAGGATGTTTCAAAGTGAATTGCCGAAAAAGAATGCATATGACCTGGCGGTGATCGTTGGCAAGAGCACCAATATTGTTAAGGAATTATTCACTGATAAAACAACGGAAGGGCTGGCACGCTATGAGAACGTACAGGAATTATTGAACTCCATAAAAGAGTTTACCGCAACAGCCTCCCCAAACCCCTCCGAAGGAGGGGCTTTTGAAGACTCTGCAAATCTGAATAACTCTCCTCCATTTTCAGAGTCCAAGGTTCACCTTTCGGGGGCGGAGGGGGCTGGCGATAAAAGCCTGGGCGCCTACCTGCAGCAGATCGTGCTGATAACCGATGCCGATGATGAGAAAGGAAATGATGATGTGGTAAAGCTGATGACCATTCATGCTGCCAAGGGACTGGAGTTCCCGGTGGTATTTGTAGGCGGGCTCGAAGAATCGCTTTTTCCCAATGCAATGTCCATTAACACCCGGGAAGACCTGGAAGAAGAACGCCGCTTATTTTATGTAGCCATCACCCGTGCCAAGCACAGGTTATGGATGAGCTACGCCAACGCCCGTTATCGCTTTGGCCAGTTACAGCAAAATGACCCCAGCCGTTTCTTAGAAGAGATCTCCGAAAACTATGTAGATAAAAGTTATGCTGGTGGTGGCGCCAACAATGGTGGCGGATGGAACCAGGGTGGTGCAAGAGAAAGAATGCAGCGCAATTTTGGAGGTGGTGGATGGAATGCCGCCCAGCGTGCCGATAAACAATATGGGGCACCTCCTGCAAAAAAAACGGCAGAAATATTTTACTCCAAACCTGCTACAAGCAAGGCTGTTGAACATACACCCTCTGAAAATTTTGAGCCAAGTGATACCCGCAACCTGCAGGTTGGTAACAAGGTAGAGCATATGAAATTTGGCTTTGGTGAAGTAATGAAAATGGAAGGTGCTGCACACAATCCTATTGCTACCGTAAATTTTGAATTGAATGGCGAGAAGAAGATAATGTTGAATTATGCGAAGCTTAGAATTGTGGGATAATTGATGACTCAACCACTTTTATATATCAGATGGCGGCAATTTAACAGAGAGGCGCAGGGACTTGGATTATACTTATTTGTATTCATTGCAATAACGGTTGTTCTTTCTTTTGTTGCTTATTTCCAGTTTAAAAATAATGCAAATGCCTGGTACTTTGCAGGGCTTTTGGCAATAACCTGCCTAGCAATTCAATACAGCCGTAAGGATAAAGAATTCATTTATAAACAACTTGATAATCCTCACTTGCAGATATTTTTGGAGTATGCTTTTTTAACCTTACCTTTTTCTATAACCAGCCTTGTTACTGAAAACTGGTTTTGTTTTCCGCTGTTATTACTGGTATTAATTTGCATACCTTTTTTAAAATTTCAATTTAAATATCGGGCAGTATTTAAAAATTTGTCGGCTGTTATACCGGCTTCAAATTATGAATGGATAAGCGGTTTTAGAAAACAATACATTTCATTTATCTTTTTATACCTGGTTGCTTTAGCTTTTTGCTGGGTTAGAATATTACCACTTGGTTTGCTGTGGTTTCTTACCATTATAATTTCATCTTTTTATTTAGAAAATGAACCGCTTAATATTTTAAGAGCAGGAAACAAAACCCCCATAAAATTTTTAGCCCATAAAATAAAAGCCACCGTTAAGTACATCCTTATGCTGTATAGTTTGCCAGTAATTATTAATGCCATTTTTGTGAACGAGTTTTTAATGATAACGCTGTTATTCATACCGGCTCAAATTGCATTGATATGTTTTGCCATCTGTTTAAAATATTGCACTTATAAGCCCAGCACAAATCAGTTGGGTAATAATATTGCCTTTTCCATCATTGCCATATTATCGGCCTTGCCGTATTTTTTACCTATCCCGTTAATACTGTCTGTTTTTTATTTTTACAAGGCAGAGAAAAATTTAAAATTATTTTTGCATGATTAGTGTTAAAAACTTAACGGTTAGCTTTAACAACCATGCCGTTTTAAAAAATATCAGCATTGGTTTTGAACCCGGTCTCATACATGGTATTGTTGGCCTTAACGGAGCCGGTAAAACAACCTTCTTTAATGTTTTGGCTAAAATGCTTAAGCCAGATTCCGGATCAATCGCACAAAGCGATACCCCAATCAACATACAGCACAGTGCTTATCTTGAAACCAGTAATTTCTTTTTCTCCCGGATTACCGGTGCAGAATATTTAAAAATATTTAAGCAAACAAATGCTGCATTTAACTTAACAGCTTTGCAGGAATATTTTAAACTTCCGCTTGATGAATTGATTGAGAATTACTCAACCGGGATGAAGAAAAAGCTGGCAGTGTTAGCAGTCTTAAAACAAGATAAGCCTGTCTTTATACTGGATGAACCATTTAACGGACTTGATCTTGAAACCAATAAAATTCTTGAAATAATCATTTTGTCGCTGAAGCAAAAACAAAAAACGGTTTTTGTTTCATCGCATATAATTGACCCCTTACTTACCACCTGCGATAAAATTCATTTGTTAGACAAAGGTATTTTTATAAAAAGTTATGACAAGACCGGATTTACAAAAATTGAAGAGGACTTGTTTGGTAAGTTAAAAGCGGAAGCAACGCAGGTTATTTCAAAAGCTATATAATATTTTATTTTAGCTACAGAAGTCGCAGAAAAAATCTTTGTATTCTCTGCGTATTCAGCAATACCTGCGGGACTTTCTTTCCGAAATCCGAAAAATCTTCCTTTTAACAAGCCTTCAAATCAAAAACAGCGCATTTCTTGCTAAATTTGTAGTGAATTTTTAAACACAGTTTTATGATAAAGACAGGTAACCCGGTAATCAGTATTTATACCGAGATGACACCCAACCCCGAAACGATGAAGTTTGTGGCCAACAAATTATTGTATCCGGGCAAGAGTATCGATTTTTCAGAGGAGGCAAGTGCCAAACCTTCGCCACTGGCACAGGAACTTTTTACTTTCCCTTTTATTAAAGCTGTATTCATTGCCAGTAATTTCATTACACTTACCAAAACACCGGAAACTGAAGATTGGCAGGATGTAATTCCTGCTATTAAGCAATTCCTGAAAGAATACCTGGAAGAAGGGAAAGTTGTAGTGAATGATGAGGAGGTAGCTGCAATGAAATCGGAAAGCAGCAATACGGTTAGTGCCGATGATGATGACGTGGTAAAACGCATTAAAGAGTTATTGGAAAACTATGTAAAACCTGCCGTGGAAATGGATGGTGGCGCCATACAGTTCAAAAGCTATGAAGATGGCAGGGTTAATTTAATGATGCAGGGAAGCTGTAGTGGCTGCCCATCGAGCATGATCACTTTAAAAGCCGGCATTGAAGGCATGATGAAGCGAATGATACCGGAAGTAAAAGAAGTGGTGGCAGAAGCAGAATAAATGTCGACTTTTGGAAAATCTTTTAATTCAAAATTGTTAAGCATCTTTCAGAAAAAGATGCTTTTTTGTAAATAATATATTCTACTTCCATTTATGAAAATTATCTCAGCATTGTGTATCACTGCTTTTTTTCTGTTAGCAGCTGGTAAAACCAGTCGTGGGCAAAAAAATACAGAGACTTTCAAATTTGAAAACACTATAACTGCTGAACAAAGTAATTACTTTAGCGGGTTTACTCTAATTGATATAAGAGACGATACAGCCTCAATGGGGATTATTCAAAAAGGGATATTGAATAAAAAGACAACCCTTATATGTGACCCGCCATTGAATGAACAGCTAAAAACCATATTTCAACAGCTTACAAAGGCCAATTCCTCAAATACCGAATTAATCTTACTTCTACAGCATCTTAATTTTTCTGAGGCAACTTATGCAACTAAAGAGATTGGGATTTTACAAATACGGGGAGTATTTTTTGCAAAGAAAGATAACAAGTATTCAAAACTTTTAGAGATAGATACACTGCGGATTGTACAGGGGATGGATGTAACCAAGCAGCTGATAAAAAAAGGTAGTTCTTTTTTAATTGAATTGTTTGATTCCGCATTAAATATTTTACCTCAAAATTTTGATTTTGATAATCTGACTTATTTGGTCAATTACGATAGTTTACAAAAAGTGAATATGCCTTTATATACTGTTAAAAATTATAAACCTGGAGCTTATGCAACTTATCAAGAATTAGTTAACCAAACCCCTTCAGATGCAAATATTAAAATTGAATTTTATAAAAATGGCCATTGGAAATCTGTTCAGCTCAAAAATAAAAAAGGTAAATACGAAGAAGTTGTTTTGAAGGACTGGTATGCTTATGTTTTTGAAAATAAAATATTTCTTTCCACTTCAATTCACGAAGTGTATCCGGTTCAAAAAAAAGGCAATGAGTTTTATTTTAAAGGAAAGATCTGGACACCCGCAACAATTGGGCAAACAATATCTATGGGAGTGGCTTTTGGTATGTTGGGTGCGCTTGCTGCATCTGCAGGAAATACGGAAACCACTGAATTGAAGATTGATTATAAAACGGGTGCTTTTATAAGAGCCTGGCAAAAAAATAAATAACGGGGTTATTGTTTCACTCCTCTTAATAAAATAGCGAATACAACGGTTATTACTCGTTTCTACATTTCCAATGCAGGATAAATATGGCAAAAAAATTGCTATAAAATTTATTACCAGTAGCGGAATAATCTACTTGAGGCCATCAAATTAGTATAAATGTGTTCATGAATAAGTTTAGAGCCTTGATATTGGATCAAAAGATTCTTTTAGTGCCTTTTTGTGTTTTCCTGTTTCTTTTTTCAGGTTGTGCGGTAAGCAATCATCCACAGCGGGTCCAGATGAAGCGACTGCAAAAAGGGATCATAAAAGATGATACCAGCTTTGTGTATGAGCTTCCTTATGAAGAAAATGAAAGCCGTTTACTGGTGCAGGGGTACTTCAGCATGTTCACCCATAAACACCGGGCTGCACTTGACTTTAAACTAAAATCAGGAACAAAGATCAGTGCCGTAAGAGCCGGGGTAGTAATCAGGATAAAGGATGATGGTGAAAGAGGCGGAACACATATAAAAAACAGGAAGCACGGAAACTACATTGTGATTCAGCACCAAGACAGCAGCCGGTCGGGTTACTGGCATTTACGGCACAAAGCTATTTTTGTAAAAGTTGGCGACACCGTAAAAGCAGGGCAGCCAATTGGACTAAGCGGAAAAACCGGGTATACTTATTTTCCGCATTTGCATTTTATTGTATGGCGATACGACAGGAACGGGAAATGGACCCAGGTGGGCACCCGTTTTAATACCTCCCAAGGAATCCGTTATCTTCGGCCTTTAAGATATTATCGAAAACCAAAGTAATTGAGCTTAGCAGAAATTTACGAGCAGTTTATTTCCAACATAAAAGATACACGTTGGCAGGAGTGGGTAAGTACTGTTACGCAGATCGCCAGTGTGTGGTATGCACGTAAAAATAATGTACTGGTATATCCCACCGGGATCATTGGTGTAGTTTTAGCAGCTTACGTATATTTTTTTCAAACTGATCCACCCTTGTATGCAGATTCATTATTAAATGTATATTACCTTATTATGAGTGTCTACGGCTGGTATCACTGGGTACAGAAAAATGATGATTCTCATTATGCTTTTCCCATCAGTTGGTGCAGTAATAAAGAACTGACTTTCGGAATCAGGATTTTTGCTATTTTCTGGGCGTTAATTTATGTTGTTTTGATCTGGCTTACAAACAGCAATACCCCCATATTGGATTCCCTGGTATCTGCTTCTGCGGTAACTGCCATGTGGTGGATGGCAAAAAGAAAAATAGAAAACTGGCTGGCCTGGATCTTTTCAAATATCATTGCTATACCGCTAAATTTTTACAAAGGATTTATGTTATTCACGCTCATGTATGTTTTGTTTTTAGTGTTGGCCTGGTGGGGTTATATAGAATGGAAAAAGAAATTCAGATCCCAAATACCTAATAAATAAAACATGAGTTACTGCACATTTATAAACGCCTTAAAGCCTGGTGAACAAGCTACACATAAGGTTTACCATGATACCCAATATGGATTTCCTATTAATGATGATAATGAACTTTTCTGCCGGCTGGTGCTGGAAATAAACCAGGCTGGGTTGAGCTGGACCACCATTTTAAATAAGCAGGAGAATTTTCGCAAAGCATACCATAATTTCAATATTAAAAAGGTTGCTGCTTATAAAGAAAAAGATTTTACAAGATTAATGAATGATGCCGGTATCATTCGCAACAGGCTTAAGATAAATGCAGCAATAGAAAATGCAAAAACCATTCTTACCATACAAAAAGAAATTGGTTCTTTTAAAAAATGGCTGGCACAGCATCATCCAAAAACAAAGGAAGCGTGGACAAACCTCTTTAAGAAGACATTTAAGTTCACTGGTGGAAAGATCGTGAATGAATTCATTATGAGCACCGGTTATATCAACGGCGCCCACGACCCCGATTGTGCAGTTTACCAAAACGTATTAAAGGCCAAACCCATGTGGAATGCGAAATAAAAAGACCTGGCTCATCATAAAAGCCTGCATTATCATCTTGTTTACTATTGTGCTTTTTGCAATGCCAACGGATGATAGTTTCAGGAAATGGATGCGCTTTATCATGCTCACCGTTTTTGTTGTTAGCTTTATAATAGATCTAAACGCATATAGAAATACCAGGACTTGAAAAAGATCGTCATCATTGGACCCGAATCAACAGGTAAAAGTACGCTCTGTAAACAGCTGGCAGCGTATTATCATACCAACTGGGTAGAGGAATATGCCCGGGAATTTCTTTTAAAGAATGGCACTGATTACAATTTTGATAACCTTCTAACTATTGCCAAAGGACAGATTGAGAATGAGGAATTAGGAATCAGGAACCTGCCTGCCGGCAGGCAATATTGGGAAGTTGCAAACAAATCTAAAATCGCCAATCTAAAATCGCCAATTTTCATAGACACAGACATGTACGTAATGAAAGTATGGTGCGAATTTGTTTTTGATAAATGCCATCACTGGATACTGAACCGCATTGCTGAAAGAAAATATGACCTCTACCTTTTATGCAATATTGACCTCCCCTGGGTTAAAGACGAGCTGCGGGAATACCCTGATTTAGAAAGCAGGCAAAAATTATATAATTATTATAAAGACATCCTGATCAATCAGCATGTGCCGTGGGTTGAAATTAGCGGAAGTTATGAGGAACGCTTAGAGAAAGCAATAACAGCGGTCGGCCGCCTCTCCTCCCTTCCTCCTCTCCCGAAGAGAGGAGGCGGTACTTCAAACATATCCCAACATTAAATCCTCCACATTATTTTTAATTCCCTGTTCTGCAATATGGGATACAGAATCCTTTTTTTTATAAACCAATCACCGCAATGTTTTCCCAGTTCCTTCTCCAACGGAATTCCTTGCAAAGGAAAGAGCGATAGCTCTCGGGATGAGGCCTACCTTAGAAGTGCCTGTACATCCGGGTCTCCCGCCAGGATATACATTTGCCTTACAATATTACCTGCACGCCCTGCTACATAACGGCTCAATGGTTTAACTGTATAGCGTTTGGGATTGGGTAAACAGGCTGCTATCTGTGCAGCTTCGGCCATGGTAAGATCCTTTGCATCTTTATTAAAATATTTTTTGGCAGCCGCCTGTACCCCAAAAACACCGGGACCCAGTTCTGCAATATTCAGGTAGCGTTCAAGTATTGTCCGCTTTGTCCAAACTCCTTCTATTGAAAAAGTAAAGAACACTTCTATCCCCTTTCTTAAAAAACCGCCGCCCTGGTACAGGAAAATATTTTTGGCAACCTGCTGACTGACAGTGCTTGCACCCCTTACTTTATTGGGATGCCGCTTATTATATTTCATGGCTTTCTTAATAGCTTTCAGGTCAAAGCCATCATGGTCCGGAAAAAGTTGGTCCTCGCTGGCAATTACAGCAAGTTTGATATTGTCGCCCATTTTATCATATCTCACATAATCCCTTTTTAAGCCATGGCCCTGTAAAATACTTCCAACCTGTGTTACGGTAATGGGCGGATTAAAAATGAAGCCCAATAATAAGTATAAAGTAGAAGAAATGTAGGCTATAAAAAATGCTTCTTTTAAAATAATTGCGGCCTTCTTAACAAAATCAATTTGGCGCAGCCAGAAAAAATACACCAGGCCAATCACCAATGTTGCGCCCATCACCAGCAGCATTTTTGTTTTAAGATTCGTGACCGGGAAATCAGTTACAGAAAATTTTCGAAAGATAAAGACCAGGAACCAACTAATATGTACAATAAAAACCCAGAAAAATATTTTCTTCAGTATCCTCCATGTTTTTTTCATCCGTACCTGTTTATCCGCATAAGCTTGCGGGGGTTTCTGCAATATACTACTTCGTTAAGCTTGGTAGTATACAGAAAAGATTAACGGCGCTCATTACTCATATCCATATATACCAGTTGATATTTTTTGCCAATGGCCATGCCGCTGCCTTTTTTACCCTTTGCCATAAAATAACCCAGGGTGCCCAATCCAACCGATGTTAATAATAAAGGAGCACTGAATTTTTCTCTATCAACAACATATACAACTCCGCTGGCCAAAGTAAGCAGGGCTCCTCCACCAAACAAAGCTGCGCCACTTCCCTTTGTATTGAAATTGGTCTTTTCTTTTCGTCCTATGGCCACTACCTGTTTGTAATGATATTTATACCGATAACTTCCTGCCGTATCAATAATATAGGTACCGATGGTTGTTGGCAGGCGCCTGATGATGAATTCCTGTAAATACAGGGTATCATTTTTTATCCCGTTAATATGCGCATTGATATAAGCACCGCTCTCTGTGGTGAATGCGATCTCACCGCCACTGTAAAATCGCTCAATGGTCTTATTCCTTTTCTTAAGCACAATAAAATCTGCAGATTGGCAAAATGAAAATATGGGGATCAAAAGCAGGATTGGCAGTAATAGTTTCATATAACAAAATAAAAGTGAAAGCGGGTAACACAAAAACTTTACTGTTAATCTTTTACCAATGTATAAATAATGCCGGCCAATATTACAACACCAAAGAGCAGGTATAATGCACCAGATACCTTGTTAATGATAAGCACTACGCGGTTGCTTAATTTTTTACCAATGTAACCGGCACCTAAAACCTTACCCACATCAGCAACCATGTTTACGCCCAGGCAGGTAGCAAAAATAATGATACGGTCATGCAAAGAATACACGGAGGCTAATGAAGCAGCCATGATGACCCAAAAAGAAATAACTGCAGGGTTTAAAGTATTGATAATAAAGCCCGAGCTTAAAATGGCGAAGTAATTTGTGCGCCTTCCTGTGGGTGTATATACATCCCCGGCAAGCTCAACTGGTTCCATTTTTTTACGTGGTTCAATTTTTTTAAAGAACGCATAATAAATTCCCATTCCAATTAAAAAACAACACCCCGCAATACCAATTGGAATTTTAAAATTCAATAATACTTTTATGGCTTCGCTGAAACCATTA
The DNA here is from genome assembly GCA_046596255.1 of Ferruginibacter sp. GTDB lineage: Bacteria > Bacteroidota > Bacteroidia > Chitinophagales > Chitinophagaceae > Ferruginibacter. The sequence continues at coordinate 46,451 of JBKJMZ010000061.1, read as the reverse complement.
CTGAGTACCACCCATATCAGGTCGCTTATCCATACGCCCACTATAAAACTAAAACCGCCTTTGCGGCCATGGTTTATACTTTGCTTTATAATGGTAAAAATAACAGGACCAACAGAAAATATGAGTAATAAACTTATAGCAAGTCCTTTTAAGAAAGCATCAACCATAAAGCTAAATTAAGAAACGATTCTTATTATGATTCATTTAACAGTATATCAACAATCTCGCCGGAGATCAGGCGTTTCAAAGAAAATAAATCTTTTTTCATGGGTGTATGGCTACAAACTGAATACGGCACAGCATTTGCAAAACCGTAATTAAATACCAATACCACTGCTTTCATTACATAAACTTAAAAAGTAAACCGTTTGAAAGTAAGAATCAAAGCCACAGCCATTGTACTATCCCTCGTATTTATTGCGCTTACCAGCCATGCCCAGTTTTACAAAGACATGAGCATTGGCCTTAACGGCGGCTTGTATGTTTACCAGGGCGATCTTTCACCTTCCCGATTTGGGTCCTTTAAAACCATAACACCGGGATTTTCTTTATTTGCTACAAAGCCCATCAATAGTTTTCTTGCCGCAAGGGTACATATTTCCATAGCTAAGCTAAAAGGCGATGAAAGCCTGTACAATGAATCCGACTACAGGCAACAGCGGAATTTTGCCTTTACTACTCCCCTGAAAGAATTTTCAGCGCAGGTAGTATGGAATATACTGGGTAAGAATTATAGAGGAGAAGGCTTTAGTCCTTATGCTTTTTCTGGTGTAGGAGTTTCATTGATAAGGGTAAATAAAGATTACAGCAGGTTAGACCCCGCCGTTTTTGGCGACGGTTCGGTAGTATATTCAGGGCTTGTTGCGGATAATGCCCATGGAACCCCACGCAAGCTATTGGCAGTGCCGGTGGGTATTGGAACGGAGTATTCTATTTCGGACAGGTTCTCCGTAAATATTGAAACGAGTTACCGTTTTATTTTTACCGATTACCTGGATGGATTCAGCCAATCGGCCAGTCCTAAATACCATGATCATTACCACAGCACATCCGCAGGTATCATCTATAAATTTGGAATGAAAGATAACGGGGGCGTGGCCTGCCCTGTTGCTATGTTTTAAATGATCTTTTCGCAGTTTAAAAAGTTTTGCCACTCTTCCAGTATTTTGCCTTTTAGTACCCTGGGAAATTTATGCTGGCCGCCAACCTTGCCTTTAAGTTCCATAAATTTCATAAAAGTACTTTCAGGTAAAACCTTTACCATTACATCCTTTAGTGCATGACGACGCTCTACGTCATAGTCGTCATTAAGTTCTTTAAGCTTGGTATCTATACGGCATTTTAATTCGGCTTCATCCACCTTATCATCGGTGGCTACATACCATTGATGGGCAAAAAAAGTTCCATGGGGTACACCTGCAACTGTAAATTCAGGTATAAATATATTGAGGTCAGATGCTACCACTTCAATGGCCTTATTCATATTATCTACGCTCAGGTGCTCACCTACCAGGCTTAAAAAATGCTTGGTGCGGCCGGTAATAATGATCTCGCTTCTTTCCCGGTCAACCAACCGTATTGTATCACCAATTGCATAGCGCCATGCCCCTGCATTGGTGCTGATAAGGATGGCATAATCCTTATTCTCTTCTATCTCATCTATCATATATGTTTCTGGATCATCAACCATATTACCCTCTGTATCAAAATTCTGCAGATCAAAGGGTACAAACTCAAAGAACATATTATTGTTAAGCGACAGGTGCATGCCGGCGGGATCCTGCCGATTCTGGTAAGCCAAAAATCCTTCGCTGGCCAGGTAAGTTTCAATATAGGTTATCGGCTTGCCCAGTAATTTTTCAAATCCTCTTTTATAAGGCTCCATGGCTACGCCGCCATGTACATAAAATGCCAGGTTGGGCCACATTTCATGGATATTCTTCAATCCATATTTTTCAATGATCTTCTCCATGCACAATTGCAGCCAGGCAGGTACGCCAACAATAAAACCAATATCCCAGTTGGGTGCATTGTTTACAACCTCTTCAAGCTTTTTTGCCCAGTCCCTTTCCTTAGCGATCTTTTTTCCCGGCTTATATAAACCGAGGCCCAGAAACCAGAAAGGAATATTTTTTTGCTGAATGCCGCTCAGGTCGCCGGCAAAATAAGTAGGCCCTTTTTGCAATTGGGTACTTCCACCCAGTATGAGCCAACCCTTGCCAGCAGCGCTTTTTGGCACATTCTCAAAACGGGTAAAGGCGATCAGTTGCTTAAAGCTGGTGATGGTATTACTCCTGATCAGGTCTTTGGTAATGGGAATGTATTTGCTGGTTGCATCACTGGTACCACTGCTCAGGGCAAAGTATTTGATAACCCCCGGCCAGCACACATCAGGACTTCCATCTTTTGCCTTATACCACCAGGCATTATAAATTTTGTTGTAATCAAATGTGGGTACATACTCCTGGAATTCTTTGCTTGGATGATTGCTCATCAATATTTTATCAAACCGATAACGCTGACCAAACTCTGTAAACCTTGCTTTTTTTAATAGTTTTTTAAGCACATTTATCTGCTGGCTCCGTGGGTTACTTATAGGTATGTTGAGTGCCCGGGCAATAGATTTAGGAAGTTTGATGTCAAATATCGCCATCTGCAGTTATGAAAGTTAAAGAACAAAGATAAAGGAAAAACGGCCCCCTCTATCTCCCCCGAAGGGGGAGGACATCTGGAAGATTTAAGAGAAGATCATGTTTTACCAAACACAATCTTTGTGATTATAAATAAAGAACGAATGATGTTGAGGATAAAATGTTTCAATACGTTGTATGTATCGCCCCCTTCTCACAAGTAGAGAGAGATAGGTGGGGGACGTTAAGAATTAATGTTTAAATTTGTCTTCTAAAAAAACGAAGTTATATGAAGAAGATCTTTATTATGGTTGCGCTATCGCTCAGCCTTTTCAAAGCCCAGGCCGATGAAGGCATGTGGTTACCCATGTTATTAGGCCAGCAGGTTTACAACGATATGGTAAAAAAGGGTTTAAAACTTACTAAGGAACAATTGTACTCCATCAACAAAGCTTCCCTGAAAGATGCGATCATTATTTTTGCGGGCGGATGTACCGGTGAAATAGTAAGCAGCCAGGGTTTGATCTTTACAAATCACCATTGCGGCTATGGAGCTATATCCGGTGCCAGTACTGTAGAGCATAATTATTTGCGGGATGGTTTTTATGCCTACAATAAAGACCAGGAAATAAAAACCAATCTTACTGTTCAGTTCTTAGACAGGATAGTAGATGTTACCAAAGAAGTGGAAGATCAATTAAAGGGATTGACTTACGCGGACAGGATGAAAAAGATCACCGACATTTATAAATCAATTACAGATAAGGTTGCCGATAAAGAAAATGAACTGGCCGGAAGAATATATCCTATGTTCAAAGGCAACCAGCACATCATGTATGTGTACAAAACTTACAGGGATATCCGCCTTGTAGGTGCGCCTCCTGAGAGTGTTGGTAAATTTGGCGGTGATACTGATAACTGGGAGTGGCCACGTCATACCGGCGACTTTTCTGTATTTCGTGTGTACAACAGTAAAACAGGTAAGCCTGTTGCATACAGTGCAGATAATGTTCCCCTGAAGCCAAAGCATTTTTTACCGGTAAGTATCAAGGGTTTTAAAGATGGTGATTTTGCGATGATCTACGGCTACCCCGGGGGTACCACCCGTTACGAGACAAGCTATGGTATTAAATTGAAGAACGATGTGGAGAATCCATCATTGGTTGGATTAAGAGATATCCGGTTGAAGTATATGTATGAGCAGATGATCAAAGATCCTGCAGTTAAACTAAAGTTAGCAGATAACTATGCAGGTGTTGCCAATTACTGGAAATTTTTTGACGGCGAAACAAAACAATTGATCAAGTATAAAGTTTATGATCAAAAGCAACTGGAAGAAAATAAATTCATTGCCTGGGCAAAAGGAAAACCTGAATATGAAAATGTGATGGCTGACTATGCAAAGAATTATGCAGCATGGACACCATACAGTAAGCAGCGACAGTACCTGAATGAAGGTATACTGGGTTCACCTTTGGCAGGAACAGCATCACGTTTAATTTCGCTGGAGGATAAACTGATAAAACCTAATACCCCTAAGGCTGAATTGACCAAGGCCATTGAAGCGGCAACTGCAGCACGTACTGCTTTTTTAGCCGGCGAAGACCTGCCAAGTGATGAAAAGATAATGGCACAAACAGTCTGGATGTTTTACAATGATGTAGATAAGAGCCAGCACCCTATCGGGTTTTACGAAGGCATAAAAGCCAACTACGGCAGCCTTGCAAGTGATATGACCTTTAAGAACTGGGCACGTGATGTGTTTGCAAAAACTATGTTGCTGGATGATGCCAAATGGAAAGCGTTTACGGATAATCCAACTGCAACAGCTTTGCAGGAAGATCCTGCCTTTGCATATGCATCCGCATTCTTAAAAAACTATACCGGTAAATATTCAACCCTGTTTGCAGATTTCCGCAACAAAAATGATGAACTGGGAAGATCATATTTAAAAGGGATCATGGAAATGAATCCTGCAGCGGTAAACAAAATGTATCCTGATGCAAACTTCAGTATGAGGGTAAGTTATGGTGCAGTAAAAAGTTACCGCCCAAGAGATGCTGTTTTCTATGATTACGTAACTACCAGCAAAGGCGTACTGGAAAAATACAAAGCGGGAGATTATGAATTTGACCTGCCTGCGAAACAGGTTGAACTACTGAGAAAAAGGGATTTTGGCCAATACATTGATAAGCGTACCAATGACCTGGTTGTGGGTTTTATTACTACCAACGATATCACCGGCGGTAACAGCGGAAGCCCGGTAATTGATGGCAGCGGTAATTTAATAGGACTTGCTTTTGATGGCAACTATGAAGCGCTCAGTCACAAAATTGCATTTGATAAGGACCTTAACCGCACCATTAACGTGGATGTGCGTTATGTACTTTGGTGCATTGATAAATTGGGCGGTGCAAAAAATATCATTGATGAGTTGAAGATCGTAAGGTAAGATTTATAGCATTTATTAGTTAGCCGTCCTGCCTAAAGTGGGACGGCTTTTTTTATTTATACAAAACGGAGCTATTATTTTTATTAAAATTACAATTATGAATAGATCTTTTTAGCTGCCGCTTCTCCTGTTTCTATTGCTCCTTCCATAAAGCCCTGCCAGGCATCTGATAAATGTTCGCCCGCAAAATGTGTACGCATAAAAGATCTTTGAAGTACCGGTAAAACGCTAAACCATTGCCCAACGCCATACAGGGCATAAGCTCCTTTTGAGTATTCATCATCTCCCCAGTAATAGTTCTCCTGCTTTTCTAAAAGCTGTTTGGTATCGCCAAAAGCCGGTTTCAGGCTCATATTTATCATATCTGCTTTCCATGCATCGCTTTGCGCTTTGATAACAGGAGCCTTATCTCCAATAGCATAGGATATCAACACGCCTTTTGCTGATGGCTGGTCTTTGGTTGCATGATAAAAATAATGGCCGGGTTGATCTGTAACAAGGTCAAAACTTTCATCTTTCCAGAAACGTTCGCTGTAGAGCATCGCATTTTTATTTATACGGGCATACTGGAGTTCATTCATCGCCAGTTTGGTTTCGCGGGGAAGGGCAGGTATCCAGTTAATTTTTTTTGCACTAAAGGTAGGTATGGTACAAATAATAAAGTCGCCATCAAAAACCTCTCCGCCTGCACAGGTTACCTTTACTTTAGCTCCCTGTTCAATTTTCTCTACTTTATGTTGCAGCAGGATCTTATCGGCACCAATAGCATTTTTAAATGCATGGGCAAGCTGGTCGTTGCCACCGGCTATTTTTTTATCCATTTCATTGCTATTATTACTTTCGGCATATTCACCCATGGCGGCATAAGCACTTACATGGCGAAGGCTTTCGCCAAAATCGGTGCTGTCCATCAGTTCTTTCAATTCAAGGTCTTTGCCTTCGCAACCATTGTTAACCAGGTGGCTCCAAAAGTCTATCTTATCTAATTCTTTTGCTCCGGCATCAGTGAGTTTTCTGTAATCTGCCTTCATCTCCTCAAATTTCTTTTCCCATTCTTTGGTAAAACCCCATTTCCCTTTATCAAAAAATTCGCCTTTGTAAATAAGCCTCGAATTCATGTAATTATCAAATAACCTGAGTTTAAAATCATCGCACAATGCAATCATACGCACATGCGAGTTGCCCACCCATTCGCCACCTAACTCTATGACCAGTTTTTCATTGGCATCAATAGTGTGACTGAAAACCCTGCCACCAATACGGTTCCTGGATTCCAGTACAACAAAATCAATTTTTCGCTGATGTAATTTATAAGCAGCAGCCAATCCTGCAAAGCCGGCACCTATAATGATGACCCTGGGTTTCTTAGTGATAAAAACATTGCCGAAACTTTCGGTACCAATCAATAAGCTCCCACTCCCAATGGCAACATTCCGTATAAATTTTCTCCTTGATAGCATAAATAGTTAAGTAATATCTAAACTTAAGCTGGCATTTGCAAGTACACCTCAAAATAGTTAACGTAGTTGCTTAATTGTTCCTTGATGCAGGCACTCAATAATGATATATCTTCATTCCATGTCAATCCTCAACATAGAGTTTAAAGCCAGCACAAATAATTTGCCCGCATTAGAAGCATTATTGCTAAAGCAAGATCCCGTATTCATAGGGGAAGATCACCAGGTGGATACTTATTTCAATGTGCCAGACCTTCCTACGCAAACCTCCGGAGTGCTAGCCGGCCGCATAAAATTGAGAGAGGGCAATATTGAGAACGCCCTTATACATTATGAAAGGGAAGATCTTGCTGGTGCCAAATCAAGTCATGTTTTATTGTATCAACACCAGCCCGATAAAACACTCAAGGAAATACTGATCAAAACCCTGGGCGTAAAAGCTGTTGTAGATAAAAGAAGAAAGATCTATTTCATCAACAATGTGAAATTTCATTTTGATACGGTTGATGGCCTCGGAACTTTTATTGAGGTTGAAGCCATTGATAAAGATGGAAGTATTGGTAAAGAAAAATTACAGGGGCAATGCAATGAGTATGCTGCATTGTTCAATATCAAAGCCGATGATTTCTGTTCTGTTTCTTATAGTGATATGATTCTGGAAAAGGGGTGATTGTTTTTTACCACAGATTACTGGGATTGGTTTCGCAGATAGCCACAGATCAATAAAAAGTCTGTGGTTATCTGTGGTTTTATCTGCGGCCATCTGTGGTTAAAACTTACCTTTGCTCTATGGCAGAAGACTTAACGATCATACAAGGAAATAAAGAAGAAATTTACCAATCGCTTATCCCTCAAATTAAAGCATTGCTTGATGGCGAGCCTGACCTGGTTGCCAACCTCGCAAACGTGAGTGCGGCACTTAAAGCGCAATTTGGTTGGTTATGGGTTGGTTTTTATTTAGTAAAACCCTCTGGCTCATCCCAGCATGAAGAATTAGTGCTTGGTCCTTTCCAGGGGCCGGTTGCCTGTACAAGAATAAAAAAAGGAAGAGGTGTGTGCGGTGCTTCCTGGCAGCAGGCTACCACTTTAATTGTACCCGATGTTGAAAAATTCCCTGGCCATATTGCCTGTAGCAGTTTGTCAAGATCAGAGATCGTTGTTCCAATAATTAAAAATGGGGAAGTAATAGGGGTTTTAGATGTTGATGCAGTTGAGTTAGATCAGTTTGATGAAACAGATAAAAATTATTTAGAACAAATAATTTCACTGATCTAATTTAGAAATCACTTTAAAGATTTTTACTCCGGGTTCCCCCTTCAGCGGGCGGAGGGGGTATTATCCTTCCATCCCCACAAATACCTGCAAGCATAGGTTCTGTAGGGGCTCCACTTTTTTGAAATGCTAAGCATTTTTTCCTTCATCGCCTTCTTATCCGAGGCATCAATTTTGTACAGTTTACAAATGGCCTGTTGTATCCCCAGGTCATCCATTGCAAAAACATCTTCCCTGCCAAGCGTGAACATCAATATCATTTCAACCGTCCATTGACCAACTCCTTTTATTTGTGTAAGATATTTGATAACCTCCCCGTTACTCATCTTATACAGTTTTGCATCGGTGATCTTCTCTTCAATAAAAAAATTGCAGACGTTCAAAATATAATTTGCCTTGGCATTGCTCAGGCCGATACCTCTTAAGGTTTCAAAAGGGGTTGCCGCAATCTCTGCAGCCGTAGGATTTTTACTCTTGTATAGGTTTATGAACCGCTGTTGAAAAATATCGGCTACTTTAGTACTTAATTGCTGGCTCATGATGGAGTTACATAAATGCAGGTACACGTTTTTTCTTTTGGATAATACAAATGGTTCCTGACACTCAACTATCTTTTTGAACTTTTTGTCTTTGGCAAGATGTATGATGTGTTCCATATTGGCTAAGCATTTGACTTTTTTTTGGGGGCTAAGAGGACAAAAGAGGGGGAAAGAGGGAAAGAGATTTATAATTTTCCCTTTCCGAAATTATTAAACACCCTGTGTATCCCATCTTTCATTAATTCCACTTTAAAATTCAATAACATCCCATATTTAAGATTTAAAAGAGATAGCTGTGTTCGGTTTTGCTTAAAAATACTGGAGGCAAAGGATACAATGTCTTTAATTCAATCACCAACATGTCTTCAACAAGCAGGTCTAACTTGTAAGCAATTGTCAATTTTTAAACCCTCATAAACAATTGGTAGCAATACCTGTCGCTCAACTTAAATCCCAGCTTTGTTAACTCGTAAAATAATATTTCTTCATAAACTCTTTCAAAGCAACCGGGCTCAATTTTAGAATGAATTTTAATGCATGCATTTATAACTATACCGGTCAGTGTATTAATATCCATTCATTAAATATAAAACCACATTTGGATACTCTCCCTGATAAAACACCCTCCTTTTTTGCTCTTTTCCTCTTTGTCCTCTTAGCTTAGATCCCAACTCATCTCTCCACCCTTTTCATCTTTTAAATTTATTCCTATAGAAGCCAGCTGGTTCCTTATCTTATCACTTGTGGCAAAATCCCTTTTTGCTTTGGCCTCTTTTCTTATCTCTATCAACAGCTCCATTGCACCCTTCAATGTTTCATTATTTGCAGTAACCGTATTCTGCAATCCAAAAACATCTTCCAAATAAGCTTTGAATTTTTCCTGTAGTAATGATAAGGTAGCCGCTGAAATGGAATCGACCTTTATCAATCCATCCTTTATAGAATTTATTAACGGCACCAGCTCAAACATGCTGCCCAATACTTTTGCAGTATTAAAATCATCATTCATGAATTCATCAAATTCACTGATAAGCTTATTCACTTTCGCATCCTGTTCTGGATCAGTTCCTGCTTCATGGGTAGCTGAAAGTTTTTTCAATGTCTCGTACGCATCCCATAACCGCTTTAATCCTTTTTCCGATGCCTGCAAAGCTTCATTACTAAAATCAAGCGTACTCCGGTAATGCGTTTGCAACATAAAAAAGCGGACCGTCATGGGTGCATAAGCTTTTTCCAGCAGGGGGTGATCACCGGTAAATAATTCTCCGGGTAAAAATCCATTGCCTAAAGATTTGCTCATCCTGGTTCCGTTAACCGTAAGCATATTGGTATGCATCCAGAAATTGGCAGGGCTTGTATGATAGCAAGCCTGGCTCTGTGCTATCTCGTTGGTGTGATGCGTTGCTGCCAGGTCCATCCCTCCGCCATGTATGTCGAATTTCTTTCCCAAATATTTCTCACTCATAGCCGAGCACTCAATATGCCAACCCGGAAAACCCATGCCCCATGGACTTGGCCATTGCATTAAATGTTCGGGCTTTGCTTTTATCCATAATGCAAAATCCAACCTGCCCCGTTTTTCATCCTGTCCCCCCAGCTCCCTTGTTCCTTCCATCAGGTCTTCCATTTTACGGTTGGTCAATATGCCATAGGGCTGCTCCATGTTGTATTTTTCTACATCAAAATAAATGGTGCTGTTCACTTCGTAAGCATAACCATTGGCAAGTATCTGCTTGGTGATCTCTATCTGCTCGGCAATATGTCCGGTAGCTGTAGGCTCGATAGAGGGCGGCAATGTATTTAGCTGTTTCATTACATCATGAAATCCCAGCGTATACCGTTGAACGATCTCCATTGGCTCCACCTTTTGCAATCTGGCCAGTTTACTGAACTTATCATCGCCTTCATCCCGGTCTCCTTCCAGGTGGCCGGCATCGGTAATGTTGCGAACGTAGCGCACTTTGTATCCCAGGTAAACCAGGTAGCGGTAAATGATATCAAAAGAAATAAACGTGCGGCAATTGCCCAGGTGCACATCGCTGTAAACCGTTGGGCCGCACACATACATGCCCACATGGTCGGGCGTAAGCGGGGTGAAAACTTCTTTCTCTCTTGATAAAGTATTATATATTTTTAAAGGCATAAACCAGTTTTGGGTTTGTTGTTTATTGTTTTGTGTTTTTTAGAATGCCGGGATTGCAATTAAACATCAGCATTAAAATAAAAAGGAAGTGTAAATGTATTTTGTACAAAGATATTAAGCTATGCCGCAAGGGCAACAGAAATATTGATATGTGTGGAATGCTTTCATGCAGGGTGCTAAGGTATTACTTTTTGCCCATTTGTATATCTGCCATGATAGGAAAGTGGTCGCTCAGCTTTTCTTTGATCCTTAAGAACTGGTTTACTTCAAATTTTTTGTCAATAAATATATTATCAATCCGCAATACCGGCGATATGCGACTGAAAGTACGGCCAAGGCCGGTTCCTTTTTCAACAAAGGCATTTTTGAGATTGCCGCCAATTGTATAGTAAGCATAGCTGTTGGGTACATCATTAAAATCGCCCATGATAATAACCGGGTAAGGACTATTGTTCAACTCTGCCTGAATTCTTTCGGCTTGCACCTGTCTCCTTAAAAATCCTTTTTTAAATTTGGCTATAATATTCTTCGATTCCTTCAGGGCGCTTTTATCTTCTACAGAGGGCTTATCAATATATTTTAAGTTGGAGTTACTGAACCTTAAAGACTGCAGGTGAATATTGAAAACCCGGATAGTATCCTGCCCTTTTACAACATCTGCATATTGAAAAATGGAATTGTAATCATTGGGATACCAGGTTTTTGTTACTTTATTAATGATGGGGTACTTTGAAAAGATAATGATCCCGAAATGAGCATAGCCCCAAAAATCTTCTTTGCGGTTATAAGAATAATGGTAATCTCTAAAATTGAGTTTTTGTAAAAATCCATCCATATGCCCATGATCAGTTACAGCGCTATCCTCGGCAACCATTTCCTGGAAACAGGCAATGTCGGGCTGGTATTCATTTATCAAAGCAAGCATCTGGTTTTGTAGCTGGGGGTTTTTTTTATTATCCAACACATTGAACTGAGCCACATTCCAGCTCATCACCCGTATATTGTCCTGTTGCTTTACTTTTGAAAAGGAATGCGTGAACCGGAGCGGTACGATATTGGTCATTGGTTTATACGCCAGCAATATAGCTACCACGGATATCAAAGCGCCAACAGGTTTTGTAAACAACCAGAAAAAAATAAATGCCAGCAGGAACAGGAAAAAATAAAAAGCAGTAAGGGTGAGAAAGCCAATGGGCCATAATAATTTGGGGCTAAACAAATACCCATAACATCCCAATAAAAAAAGTATTGCTGCAAAAACATTCACAACAATAAAAAAGCGTTTGGTAAGTCTGCGAAAGAAACTGGTAGACATGCTATAAAGATAATGCTAACCGGTATAAATAATGTGAAAGAAAATTACTTTTCTTCACTGGCCTTTTTTAAGATCTCTTTTTCCTCTTTAGTGAGATAATTATATCCTTTCTGGTTGATCTTATCAAGTATCTCATCTATACGCTGTTCGGTAACATGCGATGTTTTATGATAAGGGGCCCTATTGCCTGTATTGTAAAAAACCTTTTCTTTTACGGAGTTGCGCACTTTGCTTTTGTTGGGGTTAAAAATGTTGATGAACCAGCTATACCCGGTATTCATCCAGGCGCTGCCATCTATTTTCCTATGCAGCAAAACTACAAATATCCAGCCGGCAACTCCACCACCCACATGGGCAATGGGATATGCCGCAGGCAGGGCTGCTACACCTGCAAGATCTATAGCAATATATACAAGGGTAAGTACCCATAGCGGTATGCCACCGCGTATGTTGCGGAAAAAACGATAGCCGGGAGCTATTATGGTGGCAGCAACTGCAACAGCCATCACCGCAGCATTTGCACCCAGTAAGCCAGCATTGTTTAAGACTAAATTTTTTGACGGGATCAAATTTGCTGCAAATAGAAAAAATACAGCGCCTGCAAGCCCACCGTATAAATAAACCGGTATTAGTTTTTTATTGCCCGTTAAGTTTTGCAGTATGCCACCAAAAGCCCATAACCAAAGTATATTACTCAATGCCCTAAAAACCTCCACATCAGTGAACATGTATGTCAGAAAGGTCCAGGGCCTGTTGAAGAGCAGGCCAGGTTCAGCCGGCAAGTGGAAACGGTTAACGACCCGGGAATAAAACTCAACCTTAGAATTATCATTAACAGCAATGGCTGCTTCAATGGTTAACAAAACCAGGAAGAAGATTACATTGAACACAAACAGCCACATCAGTGCATTATCGGGCTGGCCCAATGTAAAGCGGTGCCGCTTCATTCTATAATCAATATGCCGGTCAGATTCACCCATAATTAAAATTGACTGTGCTAAAATTACAAACAGTTACATGATCTGCATGTTAGCATTAATAGAAAGTTTTTTTGTTGCTCTTATTCCAGATCAGCACCAGGATAAAACCCATAACTAAGCCACCCAGGTGTGCAAAGTGAGCAATATTGCTGCCGGCAGGATATACCCCGCCAAACAGGTCTATCGCTGCCATGATCGCCACCGCATATTTTGCTTTGATGGGAACTGGTATCGGGAAGATGATCATTTCAGTATTGGGGAACAGGTAAGCAAATGCTGCAAACAATCCCATAATAGCACCTGATGCACCAACTGCCGGGGAGAACTCAAGCAACAGGTGTGCTACACCGGCCGCAAGGCCGCAGGCAAAATAAAAAATAAAAAAACGCTTAGGCCCCCAAACTCTTTCCAGCATGGTTCCAAACATCCATAATACAAACATATTAAACAGCAAATGAAAAAACCCGCCATGGGCAAACATATGTGTTACTAACTGGTATGGCTTAAAGTACTCGGTCTGGAAAGGAAAGAGTGCGATCATTCCCGTGATCTTTTTCTCAGGTCCGTCAAACATCATTTGTACAAAAAATACCAGCGCATTAATAATGATAAGGTTCAACACCACGGGTGTTGTACGCTGAAACCTGTTACCCTGATTATTAAAAGCCATGCTACAAATTTAGTTGTTTAATCTTATTTTAATTTCAACAAAACCACACATTCAATATGGTGGGTGTGCGGAAACATATCTACGGGCTGTATCTTTTCAATAGCATATTTTTCGGCCAGCAAACCCAGGTCACGGGCCTGTGTTGCCGTGTTACAGCTCACGTAAACAATTTTGGGCGCTGCTATTTCAAGCAATTTGATCACCAGTTTTTCATGCATGCCGGCACGTGGCGGATCGGTAATGATCACATCGGGCCTGCCATGTTTGGCAAAAAATTCATCATTGCATATCTTAATTACATCGCCGCAGAAAAATTCAGCATGGCTGATATTATTCAATGCAGCATTTAGTTTTGCATCAGCAATTGCTTCTTCTATCACTTCAACCCCAATGATCTTCTTTGCATACTTACTAACAAAAATGCCTATGCTGCCGGTACCGCAGTAAAGATCGTACACGATCTCGTTGCCCGTAAGCCCTGCAAAGTCCCTTGTTACCGTATATAATTTTTCGGCTTGTTTTGTATTGGTTTGAAAAAATGATTTGGGTGATATTTTAAATTCAAATTCAGCAAGCTTTTCAGTAGCATAGCCTTTGCCAAAATATACCTCCGGTGTAAGATCATAAATACTGTCGTTCCATTTGGGATTGATGGTATACAGCAACGTGGTTATTTGGGGCACCACATGCAGCAGGTGGTCGAACAGTTTCTTCCTGTCGGCCTCTTCATCATAGTTCAAGCAAATATTAACCATCAATTCGCCGGTAGTACATAGCCTTATAATTATATTCCGCAGCCAGCCCGTATGCTCCCGTATATCGTAAAATGAAAATTTGTTTTCCAGCGCAAATGCCCGGATGGTATTCCTGATCCTGTTATTTACATCATCCATTAAATAACATTCTTCAATGTTGATCACTTTATCAAAGATGCGGGGAACGTGGTAACCCAAAGCCCCCCCACCCCCCAAGGGGGGATTTTCAGAGTCTGAAAATCTAGGCAGACTTTCAATATTATCAGAGTCTTCAGAAGCCCCTCCTTCGGAGGGGTTTGGGGAGGCCGTTCCCCCCTTGGGGGGTGGGGGGGCTGGGTAATACTCTTTATTACTGAACGTAAACTCCAGCTTATTTCTATAATAAACTGTTTCAACTGCCCCTATGATAGGTGATATTTCCGGCAGCTCAACCTTACCGATACGCCGCAGGTTTTGCTCCACTTCCTGTTGTTTATATTGAAGTTGCTTCTCATAGGGTAGCATCTGCCACTTACATCCGCCGCAAACCCCAAAATGCTTACAGAAGGGGGTAACTCTTTCCTTTGAGGGGACTTTGATCTTTAAAACCCTTCCTTCGGCCCAGTCCTTTTTGCTTTTGGTAAGCAGCACATCTGCTGTATCGCCGGGCACAGCACCCGAAATGAAGATCACCTTACCCCGTCCGACCGGGTCATCCGGGCGGGCATCCAGCCTGGCCAGTGCTTTTCCTTCGGCTGCATAATCCGTAATTAAAAGGTCTTCCAGTATAATTCTTTTATTCTTTTTTCTCACGGGGGCAAAATTACCGCATTAATCCTCAATTTAATTTTGTTAACGTTTTGTAATTGTTTTATCAAACTGAATTTCATCTCATGGCTGTGTGGGTTGGCTGAAATTCAAGTAAAGCTTTGGTGGGCAAGCCTTTGATAAATGCCGATTGTAGAATACAGCAATGTATTACTGAAAATCGGCATTGAAGCCTCCAGCCTACACCATATGCACATAAACCACCTATTTTAAATACATTTGCTATCCTTATAAATATGAAAAAGTATTTAGTTTTCCTTATTGCTGCCCTAACCACCAGTACAGCTTTTAGCCAGGGTTACCAGGTAACGTTAAAGGCTCCCGGTTATAGATCTGGTATTACCTACCTGACCTACTACATGGGCAGCAATTTTAATATTGCCGATTCGGCTGCTATAAGCAACGATGGTATAGCAATTTTTAAAGGAGCTGGCACATTAGCCCCGGGCATATATGCCATATTCTTCCCGGGAAAATCTCTACGGACCGAGTTCCTCATAGATAAAGAGCAGGTAATCACCATAACAGCCGATACATCCGACCTCGTAAATAAAACTACCGTAACAGGATCGAAGGAAAATGAGCTGTATGCCGGTTACCAAAAATTTGCTGCTACAAAAGGAAGGCTTATGCAGAGATCCCGGAATGCATACAATAATGCTGCTACAAAAGCCGACTCCGCGGAACATGAAAAAAATTACCTGGCTTTAAATACCGAGCTTAATGAATACCGCGAAGTAATAATTAAAACCCAGCCCAATTCAATGATGGCGGCGTTACTCAATGCCATGAAGGAGCCAGTATACCCCACCAAAGTTCCTGTTACCCGGCAGGATACCATCAATAGCTATAACGAATACAAAAAACATTACTGGGATGGCATCAGCTTTATGGATGACCGCATCATTAGAAGCCCTTTCTTTTTAAAAAAACTGGAGCGGTATTACCGGGAAGTGATCTCACCCGAAACTGATTCAATTATAAAAGATATAGATTATAAACTGCTGCTGGCCAGGTCGGCGCCGGAGATGTATAAATTCTTATTGAACTGGTTAACCGATGAGTTCATTACTCCCAAATATATGGGACAGGATGCCGTGTTTGTTCACCTCTTTGACAAATACCATAGCAAAGGATTAACCAACTGGCTTAATGAAAAACAGATGGAGGCGATAAGCCGGCGGGCTTATATGCTTATGGCCAACCTTATTGGTGAAAAGGCCGCCGAGCTCAACATGCTGAATACAGAAGACAAGCCCACTTCCTTATACAGCCTTGATGCTGATTATACCGTTATCAGCTTCTGGGATCCTAACTGCGGGCATTGCAAGGAAGAGATACCCAGGCTGGATTCCATTTACAAGGCAAGCTGGCAAAAGCATAATGTAAAGATCTTTGCTGTGCTTACACCCGACAGTAAACAAAACGTAAAACCCGAATGGCTTAAATTCATTAAAGACAATAACATAGGCGGCTGGACACATGTATACAGGACTAAAGAAATGGATGATGCTGATCATGCAGCACAAAAGCCAGGCTATCGTCAATTATATGATATCACTTCAACGCCAACATTATATTTGCTGGATAAAGACAAAAGGATCATTGCCAAAAAACTAACGCTGCTTCAATTAAATGATCTGCTTGAAATGAAATGGGGCGCTGCTCCAAATAAATAAACTAACTGATGAAAAAAATTTTATTGCTGCTTACTTTTGCCGGTTCCTCAACCTGCATCTTTTCGCAAACCTTATTCACTTATGGTAATATGGCCGTGGATAAGAGTGAATTTACCAGGGCATATAATAAGAACAAAACACCTGTTAACGATAAGGAAAAAGCATTAAGGGAATATCTTGACCTCTACATCAAATTCAAGCTTAAAGTAAAAGCAGCCATGGAATTAAGGCTTGATAGTTTGCCGCAATTGCAATACGATGCTCAAAGCTTCAGAAGCCAGATAGAATCCAGTTACCTGAACAATGAAAAAGCAGTTAACGAATTACTTGATGAAGCTTTTACCCGCAGCCAGCAGGACCTGCATACCCTGCATTTTTTTGTACCCGCTGATCCAACATCAAAACCGGAGGATACACTGAAGACATATAAAGGGGTAACTGCATTACACACGGCCCTTGTTTCAGGAAAAACAGATTATGATAATTTGATCGCCGCCGCGTCGCCTGTTAAGGCTAATCATTCAGACCTGGGTTATATCACCGCATTCAGTTTACCTTACGAATACGAAACGATCATTTATAATTTAAAACCAGGCCAGTCCAGCAAACCATACCGCACAAAAAAAGGCTGGCATATTTTTAAACTCACCGGTCAGCGAAAAGCTGTTGGTAAATGGAAGGTAGCGCAAATCTTATTTTCAATTCCCCCGGATGCCACTGCCCAAGTAAAAGCAGCTTACCAGAAAAAAGCAGATTCTGTTTACCAGTTACTGGCCAGGGGAGCCGATTTTGGCAAGATGGCAAGAGGGTTTAGCGATGACAAAGTTACCTACGGCAATAACGGCGAAATGGCGGAGTTTGGCTCGGGTAAATTTGAAACCTCTTTTGAGAACGAGGTTTTTAAACTAACAAAGGATAACGAAATAAGCAAGCCCTTTTTAACGCCTTACGGATACCATATTGTAAAAAGGATCTCACAAAACCCCGTTGCTGCTGATAAGAAAGACCAGGGCTTCCTGTTTGAATTAAGGCAGAGGATACAACAGGATGCAAGGATCAATATTGCAAAGGAAATGTTTGTAAAAGAAGTTTTAAAGCAGGTGGGTTTTAAAAGAACAGGAACAGTATCTGATGCCGACCTATACCGCTATGCAGATAGTGTAATAGCAAAGCCTGCTTCTCAAACTCACAATGCCGTGGCTTATCCTATTGCCAATAAAACGATCTACAGTTTTGCTAAATCAAAATTAACCGGCAGGGATTTTCTTGATTTTGTAAGAACCTATAAAGGGTCGGAACTTTATAAAGGCGAGACAAATGCAACAATACTTGAAAATTTCATAGCTTCTTCAGTAATGGAATATTACAAGAAAAATTTGGAAGATTATAATCCCGAATTCAGGTACCAGATGGATGAATTTAAAGATGGTAATGTTTTGTTTGAAATAATGGAGCGGAATATATGGGGCAAGGCAGCTAATGATATGGCGGGCCTGCAGCAATATTACAGTGGGCAAAAGAACAGATACCAATGGGCTGCCAGTGTTGATGCTATTATATTTAACAGCTCGGATAAAAATATTGCAGAAAATGCAAGGGCTGCTGTTTTAGCCGGCAACGAGTGGAAAAAAATAGCAGAGGAAGGAAATAACAATCTCCAGGCAGATTCGGGCAGGTTTGAACTTACACAAATGCCCGTTGTTGTAACGCCCAATATGCAGGCGGGTACAGTTAGCCAAATTGTAATAAACCCCACTGATGGTAATGCCGGGTTTGCCAAAATTATACGCCACTATAGCGCCGGCCTGCAGCGCAGCTTTGAAGAAGCCCGTGGCCTGCTGATTAATGATTACCAGAATGTAATGGAGGACAAATGGATAATGGAACTCAAAAAGAAATATCCCATCAAAATAAATGAGGCTGTTTTTCAGTCATTATTGAAATAAATGACAAAAAGATTATACGGGAAAGCCTGCTGATCATATGGATTGGCAGGCTTTTTGTCTATGGGGTATTAAACGCGGTAATGGCCAGCAGCAATGCAGATCTTACCGGATTGTAAACGAAAAAAATAAACATGAAAAAAGTAGTATTAGGATTAATTTTAACTACTGCAGTAGTTTTTAACACAAAAGCCCAGGTATATGTACAGGGTGGATTAAACCTCGCAAACATTACAAAAACAACTGATGGCCAAACGGAAGATAATAATATGCTTCCTTCATTTAATGTAGGTATTTTAGGGCGCTTTGACTTATCGCCGATGTTCGACCTGGAATCTGGTTTATTACTTACAGGCCACGGCGCTAAGGCAGAAACTTATTTTACAAATGGCAATTTTGTAAAAACAAAATTCAATCCTTTATACCTGCAGGTTCCTTTAAATGCAGTAGTAAAAATTCCAATGGCTAAAGAGTCAACGGTGTTTTTTAATGCCGGCCCTTATGTAGCGATGGGTATTGGAGGTAAATCAAAAAGAGAGTCAAGGTTTCTGGGAATAACCACAAACGAGGAAAGCTCTATCAGGTTCAGCAATGATGATCCCTTTACCTCTCAACAGGAAGATGCGGGGTATAATAAATTAAAGCGCTTTGATTTTGGTTTAAACTTTGGAGGAGGCGTACAGTTTCAACAGGTAATATTAAAAGTGAATTACGGACTGGGGCTTGCTAAAATAAATTCTACCGAAAGTAATAATACCGCAAATGATAAAAATAAGTATCGTACACTTAGTTTTTCAGTAGGTATTCCACTGGGTAAATAAAATTATCCCTGTGAAAACAAAAGCCCTCCTTTACGGAGGGTTTTTTATATCAATTCCTTTACAACGTTTCCAACTATGTGTGGTCTGCCCAATGTGTAGTAGTGCAATACGGGCACCCCGAATTTTTTTAATTCCTGCGATTGATACAGCAGCCATTCTTCCCCAACTTTTTCCACGGCCTCATCTGTTGTACATTTCATTATCTCTTTGGTTAAGGCCATGGGCAGGTCAATATGAAAGATCTTGGGAAGTACCGTTAATTGCTTTTTTGTATAGATAGGCTTAAGTCCGGGTATAATAGGTATAGTAATTCCTATATCCCTGCAGGCTTTTACAAAAGCATAGAACTTTTCATTATCATAGAACATTTGCGTAACAATATAATCTGCCCCCATATCCACCTTTAATTTTAAATAGTGCAGGTCGCTGTCCATATTAGGCGCTTCAAAATGTTTTTCAGGGTAACCCGCCACACCAATGCAGAACTTGGTCTGGCTGGTGTTCTTCAGGTCTTCTTCCAGGTATTTTCCTGCATTAAGGTCTGTAACCTGTTTAAGCAGGTCGGTTGCATATTCATGCCCGCCGGGCTCGGGTAAAAAGGCCGTTTCATTTTTTGCTGCATCACCTCTTAATACCAGCACATTATCAATGCCGAGGTAATTGAGGTTGATCAATGCGTCTTCGGTTTCGTTAATGCCAAAGCCGCCACATATTAAATGCGGCACAGTATCAACACTGTATTTATTCATGATAGCCGCACAGATGCTTTCTGTTCCGGGCCGCTTGCGTATCACTACTTTCTCAAATGTTCCGTTAGGCGTTTTTTTAAAGACGTGTTCGCTGCGGTGATAGGTTACATTAATATAGGCCGGCTTAAATTCCATAAGGGGATCCAGGTGCTGGTATAATGACTGTATTCCCTTGCCTTTAAGCGGGGGTAAGATCTCAAAAGAGATAAGCGTATCCTTTGCCTGGTTAATGTGTTCTATTACTTTCATGTATTAAATTAATATGCAAACTTAAGCAAGCTAGCATAGATAATCAAACCTGTGTGTTATTGGAAAGACAAAGTGTTTTGGTATCAGTAAAGAATATCATCAATATACATTGTACTGTACCGGTAATAAACGTTTGAGATAGGAAATTTGCGCCAGATTATTTCACGTACTATCCAGGCTTTGTTATTATACCAGATAAAATCTATAATAACGCTGTTTTTCACGCCTTCATAATAATGGGTTGCTATATTACCAATGCCGGTAGGAATTGTGTCGTTTACAGCTTTTACGGTAAAATCTTCCATTCCGCCGTCGTTAAAAGTATTATAGGTATCATTAACGGCAGCAGGATATTTACATAATAAATAAGAGCTGTTGTTGGTATATTGATAAAGTCCTCCCGTTTTTACATTAAGGTAATACACAGTTGTATCAGTTGCAACATCAACAATATACAGCCATTTTTCTCCTCCCAGGGTTTCTTCGTTCTTTGCTTTATACGTAAGCTTTTGTACACTCCGTACTCCCCCATAAGAATAATAAGTAGTATAAAAATAGATCCACCTGGTACCAACTTTGGGCTTTTGGTCTGCAGGAATAATTACGGCACTCATATTGCCATCAACTTCTTTTTGGCAGGAAGCAAATACAGCAATTGTTAACAACAAAAAAAAATTCTACAAAATAAAAAAAAATCATTTTTAAATTTACTTTAAAGTAGGAAAATTAAATTTACACAAAAAATTAAGCTTTGTCAATGGTAGCCCTGCACTTATTTCACTTATAATTTTATGCTAATCTTGTTTGTATTAACAGGCTTTGTTCCGGTTCACCTATTTTTGTAAAAATATTTTAGTTTGAGTTTAACCATACATACCAAAGACCTAGTAAAAGTATACGGCAGCCGTATTGTGGTAAACAAGGTTTCCTTTAATGTAAAGCAGGGTGAGATCGTAGGTTTGCTTGGGCCCAACGGTGCCGGTAAAACCACTTCATTTTACCAGGTGGTAGGGTTGGTTAAGCCGGATGAGGGCGAAGTGTATTTAAATGATATCAATATCACCAAACTGCCCATGTATAAAAGAGCCCAGATGGGCATTGGCTACCTGCCGCAAGAGGCTAGTGTTTTCCGTAAGCTCAGTGTTGAAGATAATATACGTGCAGTGCTTGAAATGACAAAACTCAGCAAGCAGCAGCAAAAGGATAAGGTGGAAACTTTGCTGGATGAATTTAACCTGCAAAGGGTACGAAAAAATAACGGCGACACGTTAAGCGGTGGCGAAAGGCGGAGGACCGAAATTGCCCGTGCATTGGCAGTTGACCCCAAATTTATTTTGCTTGATGAGCCCTTTGCGGGGGTTGATCCCATTGCAGTAGAAGATATACAGGCTATTGTAGCTAAACTAAAGTTCAGGAATATTGGTATACTCATCACAGATCACAATGTAAACGAAACCCTCTCTATTTGCGACCGGGCCTACTTACTGATCGATGGAAAAATATTTACACATGGCACGGCAGAAGAGCTGGCCAATGATGAGCAGGTGCGCCGTTTATACCTGGGTAAGAACTTTGAGTTAAAGCGCAAGGATTATTTACATGATGAAGCTGCCCGATAATTATTTATCTTGTCGCTGAAATGAAATTGCTTTCTTCCGCAATATCAAAATTAGCACGCATGCGTTTGTGGCGTATTGAGAACTGGAGCAACCACCCCGTTGCAGTTCAGCGTGAAGTTTTACAAGACCTGGTTACTGCTGCACAATACACTGAGTTTGGAAGAAAGTATAATTTTTCAAAACTTTTTACCCTTAAGGAATTTAAGAAGAATGTACCCATCCACGGCTATGATGATATAAAGCCTTATATTCTTAAAATGATGGAAGGGGAAGAAAATATTTTATGGAATACCCCGGTTAACTGGTTTGCAAAATCTTCAGGCACCACATCAGATAAAAGTAAATTCATACCGATCAGCGAAGAAAGCCTGCAGGAAAATCATTTTAAGGCCAGCAAGGACCTGCTGAGTAATTATTATAAAAACTTTCCGTCAAGCGATCTGTTAACCGGCAAGGGCCTCGTAGTTGGAGGCTCTCACCAGATCAGTAAAGTAAACGAGCAGGTTCAATATGGTGACCTAAGTGCGGTACTTTTGCAGAACTCTCCTTTTTGGGGGCAATGGATACGTACACCCGAACTTAGTGTAGCATTATTGGATGAATGGGAAAATAAGATTGAAACACTGGCACAGGTAACCGCCAATGAAAATGTAACATCCCTCGCAGGCGTTCCCACCTGGACCTTGTTATTATTGAAAAGGATATTGGAGATAAAAGGAAAACAGACCATCAAAGAAGTATGGCCAAATTTAGAGCTTTACATTAATGGCGGTGTATCATTTGTCCCTTACAAAGATCAGTTTGACAAAATAATAGGCGGCAAAATTAACTACCTGGAAATTTACAATGCAAGCGAGGGTTTTATTGCAGCGCAGGTTACGCCGGATGATGATGGTATGTTGTTGTTTACCAACCATGGTGTTTTTTATGAGTTTATGCCTGTAGAGGAATATGGAAATGAAGATCCGCAAACGGTGGGGTTAAAAGATGTGATCGCCGGAAAGAATTACGCCCTGGTAATGAGTACTACCGGCGGATTGTGGCGTTACCTGATCGGCGACACTATCAGGTTCATAAGCCTTAACCCATATAAAATAAAAATTACCGGACGGCTAAAACATTATATGAACGCTTTTGGCGAAGAGGTAATTGTAGATAACAGCGATAAGGCAATTGCGCATGCAGCGGATAGAACTAATGCAATAGTCAATGACTATACAGCAGCGCCCGTCTATTTTAGTGAGCACAGCAATGGCGCACACGAATGGCTGATTGAGTTTGAAAAAGAGCCCGACAATTTTGATGCATTCATTTTTGAGCTGGATGATCATTTAAAGCAGGTAAACAGCGATTACGAAGCCAAACGCCATAAAAGTATTGCACTGAGATTACCTATTGTTCATAAACTGCCTGCCGGAACATTTACAAACTGGCTGCGCAGTAAAGGAAAACTTGGGGGCCAGCATAAAGTCCCCAGGCTCAGCAATGAAAGAACAATGCTGGAAGAAATTCTTTTATTAAAAAATGCAGGTAGTTTATAAGTTTTTAATTATCTTTTAAATAAAAAAGGGTTCATGAAATTATTAGAAGGAAAAAATGCGGTCATAACCGGTGCAGCCCGTGGCATTGGAGAAGGTATTGCCATAAAATATGCTGAACATGGATGTAATATTGCTTTTACGTATATAAGCGATGGCAGTGCTGCAAGATCAAAAACCCTTGAAGTAAAATTAACTGCAATGGGCGTTAAGGCCAAAGCATATCAAAGTAATGCGGGCGATTTTACAGCATGTGAAACCCTGGTGAATGATGTAGTAAAAGAATTTGGAACGATAGATATCTGTGTGAACAATGCTGGTATCTCAAAAGATAATTTATTGCTGCGCATGACAGAAGAGCAATGGGATGATGTGATGCAGGTGAACCTGAAAAGCGTTTTCAATATGACCAAGCAGGTGATCCGGCCCATGATGAAAGCCCGCAGTGGCAGCATCATCAACATGAGCAGTGTTATTGGCGTAATGGGCAATGGTGGACAAAGCAGTTATGCTGCCAGCAAAGCCGGTATCATAGGTTTTACTAAAAGCATTGCCAAAGAACTGGGCAGCCGTAATATCCGTTGCAATGCCATTGCACCCGGTTTTGTAGAAACCGATATGACCCATTATTTAAAGGATGGCGAGGGTGCCGATAAATACAAAGCGGATATTCCTTTAGGCAGGTTTGCAACAACAGAAGATATTGCCAATGTAAGCCTGTTCTTAGCATGCGATATGGGTAGCTATCTTACAGGCCAGGTCATCAGCGCCTGTGGCGGTTTAAATATTTAAAAGAAAAGGTCTTTTTATAAAACAGCCTTCTTATAGAATTGATGAGAAGGCTGTTTTTTTAATCTTATATTTTATGATGACCTGAAAGCCACCGGGTGGTTTAGTTTTTTATGCAGACCTAAGAATATGCGGCAATAGATACGGATCGCTGCCAGTTCTAAAAAAATAAAAGATAGTGCCAGCAATACTATTAATACAACCTGATTGCTATTCACATAAGTAAACAATACATCTATTCCTATAAATGCGGCCGTTACCGGGAACCCCAGTATACCCGTTGCTGCTATCAAAAATAACAACGACGTGGTTTTTTCCTCATACACATAACCATGGTATTTATCCAGGTAAATATCGTTATCAATTTTTTTGATCTTATTCAAACAATAATAGCCAAGTAAGAATGCTGCCAGAATACCACTTGCATAAAAAACAATTTCAATGTTGTTTATATGCTCCGTATTAACAGAAATAGCAGAAAATATAAAACAGTGAGCTGTTAACAGGTATATCCAGGCGGTTAATGCCGAATTGCGGTGTGCAAAAGAAAAAAGGATCAACCCCAATGCAGTGCTTATTAATACGATTGATATGATATAGCTGTTTTGGCTGATGAATTCGGGTTTATAGGATGCGGCAAGCAAAACCGCGATCCCCATAAAAGCAAACAGTGCCGTTGCAGCTTTTGAGCCTAAAAATTGAAGCAGGTTACCTATCCATTTAAAAGGGCTCCATAAATATTTGTACATCGCTGTGTCAAGGTTAAATTCCTTAATGCCCAGTATATATAATGCAGTTCTTATTTTTGAGACCGGTTTATCCTGCGGGGGATGGTAATGAAAATATTGGTGATGTACCAGGTAATTCAATACAGATGGTGAAACCAGTAATTGGTAGGTTCTTAAAAATGCATTGCCGGCAAAATGAACCAATGCCAATATGTGAAAGCCTAAAGCTACTTCAATAAAAATGATCCCTATCTGCGCAGCAGACGAATAGGCTATCTGTGTTTTTACGGTTGGCTGTACCCTTGCAATTAATGTGGCAATGATACCCGTTAATGCACCAATGACAATGATCACGATCTTGATCCAAAGCATATCATGCCAGAAAGGCCAGGTACGCAACAACAGGAACACACCAATATGCACGCTTAAGGAACCATAAAATATAGCTGATGATGAGGTAGGGCCTTCCATAGCCCGGGGCAGCCAGGTTGTGAATGGAAACTGGGCCGATTTGATCATGGCTGCCAATACGATCATGATCACAATAAAGATGGCCATATTAACGCCCCCAGATTGCACAGCCATTTGCTTTGCTTCTTCCAGTTGCGAAAAATTTATATTCTGGTGAGTAAGATGATGCATCATCCACATCGCCAATATCAGCGCCAAATCACTGATCCGATAGTATGATATTGTTTTGAAAGCATTCTTTACCGGCAGGTACCTGTTCCTATAAAATGCGATCAACAGGAATGAGGATATCCCGATCAGTTCCCAGCCGATGAACATGGTTTCAAAGTTGCCGGAAAAAATGATCAGGTTATAGCCAAGTGCAAAGAACAGGATAGTATTGAAGAAACGCTTATAGCCTTCATCACGGTGCATATAATACCTGCTGAACTTTGATACCAGGAAAAATAATAGAGCCCCCACAATACTGTACACGGCTGTTATATGGTCATAATAGAACTGGATAGCAAAAACAAAATGATCTGTTTGGTAAAGCGTTAGAAATTGAACATTTACCGGGATGCGGCCATTAACAAACCACAATACGGCATAGGCTACAGCAGCAATAATGTAAAACGCTTTTGTAATCTGAACAATTAATATGATCGGCTTTTCCTGTTTATTTTGCCACAACAGGGTAGCAAAAAAAGCAACCAGCGGTATAATAACAAACAGGCTGATTGATTGGTTAAGTATATTATCGAATTGATTCATTGAGATTTTTTGTTTCTGTTATTTATTTCTGTTACATAATAGTTAGCTGGCAAAAGCAAGTTCCCTCTTTTGATACAGGTGGTTTTAATCCAACAAATACACCGGTAAATTTTCTTCCGTGGCATGTACAATATGATTGGTCTCCATTTCGCTTGCGCCCTCAATGAACTCCTCCATATTGTGTATGGTCTTTATTGCATCCGAACCGGTAATTGGATCGTATTTGCTAAAAACCCCATCCTTAAAATAGTAGAATTGTTTTTCGCCGGGGTGTAATGCCACGATATGCACCCATTCATTTTTATACCATTCAAAAACTTCCAGTGAAGATTTAATGGCCTGCAAAACGATCTCTGGTTTTTGCTCCACGATCACCAGTAGCCGAACAGGGTCATGCACTTCGATCATCTGCCAGGGCAGGCCGGGGCGCAGGTCACCGTCACTACTATTGGCAACACCAAACAGGCCAAGTACATTGTGCGGCAGTTTGGTACCGGCTCCCATTTTAATATTATCAACACGGCTAAAATAATACTCCAGGTTAATCCCGCCACAAACCAGGCCGATGGGCCGCATTACTGCCGACAGGATCGTTCCTTCAGGATCCGTTGTATGATCATAACTATTTAAAAACGCCCTCCGGTCGAGGAATAGCCCTTTGGTAATATGCCTGCGGCCTATGATGGCTAATGTATTGGTACCGTGCCCAAGTTCCGGCCTCGGTTCAAATAAAGAGACCGAGCGGTTATGAATTGCCTTACGAACCTGCTCCAATTCCTGCTTGGTATTGATCGAGGAAAAACGCCTGCTTCTTTCTTTAGCATTGAGGTTAAGCGCCGTTTCAAAATTTTGCTTATTGTTCAAATTTTTTGCGGCATTGACTGCATTCAAAACATGTTCATCATAATAACCAATTACATCAGCAGCGGTATCATGCATGCTGCCAATGAACTGTGTTGAATCAGGAATATCAATTCCTTTTGCCAGTAATTGCTGCCTAACTTTTTTATTATTCAGGATATAGGCCTGCACCCTTGCATTGGTAGCGCCTGGCCTTCCGCTGCAGGCACCACAATCGTGTGCGCCATGATGCGGATTGTTAGCGCTGCTGCTGCCATGTCCAACAACATATACTATTGGCGCAAAATCCCTGATCAATCCAATGCCGCGTAAAAACCCTTCGGCTCTTGCAACCATTTCATCTAACGTGTAACCGATCTGCAATCCATTCTCAACATCACCTGTACTTTTATTCTCGATGGTTAAGGTTGACCCGGTATCCATATGCCTGTATGCATTGGAAATGGCAGGGCTCATTTTAGGTTTGAAGAGGTTGAGGATGGTTTTGGCAAATGCCCAGAATCCAAAACTGAGGCTTAATGCAAAGCCGGTGACGAAGCCATGGGTATGCTTGCTGTACAGCGGCTCATCTTTCTTAGACAGTGCAGCATCAAATTCCTTGATGAGGTACTTTGGCGTAACAGGTGCCGGGCAAAGCTTATCATAGAATTTACTTCCCTGCTGCTGGAAGTAGAATTCAACGCCAAAAAAACCGGGGGCGCCAAATGTTTCGCAGTTCTTATCAACAGCTTCAATATGCCTGCGGATCGAATCCTCCCTTTCATCAATACAGAAAATTGCCTGGAAGGTTTTCGCCTGTGCCGGTAATTTGATATCAACGATCAGCATTCCTTTTAATACCGAGTCATAATAACTCCATTCAAAAGCATCCTGCCATAATTCTATCACTGATGCAAATTCCGTTTTAGGAATATCTGCAAGCAGTTCGGGCGGTGCCTGGGTTATATGTGAAGCCAATGGCTTCCATTTATTACCCAACTCATAGTTGAGTGTATCGAGTTCCAGTAATAATTCAAATTCAACCAGCTCCTGCAGTGTTATCATTTTCCGGTCGAGCAGGGTTTGGGGGTTATCTTCCACAGCAGAAACAAAACCACTCCATCCATGGTGTGAGAACTGCTGGTCAAACACATACTGTTCAAAATATGCTTCTTTACCTACAATTGTCTTTAATAACTCAGTGATGGAGTAATTAGCAGATACAAATTTTTGTTTGACCGCCTTTGTCTTAAAAAAACTGATCCCGCTGTTTTTCTCAAGCATTCTCATGCTTTCAATAAAATTTCGGTTGGCAACAGGGAAGCTTTCCACAGAGATCCCCTGATCTAAGAAAGCACAAAGTATCCGGAACAATATGGGTTGTACCTTATTGTCGAGATCGATATTATACAGCTCTTTCCAGTATTTGCGCAACTGCCCAATGCGGGGACGGGTAATGGTATCATAATTCCCTCCCAGCAATTTTTGTTTCCATTCTTCTACTGCTGCTTTGCCTTTTTTATTGGCGATGACCATTTCAACAATATCGTTTCTTATCCTGCCGCTTTTATACATTTCCCGGTACTCCGGCAATTGCAGGTGTACCTGGAATCCAAATATGCCCGAGGCCTTAAATATGGCATCATAAAATTTCATATGCTGGAAAGCATGCAAGGTATTATGATGAATGAAATCCTTTAATGCCTGTTGCGATGGCAGGTAATGTTTTAGTTCATGTACAGTATGCGCTTCATTGAATGTTATACTATTGCTCATATAGATCTACTTTAAATTAAAATGGAAGGCCAAAAAAATAAGTGCGGCCCTCCAAAAAATTAATGTCTTAATTCTGCTACGCTGAATTTTGGATTCTTCTCGTCCTTTATATATAATACCTCTTTATAAAACTCCACCTTGCCGGTATCAATATTATACATGGCGCCCACAATCCCTATTTCACCATTATCCAGCATTTCTTCCAGGATAAAACTGCGCTCTATTATATTTTTTACACCCCTTTTCACATTTAATGAAGCTACATTTTCAACAAATTTTTCGTTGCCTGAATTTCGCTTATCTATGGCCGTTGTTTCAGACTCGGAATAAACCGCAGGCTGTAATTTGGATAATAGCTCTGTAAGATTTCCCATTTCAACATGGTCGCAGGCTCCTTTTACTGCTCCGCATTTGGTGTGTCCCAGCACAACAATCAGTTTAGATCCGGCAACTTTGCAGGCAAATTCCATACTGCCCAATATGTCAGTATTTACAATATTACCCGCGATCCTGATAGAAAAAACATCCCCCAATCCCTGGTCAAAAATTAACTCAGAAGAAGTGCGGCTGTCAATACAGCTAAGTATGGTGGCAAATGGCCATTGTCCGTCACGGGTGGCATTCACCTGGGCTAATAAGTCTCTCTGTGCTTTTAAATTTTTAACAAACCGGCTATTGCCTTCCTGTAAAATTTCCAATGCCATCCGGGGTGTTAAACTTTTTTGTGTTTCTTTTGTATGAACTCTCATTTTTATAATTTGTTTTATTATTTAATAATTTGTTTATCTACGCAGGTTCTATAAAATTGATCGTTTCAACCGTAATATTTCTTGTTCTTGCATTGCTTCTAAAATCACGGATGAGTTCCACAACATCGTATGCAATGGATTTAGATTTGGTGCAATCAATAATAACCTTTGAATTTTTGGGTATCTCTTCCAGCTCTTTTATCACACTTGCTTTATTAAAAAAAGAAACCTCTTCTGCCAGCACAATATGATGCACTTCGTGTCCTTCTTCGGTTGTAACCGTTTCTTTCATATAGTGAGAATTACGGTAACTATGACGAAGTGTGTAAAAAATACCGAACAGGATACCGATGGTGATTCCCCTTAACAGGTCTGTTGCTAAAATACCCACAACAGTAGCTACAAAGGGAATAAACTGTTCCCAACCTAACTTGTACATCTGCTTAAAAAGCATGGGCTTCGCTAATTTATAACCCACCATCAGTAAAATGGCAGCTAAACTAGCGAGTGGTATCATATTCAATAAGCCGGCTATTGTTATCGCGGAGATCAATAAAAAAACACCATGAAGTATTGCAGATAATTTTGTTCGGCCTCCAAAATTAATATTTGCAGAACTCCGTACAATAACCTGTGTTATAGGTAAGCCTCCGATCAATCCCGA
The DNA here is from genome assembly GCA_046596255.1 of Ferruginibacter sp. GTDB lineage: Bacteria > Bacteroidota > Bacteroidia > Chitinophagales > Chitinophagaceae > Ferruginibacter. The sequence continues at coordinate 16,063 of JBKJMZ010000061.1, read as the reverse complement.
AACAATATTGCCTAAACCCTGTGCCTTTAATTCACGGTTGGTGGGTGTAACTCTCTTATCCGGATCCATTTTGTCGGTAGCTTCTACACATAATAATGTTTCAAGGCTTGCAACAATGGCCAATACAATGGCTGTTTTCCAAATTTCAAGATTTGTTATTGCAGAAAAATCCGGGAAGGTGAACTGGCTGAAAAACTCAGGTAAATTTTTTGCAACCGGAAGCCTTACCACCTGGTCTTCAGCTAAACTAAAATCCAGCGTTCCGGCTTTAAACAAATAATTCATAACGATACCAAGTATCACTACAACAATGGGGCCTTGTATCAACTGAAATATCTTATGTTTTTTTGTTAATACCGTATCCCACAGTATCAGGATGGCTAATGAAATAACTGCGATCAAGACGGCTCCGGGGGTAAAATAATCGAATGCTTTTGCTATTTCAGAAAATGTGTTCTGGCCATCTGCCTGAAAAAAAGCTTCATCTCCTTCAGTATCCTTATCCCATCCTAAAGCGTGGGGAATTTGTTTTAAGATGATAAGAAGTCCTATACCGGTAAGCATCCCTTTAATAACTGAGGAAGGAAAAAAGTATGCAATAAAACCGGCTTTAGCAAAACCCAGCGCCAGTTGAATAATTCCGGCTATAACAACCGCCAGTAAAAAAGCAGGGAAGGACCCGATGGTGCCGATAGCAGTTAACACAATTACTGCAAGGCCAGCAGCTGGGCCGCTAACCCCTAATGGCGAACCGCTTGCAATACCTACAATAATACCCCCCACAATACCGGCAATAATACCTGAAAAAAGTGGTGCCCCTGATGCCAGCGCAATACCCAGGCATAAAGGAACGGCTACAAAAAATACAACAATACTTGCCGGAAGGTCATTCTTTACTTCTTTAAAAAGATTATTCTTCATCATAAAAAAACTGTTTTGATTTAATTATAAAAAAATCCATTGCCGTCATAACTGACAGTAAGGTTTTCTTAAAATAATAAGTAAGGCGGCACAGTACTGTGCCATTAAAAATAAATGAAAATGAAACTATAGAAAGTTGGGTGGAGGAACAAGCAGTTCTCCGTGATAGGCGATATAGGTACCTGCATTATCAAGTTTATGATACTGCATGGATAAAGAAAGGAAATACTCAGCCTTGTGATTGTCGTGCAGGAATTCTTCTGACACAGAAGTGCTGCTGCCGGGAGTTTTTTCTTCGGTATTTGTACCGGGTGTTTTTGTAGTTTCTTCCTCACTGCCGGTAAGCGGTGCGGAAGTTTTTTCCATCTTATGCTTTTTTGCCACTTCCTGCTGGCTGGCAATAACCAAAGGGGTGCTCACCGTAAGCCACATCAGTGCCAGTATCATTACAACTGCAGATATCAGTTGAGAAACACTAAATATTTTAAGGTTTTTTTTCATGAAAGTGGTGCAAGATAATACATTACGTTTTTTTAGCCAACTGTAATGCATAGAACAGCAATAAAAACATGGAATGTAACATGAAATAAACAGTTGATCCGATGATATTGTTCAGATTAGGTACGGCTTTTGAATTTTTCAATGGCATTTTTTGTAAAATCACTAAGCACCAGTTTACCGCTGATAGCTGCTCTTTCCTTTAATAACTCATCCCAATGCTCTGTGCCCCTCCAAAAAGTTTTTTTCAATGCAGCCATGGCAGGCGGGCTTGAATGAGAGAGTGTATTAGCAAGCCTGTCAACAGCTTCGTCCATATTCTCAATGCTTTCATGTACTTCGGCAAACATTCCTTTTCTTTTTGCCCAATCTGTGCTGCGCCAGCCTGTGGCATCAATTGCAAGGGCACTGAAGGGGCCAACTCCTATCTTTCTTTCTACGGCGGGGCCAACCACGAAGGGGCCAATACCTACAGCCAGTTCACTTAATTTTATTTCTGCCTTATCAGTAGCAATGGCATAATCCACTGCCGATGCCAGTCCAACGCCACCACCAACACATTTGCCCTGTATCCTGCCGATTATAAATTTGGGGCATTTGCGCATGGCATTGATCACATTGGCAAAGCCGCTGAAGAACTGCAGCCCTTCCTTTTCGTTTTTAATGGATGCCAGTTCATCAAAGCTGGCACCAGAGCAAAATGTTTTATCGCCGCCACTTTTCAAAATGATCACCCGGGTATCATCATGCGTGCCGGCAAAATGAATTTCACGGGCAAGCTCTTCCAGTATTTTTCCAGGCAGGCTGTTGCTTTGTGGGTGAAAGAATTCAATCGTATTTATACCATGTTCAATATGGCTCCTTACGTAAGCGACTGTATTCATAAAAAATATTTACAGTTATAAAAGTATAACAGTTATTGTTGCTTTTTAGCAACCATAGTAAGTATTGTAGCAACACCTGTTACTTCGTTGGTCTCGTCGATCATTTCCACCAGCCACTTCACAATACCCTTATCAATATCATCTCCCCTTTTAAAGTCTTCCGGTTTTTCTACCACACGTTTATCGTTAAGTAATTTTTGTTTGCAGGTAAAGCGGATATGAATTTCGCTGCCCGGGTAAACAGGTTTTGTGAACCGCAGTTCATCAATACCATAATTCAGCAACACAGGATTCTTATCATAGCTATCAACAAATAATCCTGCTGCAATGCTCATAATAAAATAACCATGTGCTACCTGCTGCTCAAACATGGTTCCTTCAAAATCGGTTGTTTTAATGTGTGCATAAAAATGATCACCGCTTAGATCGGCAAATTTATCTATGTCCTCAGAGCTGATAGTCCTTTTTTCGGTGATGATCTGTTCACCAACTTCCAATTCCTCAAAATATTTGGTGAAAAGGTGTTTACCCGGATCTTTTCCCTTTGCATATTGCTGGTAAATATTGGTAATGGCGGTAATGGTGGTTGGCGAACCCTGTATGGCAGTGCGCTGCAGGTAATGTTTTACACCACGCAGTCCACCCATCTCTTCCCCGCCGCCGGCCCTGCCCGGACCGCCGTGTACGAGTAGTGGTAATGGAGAGCCATGCCCTGTACTTTCTTTAGCACATTCGTTATTTAAAATTAAAATACGGCCATGGTGTGTGGCTGCGCCGATAACATATTGCTGCGCCAGTTTATGATCGGCAGTAACAATAGTTGAACACAAACTTCCTTTACCAAGCTTGCTTAATGCAATTGCATCTTCTGCTTTTTTGTAAGGCATGATCGTACTCACCGGGCCAAAAGCTTCTATCTCATGCACAGCCTTTGCATTAAATGGATCTTCGTTCATTAATAAAACAGGCGACATAAAAGCTCCATTGACTGCATCTGCATCAACTACTTCAACGCTATCCAGCGAGCCATAAATTAATTGTGATGATGCCAGTAATTTTTGAACCTGCTCTTTTACTTCAAGCCGCTGCGATTGCCCGGCAAGCGATCCCATTCTTACAGATGCATTCAATGGATTACCGATCACGGTTTGTGCAAGCGCCGTAGTAATGCCTTTCCAAACATCTTCCATTTTATTTTCCGGCACAAATATGCGGCGTATGCCGGTGCAGCGCTGCCCGGCCTTTAAGGTCATTTCCTTTCTTACTTCTTTAATGAAGATATCCCACTCGGGCATGCCCGGGGCTACATCATTACCAAGCACAATACAGTTCAAAGAATCAGCTTCCATATTAAAAGGAACATTCTCAATTAATATATTCGGATTTGATTTTAACATCAACCCGGTTGATGCAGAGCCGGTAAATGTCACCACGTCCTGGGAGTTCACATGGTCAAGCAGGTCACCTGCGCCGCCACATAAAAGTTGCAAAGTACCCTCAGGTAAAATTTTACTTGCAATAATTTCTTTTACAACTACTTCAGTCAAATAACAGGTGACTGTTGCAGGCTTTACAACACATGGCATTCCGGCAAGCAGGTTCACTGCAATTTTTTCCAGCATGCCCCACACAGGAAAATTAAAAGCATTGATATGTACAGCAATGCCTTCCTTAGGTACAAGTATGTGCGTACCCATAAAAGTATTGTTGGTACTTAGATTATGACTGTCGCCATCAACTACAAAAGTTTCGTTAGATAATTTTCGGCGAAGTGATGCATTGGCAAAAAGATTACCGATACCGCCTTCAATATCTACCCAGCTATCGGCTTTGGTAGCACCCGTCTTATAACTTATGGCATAAAATTTATCGAGATGATCTCTTAAATGCAGGGCCAATGCCTTCAGCATATTTCCCCGCTCATGAAATGTCATTTTACGCAGGGCGGGATTGCCTACTGTTCTTCCATATTCTAGAATGCTTTTAAAATCAAGTCCTTTTGTTGTTGAAACTGCAACGGGTTCGCCCGTAACAGCATTAAATAATTGCTGGCCTTCCCCATCTCCTGTTATCCAGTTGCCAGTTATATAGTTTTCCAGTTTCATGAGATCGTATCTTTTAAAGCTCAAAGTTAATTGAAATAAAGGGTAGAGACGCTTAAGCGGCCTGAACCATAAACGATTAACTTAAAAGAAAAGAGGCGTGAAGCCTCCTTATCAAAAATATTAAAACAATCCGAACTGCTTCAGGTGATGTGTTACGTGTTTATAATGCAGCAAAATCCATTCTTCAAAATTTAGTTCTCCAAAAACCGGGTGCAGCGTAGTTTTATTCGCATCGGCTGCAAAATAAGTTTCAAAACCGGCTATTGCTTGTTTTAGGTTTTCCCGGGCTTCCGCAATGGATGTATATTTTAATGGTGATGCTTCTTCGCCAATTACCATGGTAGGAGCTTTTGTGTTTTCCCTGAATTCCTTATCGCTTAGCAGGAACTCTTTATACTTTGGCAAATGTTCGGCAGGCGTTACCAGGTCAAATTTTATTTTGCCGGTTGACACTAAAAAAAACGCAGCAACATGCTCAATCATTTGCTGGGCATTCATTTTGCCCCATTTACCTGTAGCATCTCCTGCCAGGCTATCAAATAAGGGAATACAACCCTTTGTTATAAAATTCAATTTTTCGACGTTCATAAATGAAAGTATTTAACGCAATGTAAAACAAAAAGCACCCTGTTTATAAGAGTGCCCGGCTTTTTTGATGGGGGAAACTTGTTATGCTCTATTATCGATCTCGGCACAAAGGCGTTCAAAGATCTCCTCAATTGTACCTTCACCTTTTATCATAACCACTTTATTAAACTGCTTGTAATAATCGGCAACGATGGCAGTCTTATTATGATATTCAACAATACGGGCCCTTATTACATGCTCATTATTATCATCGCTTCTTCCGCTGGTCTCGCCTCTTTTTAATAATCTTTTTACCAATTCCTCTTCGCTTACATCAAGGGCCAGCATAACGGCGATAGGAGCATTTTTTAAATTCAACAATTCGTCAAGCGCTTCTGCCTGGGCAGCGGTTCTCGGAAACCCATCGAATAAAAAACCTTTGGCATGGGGGTTCTCATCCAGGGCCGAGCTGATCATACCGATCACTACGTTATCAGGAACAAGCTGGCCTTTATCCATGAAACCCTGTGCCTGTTTACCAAGCGGGGTCTGGTTATAGATCTCGTTGCGTAACAGGTCGCCTGTGCTCAGGTGCTTAAGGCCATACCGGGCGATCAGTTTTTCGCTTTGTGTTCCTTTTCCACTGCCCGGGGGTCCAAATAGTATTAAATTAAACATATGGTTAGTTCCTTGTGAAGAGAGCAAATATACCAATCGTACTTTAAATATTTCTTAACGGGAGAATTTAACCCTTTAAAATCTTAAAAACTCCACATTTCGTATATGAAAAGAACCAATTAACCCGAAATTTGCTAAATTATGCAACGCTTCATTTATATAGCTTTTGTTTTATTGATCATGACCGGCTGCAACAATGCGGCGGTTAAACAAACTGATAATACTACCAATATGGATACTTCAAAAAACGAAAATCCTGTTTTTTCAAAAACAGATACCAGTAAAGTGGAAATGAGTAATGATGAATGGAAAAAGATACTGCCTGCTGATGTTTACAATATAGCCCGGGAAAAAGGGACCGAAAGAGCTTTTACAGGGAAGTTCTGGGACCATAAAGAAGGTGGCACTTATAACTGTGCCGCCTGCGGTAATCCTTTATTCAACAGCAATGGCAAATTCGACAGCAATTGTGGCTGGCCCAGTTTTTTTGAACCCATCAGTAAAGGAAGTATAATTTATACCCCCGATAATACTTATGGCATGAAGCGTACAGAAGTAATGTGTGGGAAATGTAAGGCCCATTTAGGGCATGTATTTGAAGACGGCCCGCCGCCAACTGGTTTACGCTACTGCATCAATTCGGTGATCCTTGATTTTAAAAAAGCTGATGATGCCCAGAAAAATTTTGATAAAAAGAGCTGATCAATCTTTCTTTCTTACGCAAACCAAATGACAGAGGTCAATTTTTTGTACATTATAAAAGGCTCCGCTGTAATATATTTTATTACGGCATTGCCCTCAATAATTGATATTTTTTGAGCTGATGCATTTGCCGCAAAGAATAGCACTGAGATAAATGGATATTTCATAACAGGATTTAGTGAGGGTAGATAAATATAAATTCTTGATATATCTGGAAATTTATTAGATTACTATGGTAGGGGCATATTACAAAACATCCATTCATCATTTTCTATTTTCCAGCTCGCCTTTTTTTTGCACCTTCATTGCTTAAAATTCAAGAATGAGAATTATGCTAAAGATCTTTTGGGGCTTTTTGCTGATCGCTTTTTGCAATATTACTGTTGCTCAAAAACTATCACTTGACCAGTTCAAAAATTTAAAACCCCGTAATATTGGCCCCGCCGGTATGAGCGGCCGCATTACAACAATTGATGCGGTGGTTACCAATCCAAATATTTTTTATGTGGGTGCTGCCAGTGGCGGTGTATGGAAGACCGAGAATGCAGGCCATTCCTGGACCCCTGTTTTTGACGAGCAGCCTATTCAGAATATTGGTTCTATTGCCATCCAGCAATCCAATCCTTCGGTAGTTTGGGTGGGCACCGGGGAAGGTAATCCCAGGAATTCTTTGAACCTGGGCGGTGGTATTTACAAAAGCCTGGATGCCGGAAAAACCTGGAAGAAAATGGGGCTTGATAAAACTATTTGTATTCACCGGGTGGTTATCGATCCGGTTAATCCTAATACAGTTTATGCAGCAGCAATTGGCAACCCATATGCAGAACATCCTGAGCGTGGTGTTTTTAAAACCACTGATGGAGGAGAGACCTGGAGTAAGATCTTATATGCCAATGATACTACGGGTTGTGCCGATCTAATTATGGATCCATCTAACCCTAATAAATTGATCGCTGCTATGTGGCAGTTCAGGAGAACTCCCTGGAATTTAAAGAGCGGTGGTAAAGGGAGTGGTTTATTCATAACTGTTGATGGCGGCAAGAACTGGAAACAAATAACCAAGGAAGATGGAATGCCTGAGGGGCAACTGGGAAGGATAGGTGTTGCATTCAGCCGCAGCATGCCCAGCAGGGTTTATGCAAAAGTAGAAGCAACAAAAAATGGTTTGTATAAAAGTGATGATGGTGGGTTTAAATGGACCCTGGTAAACAGCGATCCGGCACAAATAACGGACCGGCCTTTTTATTACCAGGAAATTTATGTTGACCCAAAGAACGAGAACAGGATCTATGATGTGCACTCAACTATCACTTTTAGTGAAGATGGCGGTAAATCTTTTACAACCATGATCCCGTATTCCGGCATACACCCCGATCATCATGCCTGGTGGATCAATCCCGAAGACCCCAACCATATCATTGAAGGCAATGATGGCGGTATCGGTATTTCCAGGGACAGGGGCAAGACCTGGATATTTGATGAAAAGATCCCTGTGGGCCAGTTCTATCATGTGAATGTTGATAATGAAATTCCTTACAATGTAATGGGCGGTATGCAGGATAATGGCAGCTGGCTTGGTCCAGCTTATACCTGGACGAACGGTGGCATAAGAAATTACTACTGGAGCAATGTTGGTGGTGGCGATGGTTTTGATGTAGTATCGGACCCCGAAGATGCAAGCTGGGTGTATAGCATGAGCCAGGGAGGTAGTGTAGGAAGAAGGAACTGGAAAACAGGTGAGGGCTGGTTCATCAGGCCGCCGGCGCTTGACCCTAACACCAAACTGCGCTTTAATTGGAACTCCGCTATAGCACTTGATCCATTTGATACAAAGACAGTTTACTATGGCAGTCAGTATGTACATAAGAGTACTGATAAAGGTGTTAGCTGGGATATCATATCTCCCGACCTTACATCAAACGATACCATGAAGATCAATGCTTATCAAAACACAGGCGGATTGACCCTGGATATTACCGGAGCAGAAACACATTGCAGTATACTGGCGATAGAGCCATCCAAAAAAGAAAGGGGAACAATATGGGTAAGTACAGATGATGGCAATGTTCAGTTGACAAGAGATGGCGGAAAGACCTGGACCTCTTTTTATGGAAAGATCCCGGGAATGCCGAAGGGTAGCTGGATCCCACAAATAAAAGCATCTGTATATAATGCAGCTGAAGCATTTGTTGTAGTGAATGATTACCGCCGTGGCGATATGAAGCCTTATATTTTCCGGACCACAGATTATGGCAAGACCTGGACAAGAATGGTGGATGAAAATAAAGTAAAGGGTTATGCATTGAGTGTAATACAAGATCCTACACAACCTAACCTGATCTTTGTTGGTACAGAAAATGGTTTATGGGTAAGCCTGGATAATGGAGGTTCGTTTGAACAATTTAAAAATGGCTACCCTTCAGTTTCCACTTACGATCTTGTAATACAGGAGCGTGAAGCCGACCTGGTGATCGCAACATTTGGCCGTGCACTTTGGGTATTGGATGATATCAGGCCCTTAAGAAAAGCTGCAGCCACTAAAGGAATGAACTTTACAGCCCCCATTACAGTTTTTGCTTCCCCGGGTGCTTACCAGGCACAGTACAAAGCTGCAACGGGTTATGAGTGGAGCACTTATGGATTATATGATGCCGAGAACAGGAGGCGTGGTGCCCCAGTTTCTTTTTTTATCAATAAACCAAAACAAGATACTGCTGTAAAACAAAAGCAGGATACTGCTATAATCAAACAGGAGAATACAATAACTTCTGCTGAACAACCTGCTGCAGTTGCCGGGCAACGGGTAGGTGGAAACAGTGGTGGACGTGGCGGTGCAGCAGGCGGTGGCAGAAGATCTGACAGTGCCATGGTCAAGATCTATAATTCAAACAACGAACTGATACGATCATTACGGTGGGCAGTTGATAGCGGTTTCAATAAAATGTACTGGGGCATGGAAGAAAAAGGATTCCGCCAGCCGGGGTCTGCCAAACCATTGCCCGGGGCGCCCGAGCCGGGAGGATTTTCGGTTTTGCCAGGCACTTATAAAGTGGTTATGACTTATGCAAGGAGTTCGGATTCTACTTATGTTACCGTAAAAGATGATCCGAGATTAGGCAACCGCAATGATATTAAGCTTGCGCAAAGGGAGATGCAGAACCGGTTAAGAAGATCTGCAGAAAAATTAACCACTGGTATGGATCAACTAACAGAAAGTGATGAAGTGATAACCAAAATGCTTGCCCAATTAAAAGGCATGGAAGGAAAAGAGATCGACTCCTTAAGAAAATCAACCACTAAAATGCAGGATACAATAAAAAGCATCCGTGAGCTGATCAGTGGTAAAACAAGCACGGCACAAGGTATTACAAGATCGCCTGAATTAACTGTTATGACAGCATTACAAACAGCGCAACAATCAATCGGCAGTAAAATGGTTGTCCCCGGCCCACAGGTAGATATACTGGTGGGAAATGCAGAAAAAGCAATAAAAGAAATTACAGATAAAATAAATAATTTTTACAGCACTAAATGGGTTGCTTATCGGCAACAGGTTGAATCAACAAAAGTAAACCTGTTTAAAGATTATAAAACTATTGAATAGGGATATTTTTATATTTAAAAGCGGCTATCAAGCCGCTTTTTTATTAGTTTTATTCTAATTCCGGTATTCTTAAAAAGGCTATTATATTCAGGCTTATTTTAAATAAGTGGTATGTATAAAATTTTTACCCTTGTGCGGCTGTTGCCTGTACTCCTGTAGTCCATCAAAATATACCGGAAAGCCTTAATAATGCTGAACATGAAATAACAGCTCCCTATAATTTAAGACATTTGTTTTTTTATGAAAGACGCTGAAATTTATTTGGAGTTCCTTATTCCCCGGTAAAGGGAATGCACAATAAAATTCTGGCACATGCCTTCATCATTGTTGATGTATTGACTGGCCTGCCTTCTTCAATTTTTACCTCTTTTCTCCTTAATGCTCTTAGTTTTTTTATTCTTTGCCATCCCCACTTAAGTTTTTACTTTTGCCACTTAACAATATATTTATGGGTAATGTAAAACTGAGTGAGCTGGCCGAGACTTTGAAGGCTTCGGAGATTGTGCGTCTTGGCGCCACCATTAAGGAAAAGATGATCCAGGGGGAAGAAGTTTATAATTATACCATCGGTGATTTTGATTCTGCAGTGTTTCCAATACCTGCAGAACTTGAAGCAGAAATAATTGATGCATATAAAAACGGCTTTACTACTTATCCTGCCGCAGAGGGTAATATGGACCTTAGAAAAGCTGTCGCTGCCTTCATGTTGTCAAGAACAGGGTTAGATTATGAAGCTAAAGATGAAATACTGATCGCAGCTGGAGGAAGGCCCCTGATCTATGCATTATACCGGGCCATTGTAGATAAAGGCGATAAAGTTATTTACCCCGCCCCTAGCTGGAACAATAACCATTATGTGCATTTTACAGAAGCGGAACATATAATGCTGGAAGCAGAAAGAGAAAACAACTTCATGCTTTCGGCTGCACAGATAAAAGAACATATCGAAGGTGCCACATTACTTTCTTTATGTTCTCCTCTAAATCCCACCGGCACTACCTTTGGTAAAGAAGAATTAAGCGCCATCTGCGATCTTATTATTGAAGAGAACAATAACCGTAAGGAAGGAGAGAAAAAGCTTTACCTCATGTACGACCAGATATACTGGACCCTCACTTTGGGAGATACCGTTCATTATAACCCGGTTACTATAAACCCGGAAATGAAAAAATACACCATCTTCATTGATGGCATAAGCAAGGCCTTTGCAGCTACGGGTGTGAGGGTTGGCTGGGCCATGGGGCCGGCTGATGTGCTGGTAAAAATGCGTTCCATAAACAGCCACGTTGGTGCATGGGCGCCGATGGCAGAGCAGAAAGCTGTTGCAAAGTACCTGATGCAGACAGAAGCAATTGATAAATATTTTAACCATTTCAAAGCAGAGATCAATAACCGGCTGCAAAGTATTTTTAATGGCATACAGCAAATGAAAAACGCAGGTTACCATGTTGATGCTATAGCTCCCGAAGCAGCTATCTACCTGACCATACAAATTGATTATGCCGGTAAAAGAACAGCCGGTGGAAAATTACTGGAGAACCAGGCTGATGTTACTTCCTATGTTTTAGATGAAGCCAAATTGGCCATTGTGCCTTTTTATTGTTTTGGTGCAAAGCCTGAAAGTAGCTGGTACAGGCTTAGTGTGGGCACCTGCAAAAAAGAAGAAATAAATGAAATGCTGAATGTGCTACAAATTTCTTTAGGTAAATTAAGTTGATGACACCTGCCCCCCGGGTCAGTTCTTACAATTTAAAAAAACAAAAGGCTTTAATTCTCTTTGACGGATAAGTTTGCGAAGCTTGAAGTGTTTATTAATTATGCGGTATTTGTTAAGGTCGATGATCTCGTGGGCTATCACCAGGCTTTCTATTCTTTCTATTGTATAAAGCATTTGATGAAGTAATTCTACTTCATGCTCAATTGACTGCGGAGTCATTAGTTCCTGGTTGAACAAAACCAGTAAGTCCCGGTTTGAATTGTTCATAGTTTCTCCTGTTAAAAAGTTCTGCTGTTAATAACCAACCATTCCCGTTCTGTTAGGGCAACCACAGCCTTTCTTAGTGGAAGCACAACCTGTGGATACCAACACGGTTACAATAATTAATAGCAGTAATGTTAATTTATTAAGTTGTCGCATAATTTCAGATTAGCAATTTAAACTATTTTCACAAATATTTATTGCATTGTTTTGATGAAAGGCATGAATTTTAACATACAAGCCGGTAGGCCCCGGGTTTTGATAGCTCCCTTAGATTGGGGGCTGGGACATGCAACACGCTGCATTCCAATAATATTCAAATTACTCCAGGAAAATTGTGAGGTTATCATAGCGGCAGAAGGATCAGGTAAGGTTTTACTTCAAAAAGAATTCCCCAACCTGAATTTTCTGGAGCTGAGAGGCTACCGGGTAAACTACAGCCGTAACCCTTTCGTTATGCCTATAAAATTGCTACTTCAATTTCCTAAACTCATTTACAGGATATATGCTGAGAACCGATGGCTTAACAAAATTGTGAAAACCCATAAAATAGATGCGATAATTTCTGATAACCGGATGGGGTTGTATCATAGTAAGATCCCATGCATTTATATCACTCATCAGTTAAAAATAAAAACGGGTAATTCTTTTACAGAAAAGATCGCACAAAATATTCATTACCATTTTATAAATAAATACAGCGTGTGCTGGGTGCCTGACATAGATGGAGACCTTAACCTTTCGGGAGAATTATCTCATCCCAGCCGCTTACCTGAAATTCCTGTTCAATACATTGGGCCTTTATCCAGGTTTGAAAGAACAGGGGCAATATCCAAATATGATCTGTGTATAATTCTATCGGGCCCCGAACCTCAGAGAACTATTTTTGAAAAGATAATTCTGAAAGGACTTGACAAGATCCCTGGAAATAATTTTTTATTACGCGGCTTGCCCGGAAATACAACCCCAAACAAAACGGTTGGTAATACTGATATCACCGATCATCTTCCTGCAAATGAATTGAACGTGGTGATACAGCAGTCAAACATGGTCATTAGTAGGTGTGGTTACAGTACGGTTATGGACCTGGTGAAACTTCAGATGAAAGCCATTCTTGTACCTACTCCCGGGCAAACTGAACAGGAATACCTGGCAAATTATTTAAGCAGCAAAGAGTTATTCTGTTGCATTCCCCAAGCGGGTTTTATTTTGCAGGATGCTATCAAAGAAGCCGAAACTTTTGCATATAGTAATATGAATATTCGACAGGATGAATATAAAAAAGTAGTTGAAATTTTTGTTAGAGAACTAAAACAAATTAATAATGCAGGTATTTAAATCCCCGGGTAATTTTTTTCAGGTCAACCAGGGGTGAGTAAACCGATGCATACCATTCGTCGTTCTTCTGCAAACTTTCGCCAGGCAATTCATTCAGTAATGCCGGTAGATCGGTGCTGGTAATAACAGCTTCTTTTATAGCGGGAAGCCTGTTTGATGCTGCGGCATAGCCAATCCAGGTTTTTTTACCTGTTAATACCGCAAAAACATTTATATAAAAAGATCCCGGGTTTTTTTTCAAAAAAATAATTATGGGTATCGCAACAATAAAAAAGATAGCAATGGAAACATCAAGCAACCTTTTATTGCGGCGGTGAAGGGGCAATCCTATCCTATATTTTTTTGAATCAGCAATATATTCTCCACTACTATCCTTACTATCGCTGCCCACAATGCTGTTGCTGCCAGATGCATGAAATTTATTCCGGACGATGCCGGGCATGGTATTGATCATGCTGATGATCTCTTTAAAGCTTAAACCATTCTCGCAATAAATGATCTCCTTTACCGGGTATTTTTTTATCAACGCTGGCAATTGCCAAATATTTCCAAGCCTTGATTGAGTTTCCTGTTCACCATTGCCAACCCTGCCCAATACCCTTTCCGGCATCCCGGCCTTGTTAAGCATCCCTGTTATTGCAACAAAATCTTTTTCTGCAGCAACCAAAATGGTTTGCCTTCGCTCATTATGCTCGTTCCTGGTTTCCAGGTAACCCCAGTTAATGAACAGCAGCCTGATCGTATTCATTAATACAAATGCCAACAGAATACCAATTATTAATATGCCCCTCGAAAACCTTACACTATCCGGTAGCAGGGCATAAACACTTAACAATACCAAAGCTGCAATGGATGCTGATCTTATCAATTGCGATTGCTTATAGCCTTTGTCATACAAGCCACTATAATAAGCGGTAATTAAAAAGAGCGCTGTAAAAGCAGGAAATGCAATGAATAGCACATTGGGAGAATAATTAATATCCTGCCTGATAAAATTACCCCACAAAAAGCGGGTGATCCAAAAAGCACTTAAAATAATGGCAGCATCCAATACAGGCAGGCCGATCTTTTTTAAAAAATTTCCAATGGCCGAAAAGAATGCCCGCATGATGATAGCGGCTTGTATCAAAAAAATAAATATACCAGCCTTGCTGCCACTATAATGTTTCTTTACAAAAAAACTCATGGCTTTATAAAACAACCGTACATAGTTCAGGCTACCCCGCTTGGTACTCTCGCCTTTAAAATGAATAATGCTGCTTTCTGAAAAATAAAAATTTGTATAGCCTGCTTTTTGTATCCTGAAGCTAAGGTCTACATCCTCCCCGTACATAAAAAATCGCTCATCAAAATCCCCGATCTCGTCGAGCACTTTTTTGGGTATCATCATAAAAGCACCTGCAAGTACATCCACTTCATGGTTCTCATTTTCAGATAAATGCCCCAGGTGATATTTTGCAAACAATTTTGAATGTGGGAATAACCTGGATAAGCCGGACAGCTTGAACAATGAAGTTAATGGTGATGGAAAAGCTCTTTTGCTTTCCTTTAAAAAATTACCAGAGCCATCCACCATTTTAATACCAAGAGCCCCTGCCATTTTTTTTACATCGAAAAAAGCAAGGCATTTTGTAATACAATCCTCGGGCAGTATGGTATCAGGATTTAAAAAAAGTATATACGCTCCTTTAGCCTGGGCAAGTCCCTGATTATTGGCCCTGGCAAATCCCATATTGATCGCGTTCCAGGTAAATTTCACCGTGGGAAATGCAGGCTCAAGGTAAGAACGGCTTCCGTCTGTGGAATTGTTATCAACCACTAAAATTTCAGCCTCCATTCCCCGGCAGGCTTTATTAACGGAATACAGGCATTGTTCCAGGAAATACTTCACATTATAGTTCACTATTATCACCGACACTTGCATATTCAAATATAGTTATACCAAACTGAATTTCATTTTAGTCTCATAGCTACCGGGATGTAATGTTTGAATTATAGATGCTATATCAGTATAAAGAAGCCTTTGTATATTTGCGCCATGTTAAAAACAACTCTTTTAAATGCCGTGGAAGCGGGGGCAGGGCAACTGAGGCATTATTTTAATAACGCAGATCTGAAGATCCGTAATAAAGAAGGGATCAATAACTGGGTTACGGAAGCAGACCATGCTGCAGAAAAAGCCATCATCGAAATCATAAAAGCAGATTTCCCGGATCATTTTATTTTAAGTGAGGAAGTAGGCGAAATTGTAACCAATAGCGATACCAAATGGATCATCGACCCCATTGACGGTACGATAAATTTTGCAAGCGGTATCCCGCTTTGTTGTGTAAGTATTGGCGTAGAGCAAAATGGTGAAATGATATTTGGTTCGGTTTACAATCCTTTTATCAATGAATTGTTCTTTGCACAAAAGGGGCAGGGTGCTTCTTTAAATGAGAAAAAGATCAGCGTAAGCAAAAAATCGGAACTGATACATAGCTGCCTGGTTACCGGTTTTCCTTATGCTTATTTAGATATGGAGAACGGCCCGCTGGAAGTTTTTGAGCGCTTTGTGCGCAAAGGCGTGCCCGTTCGCCGCCTGGGTAGTGCAGCCATTGACCTGTGTTGGGTTGCTGCCGGCAGGTTTGAGGGTTTTTTTGAACACAGCCTCAGCGCATGGGATTCTGCTGCCGGTTATTTAATTGTGGAAGAAGCTGGTGGTAAAGTAACAGATATGAATGGCGATAAATATTCGCCTTATCAAAAAAAGATCGTGGCCACAAATGGATTGATACATGATGAGCTG
>JBKJMZ010000097.1:0-2944 GCA_046596255.1 Ferruginibacter sp. | reverse complement strand
ACTACTGTTTTTCCATCAGATGACCAGGTGCTGAAATTTCTACAACAACAAGGACGGGAACAAGATTGGATAGAGTTAAAAGCGGATGAAGGAGTAAAATATGACATTTATGATGCAATTAATTTATCCGGATTAGAACCTATGATAGCCTGCCCAAGCAGTCCTGGAAATGTAGTAAAAGTAAGAGAGGTAGAAGGGAAACCTATAGGACAAGCCGTAGTCGGCTCTTCTGCCAACCCCGGATTCAGAGACTTCTGGATTGTAGGAGAAATACTTAAAGGCAAAATAATTCATCAGGACGTTTCTTTAGATATAAATCCTACGTCAAGACAAATTATAGAAAACCTTATTTCTACATCTTCATTTGCATCCATGATAAAATCAGGAGGCAGGTTTCACCAGGCAGGTTGCCTTGGTTGTATAGGTATGGGGCAAGCGCCTGCAACAAACAAAATAAGTTTGAGGACGATGCCTCGTAATTTTCCGGGACGTTCGGGAACAGTTGGTGATCGTGTTTATTTATGCAGTCCGGAAACTGCGGCTGCTTCAGCCTTAACAGGAAAGATTACCGACCCCAGAGATTTAGAAAAGATTTACAAAATGTATTGCCCACAATTTATAGAACTTGAAAACTCAATTATAAACAAAGACCTGCTACTTCCACCACCTCTCAATAGAACTCACCTGGTATTAGAAAAAGGACCCAATATAAAATCACTACCTGAATTTACCGAGCTGATAGATGAGTGCAGCGTACCTGTATTGCTTAAACTAAGTGACAATATTTCAACAGACGAAATATTAAAAGCAGGTGTTCATGCCCTTTCTTTTAGAAGTAATATTCCGGAAATAAGTAAATCGTGTTACGTAGTTATAGATGAAAATTATTATTCCAAAGCGCTTGCTACAAAAGAAGAATTCGGAGGCCACATAATAGTTGCAGGTGAAAATTATGCTCAGGGTTCGAGCCGGGAACATGCGGCAATTGCACCCAGATATTTGGGACAGATTGCAGTTATTGCAAAAAGTTATGCGAGGATCGGTTGGCAAAACATGGCAAATTTTGGTATAATACCGTTTGAGTTTTTGAATAAAGAAGATTATGATACTATTGATGTAAATGATTTCATAAGACTTGAAAACATAAGAAAAAATTTCGAGGAAGGAACACCTCATTTTGCGTTTAATAAGACAAAAAAAATAAAGTATTTCTTAAAACATGATCTTAGCCAGCGTCAGATTAAAATTATTTTATCAGGTGGAGCCGTAAACTATTTTAGAATGAATTTTAAAAAATAGATAGATAGATTTTAAGATAGAAGTATTTAGCATCAAGGAGAAATCGGAATTAAGTAAAAAATATTTTTTAAACAAAAGATCACTAGCGTTGCGTCTTAGTTAAATGATTTTCAGTTGAATATATTTAAGTTCTTTGACATCTTGATTTTCTATGTTTAAAAACACATTGTGTAATGCCCTTTTTTCGAAAGGAGCAAGACTGATGTATTGTATGATTTCATATGGTGAGTTTGTTAGCTTCAGTTTTTTCCTTGCTATTAATACCAGCACATAAACTGATATAGCAATCCAGATTTGAGTTTTTACTGCGTTCTCACTAAAGCCCCAAAAGGATTGAACTTTGAGATTTTGCTTAATCCATTTGAAGAACAGTTCAATACCCCAACGGTGCTTATAAAGTTGAGTTACAGTTTTTGCATTTATTTTGAAGTTGTTGGTTAAGAAAACAAATGTTCTTTCGAACTCAGTATCATAAAATTTGATGCGTCTTAATGGCTCTGGGTATCTGTTACTACTATTGATTCCGGTAAGTAAAATATCCTGATCACAAAGAATGCCTATTTCCTTGTCGGGAGGTCTGGATTTTATTCGTTTAAATTGCAGATTTTCTTTAGCCCTTACAACGAAATATGCTTTCTCTTGTCTAATTGCATAAAGGCGCTCAAAATCAACGTAAGCCTTATCCATTATGTAATAGCTGCCTTTTTGAAGTGGAATTAAATCCATTATTTTTACATCATGAACATTTCCCTCTGATATAAAAATAAATTCAGGAATAGAAGTTTTCAAATCAAGCAGTGTATGAATTTTTACAGCTGCTTTAGTTGAACGGAAAGGAGCCCATAAAAAAACTTCCAGACAAAGGTCTACTGTTGTTGAGTCTAATGCAAAGATCCGGCCTTTAAGATTTACTTCTAATTGATTATCGCCCTCATGCATTTTTTTTGCCTGATCAATTAGTTTCAACGCATACTCTTGATAAATCCTCCAATCTCTACTTTCATTTGCACGAGATAAAGTCGATTTATTAATGGCCCTTCCAATGCCAAGATGATAAAGCTTATCGGAATTTAACTTCAGGCAAAGAAGCGTATCACTCATGCTTTGACGATGAGTTAATTGACCAAATGCCATGCAAAGGAATTGCTTCCAACAAGTAAATTCTTTTGCTTTGTAGTTACCTTTATACCGGTTAACACAAACTTTGAAAATATCTTGCGAGGCAAAATCCATTATTTGCGTGAAAGCCATACGTCCTTTGTTCATTTTCAATGATTTGCACAAAGAACGAACAGAATTATTTTCAAATCAACGCCGACTCGAAAATGGCGAAAACATAGATCTGTCAAGTGTTTCAAAGAACTATTTAATAAAACAACGCAACGCTAGTGCTATTGCTTTATAAATTTTAATGCAGCATACGTACCATCTCTTTGTCTTACAATAGCCATATACATACCTTTACTAAGAATACTTATATCAATAGTTATGCGTGTACGATTTTTAACGTCAAAAATTGGCAAAACCCTTCGTCCCTGCATGTCAACAATTTCCACCGTTTCGTATCGTTTAACTAAAGCTATTGAATCAAGGGTTATAAAGTTATGGCCTGGGTTGGGGTACAGATCGATAAAATGTGAGTAAG
>JBKJMZ010000131.1:0-7495 GCA_046596255.1 Ferruginibacter sp. | reverse complement strand
AATAACACTAAAACATTAATAACCAATCACTCCTAACATATTAACCTCATCACAAAGTGTTAAGTTTATAAAGGGTTCGCCAACCTTTTAAACCTTTATTTAAAGTTTGGCAACCCTTATATTTACAATAACAAAACATCAGCATTCTACTTATGAGCCTGTTCCAAACTACCGTAAGCCCGTAATGAATAAGATGGAATAAGTGCCTATATACTTAGAACCAATATACTTAGAACTAATAATTAATAATTATGAAAAATAATGCTTCCCCGGCTTTACAGAATGAAAGAGCTGGTATACTAGATGCCCTAAGCGGCTTTGCCCTGCTGGGTATTTTACTGGCCAACTCGGCCGTCTTTTCATTATATGTATTCAATTCCCCGGCACAAAGAGAATCTTTTTTTACAGCCCCGATTGACGGTGTATTGAGTTTTTTAGGTCATGCCTTTATTGAAGGCAAATTCTACTCTATCTTTTCATTATTATTTGGTATCGGCTTTTCCATCATTTTCGTGCGTAATAAAAACAAGGGCAATCATGGTTTACTTATCTTTTATCGCCGCCTGTTCATTCTTCTCCTGTTTGGTCTTTGTCATTCCTTTTTATTGTGGGACGGCGATATATTGTTTTTTTATGCAGTTGCTTGAGGGGCTTTATCCCGGGAAATGGATCCCTTGAATGGATATGGCGGCAATTGACCATGGGAAAAGATTGGCTTTTAGAAAACCACACTCCAAATAATATTAGTGCAGGTATTAGTGAAAACCCCTACCGGGTCTGCCGGCGGGTTGTGGGCAATTTGTAAGTACAAGATTTGTGAATGTTTCAAGAGAACTTGGGTTTTATGGCATGGACAGATCCCAAACATTTATAAAGGAAGAACCGGCTTAGCTACAATGTGATCGACCCGACTGACCTTATACATCCTTCCACACATTTTACCCGTATATGAACTTGTGAAAACTCACTTATTAACGTCAACTTTTACTATTTTTTTAAGCTATTTACCTGGAATTATCAATGCCCAGTTAATTGATAACAGTTCTACTTTTCGAACCTTAAACAAGGACAGTTATTTCCGTTTTCATTATGACAATGATTTTTTTACAAAATCGGATGAGTATTATTCACAGGGCATAACATTGGAATATGTACATCCTGCAATAAAAAAATGGCCCCTTACCACTTTATTATGGGCACCATTTAAATCAGTGCCCAAATATGGTATTGCACTAAATATTTTTGGATATACCCCTACCTCCATTTTAAGCGATAGTATTTTATATGGCGACAGGCCATATAATGCCAACATCTCTTTAAAAACTTTTTTAATACAGGTTGATGAGGAACGGCAGCAACAAATAGCTACTGCATTTAGTATTGGGGTTATGGGGCCTGCAGCATTGGGTTACCAGATACAATATAATATTCACCGCTGGTTAAAAAATCCATTGCCACTTGGCTGGCAACATCAAACCAAAAATGATATTATTATTAATTACCAGTTGAATTATGAAAAACAATTAATAAAAACCGGCAATCATTTTTTATTAAATACAACAGCCGAAACACGATTAGGAACACTTAATACCAAAATAAGTGGTGGAATTAATTTCATGGCTGGTCGTTTTAATAAAAGATACCAAATGGTTAAAGAAAGAAGAAAAACGGAGTTTTATTTATACGGTCAGGGCCGGGTAAATTTTATTGGATATGATGCAAGCTTACAAGGAGGATTATTAACCCGTAATAATGCTTACATTATTGCCGCCAGTGATATTACAAGAGTTAGCTTTCAGGCAGATGCCGGTATAATTGTAAATTTTAAAAAAATATATTTATCTTATACACAGTCGGTGCTCACAAGGGAATTTCGTACCGGTAAATACCATCGCTGGGGCGGTGTAAGCCTGGGATTTTCTCTGTAATAGTTCCAGGGATTATCAGCCTGCACGGCATAATATGTTCTTATTTATTTTATGGTTCAGGTGTTAATGAAACTTTTTCCATAGCATCTAATACTTTTTCAGGCTGTATATCTTTTGACAACACTTCAATCTCTTTATCGGCTGCAACTTCAATATCCATTTTCTTAGCCATAGCTGTTACCAGGGTGAGGATACGGGTTACTTCAAGCTCACTCAATAAGCTAACCTGCAATCCCAATTCTGCCCATTTTTCTGCCTGGGCATTCATATGCTTCTGGCCAATTAAAACGATCATGGTCAAAAAAATGGCTTCAACAGCCGCAAATGTGGCAAGTATGATAAAACTGGGATCAAAGGGTTTTAACCCAATCAAACCAATATTCCAAAGGATCCATCCTCCAAAAACAAGTATGTGGACATAGAATGACCGTATACTGCCCACAAAGGAAGCGATTTTGCCGAGGACCCTTTCCGTTAGTCTCTGTTGCTGCAGGTACTGCTTCTTCCTTTCAATTAAGGCCTTCACATTTTTTTCGATGATCTCGGTAATATCTGCCGGGCTGGTTTCCATATATTGACTTTATATTTTTAAAACAGAATACTATGCCAGTTTTTGGAGTAACCGGTTCCCCGTTCCCTTTATGCCCTCATATTTACTCCACGTGTTTATATATATGAAAGGTTTAACACGATATGCTTTTTTGGCCGTGCTTACCAACGGAAAATGTTCCTGAATTTTGGCAGTTTTGACCTCCTGTTTTCGCTAACCTATAATCCCACTTCCCGGCTTTTTAAGCAGGAACTGAAAAATGATGAGATCATACTTAACTGAAAACCTAATTTAAACCCATGGTGCTGGTAAAGAAATGATGAAATTACAAATAAAAGACTGAGGGCAATTGGAGTAAGAAATTTGTATACAGGTCGGTTCTGATGCTATATAAAATAAGTATCTTCAATACATGAGCCAGCTAATTATACTTTCAATTATCGCATTGGGTATTTTAATTTTCCAGAACATTCAACTGCGAAGATCGTTGCTAAAGCCCTGGCTATTCTGGTTTTCTTTAGCTGGCTGCTTTCTGCTTTTGGTCTACATCTGGTTCATTGATCCAGGTACCGCACGTGTTAACAGGATTCTGTATACCCTTTTGATCATTGCATTCACGATCCAGAATTTTTGGTTCTTTACAAGGGAAAAAGTAAATAACTAACCCGGTGAAAAGATTATGATACACACATTATAATTGGCTCATGTTATTTTTTAATTCAATTCTTGATTCAATTTCAATCATCACATTTTTTGCAAAGAGAATTAAAAGGTCTTTCTCCAGATTAGTAAATTCCCTCGGCTCCTTACCTATAATACAAACAGTTCCGATACCAAAGCCTTCACTTGTTTTAATAGGTGCCCCTGCATAGAACCGAAGACCAAATTCACCAATTACAAGCGGGTTGCTTAACAGGCACGCTTCATTCGTAGCATCTTTAAAAATGGTAGGATCAGGATCAAGAATGGCTAAAGAGCATAAACTGGTCCCCCTGTCCTCTTTGTTAACGCCATCCATCCCATGGTTCCCCTTAAAATATACCTCCTCCGCTCCTACAAAGGAAATTAATGCGATCCCGGAATTAAATGTATGGGCAATGATCTGGGCAAGATTTGAAAAGTACCTGTCTGGCAGATCATTCAGTATATCAAAATATTCAAGCGCTTTAATCCGTAATTCTTCATCAGCAGGTATTATTGGCCTAGTAAAAGTATTTACCATAGTTTATAAAGTAGTTTATGATTATTTATTCTATCCACAAAATAGGCTGCAAGGTAAGGTATTGAGGATAATCGCTTTAGTTTCCATTCCCAAAATTTGCAGATATCATAAATTTTGTATTACTTTAGCAAAAGGCTTGTAATTCAAATAAAGTTTCTTTAACCATGCCTTCATCACATTATTAAGAATTTAAAAAAACATTAATGACCAGAATATCAGTAATTGTGTTTGCAACTATTACATTAAGTTGCAACCAACAAAAAGTGGATACAAAAGCAGAAGGCGAAAAAATTATGCAGTTGAGCAAGGAATGGTCGCAGGCGGCTTCCACCGGGAATGTTGATAAAACCGTAAATTATTGGGCAGATGGAGCTGTTTTGATATCTGCAGGACAGCCAGCTTTAAACGGTAAAGAGGCTATAAGGAAAATGATAGAAGAAAGTTTCAAGGTTCCGGGTTTTAAGATTAGCTGGCAGCCGCAAACGGTGGATGTTTCAGCAAGTGGGGATATGGCATATATCATAGAGGATTCGCAGGTTTCGTTTTCAGATTCTACCGGCAGGGTCATCACAGAAAATAATAAGGTAGTAACCATCTGGCGCAAACAGGCTGACGGTTCCTGGAAAAATGTAGTGGATATCTCCACTCCTGCCGCGCCTGCCCAAAACAAATAAAATACTGTTTCTTAAAAAAAATAAATGGCTAAGTTAGCAGTACTTAAAACCATGCAGAATGTATGGAGTGTAGCGCATTTTCTTGATAATATTGACGATGACCAAAAGCGTATTGACAGCCAGGTGATACTTAAAATGATGGAGAAAGCTACTAAAGAAAAGCCCAAAATGTGGGGCGCTTCCATTATGGCTTTGGCAAACTAAGGTTCAAGAGCCCAACCTCTGGACGTGAAGTAGAATGGTGGTTTTTCTCCACGCAAGGCCAACATATCGATAAACTTCGTAAACTTAAAGCAACATGCTGCAGCCATGGAAAAATTAAGCAAATATAAAGCGGGTATGGGTTGCTTGTATATCAATAAACTGGACGACGTGGATATAAGGTCCTGGAAACAATGATCGTGGCAACAGTAAAATGACACTACCCTACTTATAATTATTGTTGTACCTGGCGAAGAGAATCAGCTGTGATCTTTGCATTAATACCAATACGCATCAGGTTAAGTTCTTCCAGCCGTTGCTCCTTTTTCTTTATATCAAGTTTGTAACGGGTGATTTTATCCTCCTGGTCGCTAAGCCTGCTTTTAGCTTCCCTGGAATCCTTTGCTTCCCTGTATGCTTTTTTTGATCTTCTCTTAGCTGTTCTTGCATCACTTACAGAACCATTCGTTGCTTTAGAAGCCTGGTCGCTGCTGGAATTAGCAGCTTTACCTGCATCATTATCAGCATCCTTGGCTTTAGAAATATAGCCCGGCAAATCATTCTGTGCAATAGCAAGTTTGGCATTTAGCGATGCCAGGTCATTACTCAAATTCACATATTCCTTATTCAGCCGGGCGGTATCCCCGACCGTTTTATATTTTTGAGCAAAAGCAGTTGATGCTATGAAAACCAGAGCCATTAAATAAAATAAACGGAAAATTTTTGTCATGATATTTTTTTATGATGAAGAATATCCGGAACATTATCAATATTTCAACCCGGATTTAATATTTATAATTGTACAACAATCGTACCTACTATTTACCTAAACCGGTTGTAGCAAAGCTTATTCATCCCCAACGACTACATTTTATAGTTAAACTAACTTACTGCTGGTAAAACAATGCTATTATGGCGCATTCCAGCTTGCGGTACGGTTATTGGGTAAATTCCTGTACACTAAAAAAAGATCATGAACAATCAAAAACAATTTGGCGTTTGGATGGATACCCATCAGGCCACAATAGTAGGTAGCAAAGTAGAAGGTGGGATTTTAACCCTGCTGGCACACGTTGAAGGTGAAGAAAACCGTCAAAGACCGAGTGAAAAGAATGCTAATAATCACGAGAAAATGGCACAGGGGAAATTCTTTAAAGAGATTACCTCACACATGACAAATGCAACACATATACATGTAACTGGAACGGGTCAGGTACAGGAACAATTCATTCGATACCTGGCTGGCATACCGCAATTCAAAGATGTGGTGACAGCCGAATCTACCTCAAATAAAATGAGTGACGAAAGACTTGTAGAATATATTACCGAAAAATTCTGATAAAAGATAAGGCAACAGCAACCTGTTAAAAGGATGCTGTTGCTCTAAAAAAATACCTCCTGTTCAGGCCCGTGAACCACATGACATGGTTGTATATTCTTCCCATTATTTTATTTCTTCAACTTCACAAAATATACCAGGTCTCCCTTTTTTAATGTATCAGTCGGAAATACAAATTCCTTTTTAAATCCTTCTAATAATACGCGTGAATGTCCGCCTGGTGCTTTTTGAGCTGAGGCTACCCTGTAGGAGCCGCTGTCTATTTTAGTTGCCTTACATGCGCCAAGTCCTAATGCAATAAGGACAAAAAGAATAATTGTTTTCATATGCTTGAATTTAAAAGTGAATACCAAAAAATAATGCCAGTTAAATATTATTACAGACTTTGTTAATAAACATGGCCTATGTTAAGCCGGGGAGCAGTTCTATAAGGATCAATTTTATTGTATGGTTACCAGGGAACCAGAGGAAATATTGCCCCATTTTGTCACATCTACCGGTAAAATTGATTAAATTATAGTATGACTGAAGCTAAGCCGAAAATAAAATTAATTCCATCTGCTTCCGATCGGTTGCTGGAGACATCGGCATGTTGATCCTGGTTTGGGTCTAATCCATTATCAGTTATATTATATCCCCGGAAATAGTCACTATACATTTTAATGTTTCAGATAATGCTTATCGCTTTGGTAATAAGATCAGCATTTTTTTATTGCTATTGATACCAACAGCCATATATTTTTTACTTGGCTTACTCATTAAATACCCTCATGCATTTAATTATCCTGTTACGATAACAGAGCAGAAAATAGTTAAACAATATATCATCGCCACAAAAATGATCAGGGTACTAAAACAGTTATCCTGCTGTTATTTATTATCATCATTTTGTTTTCATTTTTGGCCGCAACACAAATCACCAATGGGATCGGTGGATGATCTTTACCGCTAATTATCATACTGATGCAAAGCCCAACAGTTTATTATGTATACAAGTCATTTATAGTAAAATGAGAATTTAAAAAAATAATAAAGCCCTTCTTTACAGAAGGGCTTCATATTCATGGTGCATATTAATATTCATCCTTCTCTTTTACAGTCCCGTCTTTTTTTAACTTGTATTTTTCTTTATGCTTTTTATTATCCTTCCACACTTTTGTCCCTTTGTAATAAACTTCATAACGGCTATCATTATCAGTCATTGTTAACCAGGCAGGCAAACGGCTTGCTTCCACCCATTCAACCCTGGATTCATCGTAAAACCAATAATTGCCGCTCTCCTCGTTAAAATAAATATTCTGTGCAGGATAATACCAGTATTTGGCAGCTTCCTGTGCATCAACCTTAGTAGCTATAGTAAATAAAAGCAGTATGCCAAAGATTATTCTTTTCATAACAGGACGTTTTAATTAGCAAATATTACGTAAAAAAATCTAAATGCGCTGCTATTTAAATATCCTAGTCTTATTCCATTTGATCAAAAACGAAGTATACTTTAATTACATTTTTTATAGATGCTTAATATCCTATAACAAATGTAATTAAAATATTCTTTTCATAACAGGACGTTTTAATTAGCAA
>JBKJMZ010000146.1:0-8050 GCA_046596255.1 Ferruginibacter sp. | reverse complement strand
GCTGTCGGCAAAAGCGGTTTGACTTATATTCTTAAATGCAAGCTTAAAGTCTACAATTTCTCCCTGGTCTGCTGTATCCTTCATTGCAAACAGGATATTTGGAGCAACAGCACCTTCAGGCACATAAGCCCCATTCACTCTCCAGTATCTTAACTGGTATGGTGTACCCTGAATCGTATCTTTTGTAAACATCTTAAGTCTCAAATAAGGGTATTGCGTTGCATTGATTGCTGATATATTAAGGTCCTTTGTGGAAGAGTCAACTACATACAAAACAGTTTCAGCACCTGCCGGTGTAACTCCAATTACATTAAAATACACCGAATCTCCGGCATTAACTTCTTCTCTGGATCCTCTCCAATGAAAATCAGTCCAGCTGCGGGCAGGCCCAAATAGTGGAGAAGCAATTGTTCCCGACCCTTTTGTTGATGGACACAATACATCTAAAACAATTTTATCAGTTATTCCTGCCGACATTTTATAAAGAGGCGTAAAAGAATTGTCCTGCTTTTTATATATGAAATTAAACGCCCTGGGCCTATTGAAGGAATCTATTTCCAGGAAACCGGCATTTTTAAGGCGATGGTATAAAGAATTACCGGAGCCCAGTACAAGTGTATCATTTTGCCAATCGGCAGCATAGGTATTTAGTGCAGCATTTGCATTCGCAAGATTCATTGCCACTACATAATAACCATTGGGAATCTGGTCAAGAAAGTTTACTGCGGCAATTCTTTTTGCCTGGGTTAAAGTGGTATAGTTAAAACTGTACCTTCTTGTTGCACCGCATACATTATCGCTGCCAAATCGGCCAGGACCACTTAATACATTTAATACAGGCTTAAAATCAATCGGATTAAATACAGTAAAAAAGACCATTCCATTAACGGTACAAATACTTTGTACAATATTAGCACCATCTACATTAACCTCCCAATCCTGTGCAAGCGATGCTGCTGTAGGAAAAACTCCATTTTTAATTTTAACTGAAACCTGGGAAGTATTAAATTTCCATTTATTATCGGCCGCATAATTCATATCCTTTACCGTAGACTTTAAATGCTGGTAAGAATGTGACTGGTTAAAGCCCGCGGTGCTGCTTGGTAAATAAACGAATGAATAACTATTCCATATATAATTACTACCCGGTTGTGGAACAGTTGCTGTTCTCCAGTAATAAACTGTACTATCTGAGAATGTAAGATTTGTTGGCTTGAATTCTACAATACCACCAACTCCTGAATAATTATATGTCTTTTTAAAAGCTGAATTGTATAATTCAGTAGTATCTATTTCCATTACATATTGGCGGGGGCCGCTCAATGGATTTGCTGTACTGGCATAATAAGTTATGTTCTGCTGGTTTACTATAGAATAATTATAAGGTATTGTAGGACGCAGCTCATCTTCAAAAATGTAAAAATCCTTGGTGAGGTTATTATTAGTTTCTGACAATTCACTCACCCGTCCATCAACATCGAGCGAAACTAACAGTTGGTTAAGTCCTTTATCAGTTGTTGGATTTATGGGCACAATAAGGCTCACCGAATCCATATACATAATAGCAGGAATAAGTTTGTCATACAAAACCCTGATGGTATCATTAGGCAATTTTTGTTTTATGGTTACCCTTATCGAATCCCTTATGGCCCTGCCTATGTTCATCATCTTCACATCAACCTTAAAATTCTGATCTGCAACAGTTATGATATTGGGTGTAAACTTCACCAACTGGTCTTCAATAACATAGTCGGGTCTGGCAAAGCTGTTTATTTTTAACGCCGGGTCACCATGTAGGTTAACTTCCTCAAGGTGCATCCTGGTATAAAAATCCAGGCTGGCGGGGTTACTTCCCAGGTCTTGCAGGGTAGCCTTTATCTGGTTACCGATCGTATTGCCATACATGGTCCTGCCTAATTTATTATAAAGCCTTTCGTTATAAAAATTCAGGAATGGTGCAATACCAAAGTGCGTACTGCCCAAAAAGCCGATACTCCCTTTCTGGTTGATAAAAATATATTTCTCAGATAATGACATACCCGAATAACTTACAAGCCGATTAGGATTAAATGTAAAGAAATTACCTACCGTACAACCACTTACGTGCATGAAAGGATACTTCCCTGCATTTTGATAATTCTCAGGATAATTTAAATTGATGGCTAACTCATTCGCTGATGAGTGGCCGAAATATTTTACATAACTTAGGCCTTTCTGAAACAGATCAGCTATACGCTGGCTTTGCTGTTGTTCAATAGCTGCTACGGATGTTTTTGCAAAAGTTTCAACATGCGCACCAATTAAGGTATCCTCCACCACATTTTTATAGCCATTCATATACACCAGGAACTGGGCACTTTCCAGGCTATCGGATCCACCCACGGTATGCAGCATATTTTTCATCCAGCCTTTTTCTGCAATAGTTTGTCCCGGTGATTGCTGAGCCTGTTCATACTGTTTCATTTTATCCAGGTATATACCAACCTCGTTGCCGTTTACAGCTCCCAATCTGCCAATGGGTATCAATGGTACATTAGTACCTGGCGCACAGGACAGTAAAACATCAGATGCAGGCCAGCCAAAAGTGGGTACAAGATCCAGTTGCTCTGCAATTGGGTTTGCCTGGTTAGCTGTATAATCAAGATAGCTTAATCCCCTGCCTACAATGAATACATACCTCGGTGCCGCACTAAATTGCTGGCTGGCATACCGGATAAAATCACGGATAGAAGCAGGATGTTTTTTTATTCCAAAACCAAACTGGTCATTCAGTTCATTAATGTCAAAGATCTTTGCATTGAAAGAGCCCCCGGCCACTGTACTGCGGTATTGACGATATAGATCTACATTATTAATTCCCGAACCATTATTAAATAATACCGGGTTACTGATGAGCAGGTAATCTCCCTGGTTGGCAGTATTGCCATAATTAATAAAAGTTTTTGAGGCAAGTCCGTTTACCGTAATCATATTGGAAACATCCCCACTCATCAGGTTAAATTTCCTTAACGTATCTGATGAAGGAGCAAGGGCAAATCTTACCTGCCCGGGAATGCTAATATCTCCTAATATTCTTCTTCCATTATTATAATCGTATAAGATCGGTGCTATACCATTGGTATTAAAATTGGTTATCTCCAGGTAATTACCCAACGGATTATTCTTTAATTCAAAATAAAAATTCTTTTCATTGTTGAAATTGAAAGTTGCTGGGTAGGTTACTGAAAAACAACTCACCACGACACGATCTGGGTTCACTCCCGAATAATTTCCATTGATACTTACCGGTAAATTTGATGGACTAGCTAAAAGTGATAAAGGTAAATTCCTGATGGTATCCTTCAGGTAATTGAAATAAGGCATGGGCTTCAACATGATCTGGGTACTGTAGAACCTGGCAAAAAGTTCTCTCGGATTCAATGCATTACCGGCCGCATGTACTGTAAACATGACACTATTGGGAGGACCTGCCGCATACCTATTCATATTTTGCAGGTCTTTGGAAACGGCACAACAGGGAGCAGCATTATCACTGGTCCAGCCTTCCCCAATATCATAAGATGAAGAATAAACATGTTCGCCAATAACAGCCGCATATCCTTTATTGATCTGATTGCGGTAATGGGTTTCGATCCTCCGCATAAAATAAGGGTCTGCAGGTAAAGTATTACCGGCAGTATTATTTGCAGTTGCCAGGTACCGAAGATTCCCGCCGGCAGCATTTACTGTAAGGAAGTAGGTGACTGTATCGGAATGCAGGCTGAATTTATCACAAAGCTGGTAATCCGGGTTGCGGTATAAATTCTTATCAGGTTTACCGTCATTCATTTCACCCCAAAATTCCAGGAAATCGCCGCTACCCAAGATACCTGTTGGTACCGACGTGAACATGCGCACTTCTTTTCCATTACGCCATAATTGAAATTGTTCCGCAGGTACAGAACCTAAGCCCGCTGCAGCTAGTATGGGCTGGGGGATACGGGTGAGCGTATCTTTAGCCAGCCTGAATTTATAGTAAGTTTTACTGTAGTCGATCCAGCTATTGTTCAACTGGGCAAATCCTGCGATCGCAATCAATAAAACAATAGTCGTTAATAGAATTTTTTTCATACAGGTGTAATGTTATTTTTATTCAATTTCTTTTTTCCCCACCAGGTTAAATCGAAGAGAAAAAATATGGGTATATAATGGATTATCCTGATTAGCAAGGTTTGTAAATGCATAATCGATCATGATATTCTTGATCTTAAAGCCTGCACCGGCACTGGGTTGATATATCCAAACTCTTTTCTGATTGGTAGTATCACCATCTTTCAATGCCTTCTGAAAATTTGTAATCCCGGCTCTTACAAAAAATACATCCTTAATAGTAGCTTCCAAACCAATATGCGGATCGATACTTACCGTATTGCCGCTTAAAACCGTATTTCTTTTACCATCAAACGTAACATCCAGGTTGGCTTCAGCCATCAGGTTAACTGATTTACCAAGTTTAAAGTCGTATCCCCCTCCAATGATCAAACGGGGCGCTGTAAGCTCTGTTGATTTTACAGGAATATCATTTTTGGTGAGGTACAGCACTTCTTTCTCCCTTTCAGTAAAAGTAAAGGACCAGGCATTGAATGTAGTGGTGATATCACGTGCAACAATGCCTAAATGCCATTTTGGCCCATGCATTTGTAAACCGGCATCCAAACCAAATCCCCATGCAGAGGCAAATTTGCCAACCTTGCGGTAGATCACCTTGGCATTTACTCCAAAACTCATCTGCAGCTTTTCTGTTTCTTTTAATTTTTGTGCAAATGAAAACAGGAAAGCATAATCAGCCGAAGAGAATGTCTGGATATTTCCATAATTGATACTACCATCCGGTTCCACCAGGAACAAAGTATTAGGAATATCATCCACAGCAAACCTTAAAATCGAAAAGCCTAAAGCCCTTTTATTATTTTGAATAGGCATGGCAGCAGATAGATAATCGTATTTGGCAATGCCTCCAAAATAATCAGCATGCATGAGATTAATGTTTGGGTATTCTTTGATGCCTGTTAAACCGGCCGGATTCCAATAACCAGCAGTTGCATCATTTGCAGAAGCAACCTGTGCGCCACCCATGGCCAAACCCCGGGCACCTGCCCCAATATTTAAAAATTCATTTGAATATTTTCGAAACTGGCCAAAGCCAGAAAACGGTAAAACCAGGAAAATAATCAGAAAAATTTTATAGT
Source organism: Ferruginibacter sp. (assembly GCA_046596255.1). Lineage (GTDB taxonomy): Bacteria > Bacteroidota > Bacteroidia > Chitinophagales > Chitinophagaceae > Ferruginibacter. The sequence goes on along the minus strand of JBKJMZ010000146.1, from coordinate 2,822 downwards.
AAAATCTCATAATAACAATAGGTTAATTATTGAATTTAAAAGGTAGACGAATCTTAAACGTATTTATACTTGGTAAATTGTGTTTATATATTATTATAAAATTACGTTTAATAATACAATTCATGGTTACAGCGGGTATTTAATTTATCCCCTTTTCAGGGCTGACCTTAATATATATTCAAAGACCCCGATTATATGCAAAAAGATGCCTGCTCATTTACGTCAGGAACTAAATTGTAGTTTTAAATATTGCAGCAGGATTATGATGTTTTAAAGGCCTAAACTTATCTTTTATCAATATTTATAAGCATTTTTGCCATTATTTACACCAAACCAGAATTATCACACACAAAATGCAATCACTTATAGCTGAATTACAATGGCGGGGAATGATCCAGGATATTATGCCCGGAACAAAGGAACAATTAGATAAGGAAATAACCACGGCATATATTGGTTTTGACCCAACAGCCGACAGTCTGCATATTGGGAGCCTGGTACCTATTATACTTTTAATACATTTGCAAAAATGTGGACATAAACCCATTGCCCTTGTGGGAGGGGCTACCGGCCTGGTTGGAGACCCAAGCGGTAAAAGTGAAGAACGAAATTTACTGACTGAAGATTTGTTGAATAATAATGTTGCGGGGGTACGGTCTCAACTAGAAAAATTCCTGGATTTTGATAAAAGCAAACCGAATGCTGCAGAAATAGCCAATAACTATGATTGGTTCAAACAAATCTCCTTCCTGGATTTTATCAGGGACACCGGTAAACACATTACGGTAAATTATATGATGGCCAAGGATAGTGTTAAAAAAAGGTTGGAGGGCGAGGCAGGAATGAGCTTTACCGAATTTACCTACCAACTGGTACAGGGATATGATTTTTACTGGCTTTACAAAAATAAAAATTGTAAGCTGCAGATGGGTGGCAGCGATCAATGGGGCAATATTTTAACCGGCACCGAACTGATAAGAAGAAAAATTGGCGGCGAAGCTGAGGCATTTGCCTTCACCTGCCCGCTGATTAAAAAAGCCGATGGTGGCAAATTTGGTAAAACAGAACAGGGCAATATCTGGCTTGATGCCAATAAAACAACACCATATCAATTTTATCAATTCTGGTTAAATGCCAATGATAAGGATGCACAAGACTGGATAAAGATCTTTACTTTTTTAGATGAGCCAACCATTACCCGTTTAATTGCAGAGCAGCAAATGGATGCATCAAAAAGGGTTTTACAAAAAACACTTGCCAAAGAAGTAACCATACTTGTACATGGCGAAGCTGAATATAACAAGGCAGTTGAAACCACTGAAAAATTATTTGCTGATCTAAATGCAACTGCTGAAAGCCTTAGTGCAGATGACCTGGAAGGCATGGAAGGCGTGGTAAAGATCGGTTTTGCAAAAGAGAAAATTGAAGCGGGTATTGACATCGTTTCATTTTTAGCAGAAACAAATGTTTTCCCAAGTAAGGGTGAAGCAAGAAAGATGGTACAGGGCGGCGGGGTAAGTATCAACCGTAAAAAAGTTGAGGATACAGCGTTACAGGTCAACAGTACACTTTTGTTACATAATAAATATTTGTTGATACAAAAAGGAAAAAAGAATTATTATTTGATTTCCATTGCTTAACCCTAATTATTTCGCTTATCTCTCATCTCAATAAATGCGGCCGTTCCCGGTAAATCTTCCATACAAATTCACCAAACAGGGTATTGGCCCAGGCAAACCATTTTCGGGTAAATTTTGTGGGATCATCTTTATGAAAGGATTCATGCATGAAGCCGGTGCCGGCATGAGTGCGCTGCAACATATCCAGGCAGGTCTTTATTTCTTTATCATCAGTACTTGTCAACCCTCTCATAATAATACTCATGGGCCATATATAATCCATTCCTACGTGGGGGCCTCCAATACCTTCGGCTGCCTTGCCTTTGAAGAAGAAAGGATTTGATTCTGACAGTACAAATTTTCTGGTTCTCAGATATAACCTATCCTTAAGCATGTTGTTGTTAAGATAACCTAATGAAAGCAAGGACGGAACATTAGCATCATCCATAAGATTGTAACTTCCAAATCCGTTTATTTCATAAGCAATAATTTTTTCATACTGTGTGTACTGAACTATTGCATGCATATTAATTCCTTCAACTAAATTTAAAGAAAGTTTATGAGCTTCCTGCGCAAGAGCCGAAGTCGGTTTTGATGCTATTTTTAATAATTCTATCAACTTGTATAGGGTATCAAGCGCAAACATATTTCCCGGAATATTAAAAGGAAAGACTGTTGCATCATCGCTCGGCCTGAACATGGAATGAATCAACCCTATCTTTTTTGTTGGGTAGCCATAACCTCCAAGTGGAACGCCATCTGTTGCCCAGCTTGTTGTTCTTTCAAACTTGTAAGGGCCATTATTCTCAAAACGTTGTTGTTCTTTAAAAGTTTTTACAATTAACCGCATTGCCGCTTTCCAATCTTCATCAAATAGAGAAGTATCTCCAGTCTCTTTCCAATAACCATGCGCCAACCTTATTGGATAACACAAACTATCTATCTCCCATTTGCGCTCATGTATACCGGGCTTCATTTCAGTTTTATCATCTTTCCATTCGCTGATCTTAGTTTCATCCTTATAAAAAGCATTCGCGTATGGGTCTTTTAAAATGCATTTAACCTGGCGGTTGATAACACCTTTTATAAGCTCCTATAAATTCTTATCCTGTCTCATCAATGACAGGTATGGCCAGACCTGTGCTGATGAATCCCTTAACCACATAGCATCTATATCACCCGTAATAACAAATGTATCGGGCT
>JBKJMZ010000099.1:0-4130 GCA_046596255.1 Ferruginibacter sp. | reverse complement strand
TGGTAAATCGGGCAGCGGATCAATAAATATAAAAGTAAACAGCAGTTTTGGAAATGTGATCTTAGGTGAACCCGCAGCAGGGGACATAAAAGAAAAAAATAAGTCAAAGACCAGGACATCTTAAAAATAGTATAGCCATGAACCAAGGGGTCTGCAGTTTTTCTGCAGGCCCTTTTAAATGATCATCTCATCCGGCATTTTATGATTAACCATACATTTGCAGTGTTAATCACTTAAAAATGACAATTTCTTACCTGGCCCTCGGAGACAGTTATACTATTGGAGAACAGGTTCCCTTTGCAGAGAACTTTCCAAACCAGGCTGTGCAGCTATTACGCAGGGCTGGCTTTGCATTTTATGCAGCCGAGATCATTGCAAAAACAGGCTGGTCAACAGCCGAACTAAGTCAGGCCATTGATAATACAGATACACTGGATAGCTATGATGTGGTTTCTTTACTGATTGGTGTAAATAATCAGTATCGTGGTCGCAGCACTACTGAATTTAAAATTGAATTTGAGCAGCTGCTGCAAAAAGCCATTCAGTTTGCCGGTAATAAATCATACCGTGTTTTTGTTTTAAGCATTCCCGACTGGGCTGTTACGCCTTTTGCTGCGGGAAGGGACGTTAAACAGGTTGCGGAAGAAATTGATGCATACAATTATATCTGCGAGACTTCGTCAAAAGAATTTCAAACCAATTATATAAATATCACTGCTTCACAAAGGGAGGATGGCAGTAAAACAGATTTTTTAGCACCTGATGGTTTGCATCCCTCCGGTAAGGAATATACAAAATGGGCTAGTAAGCTTGCAGATGCTGTTATAAAAGAACTTTAATGAACACAATTGATTTTAAAGAAGAACAAGGTTTTAGTATTTGGTGGGGCTGGACAGGCGTTGCAGCACTGAATATACTCTTTATGTATGCTATTATACAGCAGGTGATCTTTGGCAAAACTTTTGGAAATAAGCCCGCGCCGGATCTTGTCTTAATTTTGGTAGAGTTGGTTTTCCTGTTGCTATTAATTTTTCTTGTACTGATAAGATTAAGAACAAGAATAACAGATGCAGGTATCTATTACCGCTTCTCACCTTTTCATTTTAAGGAGAAACAAATTGAATGGCATGACTTAAAGGATGCTTATATAAGGCAGTACAATACTTTGTATGAATATGGGGGATGGGGCATCAGGTATGGATCAAAAAAAACAGGGCGGGCATTAAATACAGCAGGGTCTTCCAATAGGGGGCTTCAGCTACAATTCAATGATGGCGCTCTTTTATTAATAGGAACCAAAAGGCCGGATGAGATACAAATGATACTTGATGAAGTAATTGCAGCAGGTAAGATCAATAGGGGGATCTAATGATGATCAAGACAGGTAACCTGCCATTTCGGATTGGTATTGTTGTGCGATAGCTCTTGCTTCTGTTGCGAAATCTTCTTTTTCTCCGGCATAAATAATAGCCCGGCTTGCATTTACTAAAAGGCCGCACTGAGCGTTAGTCGAAGTGTTGTTGATCATACCGTATTTACTTACTTCCTTTAAACTGCCGCCCTGGAAACCCACACCGGGTACCAGTAAGAAATGATCGGGGATAATCTTACGGATGGCTTCAAGGTCGCTGGCTTTGGTGGCTCCTATAACAAACATCAGGTTACCGGTATTTCCCCAACTGCTTACTTTTTTTAAAACAGTTTCATATAAAAATTCTACACCACCTCCCTGGTCGGTGTCCTCACCGACCAGATTGCCCGGGTTTGTGCCTTCACGAACAAACCTTAATTGCTCAAAATCCCTGCTTCCTGTATTGCTAGTGAGGCCTAATACAATAGCCCATTTGTTCTCAAATTCAAGAAAGGGTTTTACACTGTCTTCACCCATGTAGGGAGCAACAGTAATAGCATCAAATTTCATCGTTTCAAAAAAAGCTTTTGCATATTGTGATGACGTGTTGCCTATATCTCCACGCTTGGCATCTGCAATAATGAACTGGTCTTTGGGAATATAATTCACCGTTTTCTCCATGGCTTCCCAGCCTTTAAGTCCCATGGCCTCATAAAATGCTGTGTTTATCTTGTAAGCTACACATAGGTCCTGCGTAGCATCAATGATCTGTTTATTGAATTCAAAAACAGCATCAGGTTGTGATTGTACATGCTTGGGAATTTTGGTAATGTCGGTATCCAGGCCAACACAGAGATAAGATCTTTTTTGATGTATATTTTGAATGAGTTGTTTTCGTGTCATCCGGTAAAGTTAATTCGTTAATTGGTTAATTAGTTTTTAGTTACTCTGTATTAGTAGACCTGCAAAACAAAAAAATAGGCTTGCAATCATAGTGACTACTAATTAACCAATTAACTAATAAACTAATAAACGGTCTTATAGCCTCTTTTCCATTTCGCCAGCAATTGCTACAGAATTTGCATCGCCTCTTTTCCTCAGCTGGTCAATAATGTTTTTTTGAGATTCGGCATCCCGGTTCTGGCTAAGCTTAAAAACATTGTCGAACGCTTCCATTTCAATGGAAAAACCTACAATAGCTTTTACCATATGGTCAATATATGCTGCCGGTAAATTATCAAAAGCACTTTGAGACGAAGTTCCAGCATATTTATCGCTTAGCGTTTTTACTGCATTGCGTGTACCTTCTTCATCAAAAAAGGAGATTTTCCCTTTAATATGTACTGTCATATAATTCCATGTAGAACCAATCTGCGGATCAGTATACCATGCTGCATTGACAAAGCAATGTGAACCGGTGAAAAGTACCAAAACATTATTATTCTTTTCAAAAGCCAGGTGATGATCAGTCTTTCTCATCATATGTCCTTCCAGGAATATTTTATTGTCTATTAGTTTTATGGCTAAAGGAATTTGTGTGGCTACAGGATAATTTTCCCCTATGCCGGTAATTAAAGCAAAGGCATTCTCTTTCATAAAGGCAATTAGCTTTTGCTGGTCTTTTTCTGTGTAGTAGTCGAATTTGTACATAACTATATTTTTATTCCACGGATTTTGACGGATTACACTAATTAGGTAATTCGTGTAATTCGATTAATTAGTGTAACATACTTAATATCATTTTTTCTATTTCTTCATCCTGCCATTTATTTTCAATACCTGGTATCGCCATTACCTGTTGCATAATGGCTTCCTGTTTTTGCCCGTTGATCAATGCATCGCTATACCTTATCTGCGGACTGAAGGTTACCTGGCTATACAATGGAGTCCACATGTCCGGGTACTTTTTACTAAATGAACCTTCAATTTTCTTCTGCAGTAAAAATTTAGGATCGGCCACCTTATCCCTCATCTCTACAAAATTATTCAGCGCCAGGTCTGCAATAGCATCTGCATCAGGTTTTCGTAATCCCTGGTAGGCTGGTAAAATTTTATTCCAGTTTCCGGCATGGGTATCGATCAAACCATTTAAAACTGAACAGTCTTCAAAACCACAGTTCATGCCCTGTCCAAAGAAAGGAACAATAGCATGTGCTGCATCACCGATGAGGGCAAATTTATCTTCCCGTATCCAGGGAAAACATTTTACGGTTACCAATGAAGAAGTGGGATTAGTGAAAAAATCTTTTTCTAAGGTTGGCATTAATGCCGCCGCATCAGTAAAGGTCTTTTCAAAGAATGCCCTTACTTTTTCGGGGCTATCTAATGTTGCAAAAGATGGTTCCCCCTCAAAAGGGAAAAACAAAGTGCAGGTTAAACTGCCATCCATATTGGGTAGGGCGATCATCATATAATTACCTCGTGGCCAGATATGCAAAGCGTTTTTCTCAAGTACGAAATTTCCATTATCACCCGCGGGAATATTTAATTCCTTATACCCAAAATCAATATAGTATTGATTGTATTGAAAGCGGTCGTGTTGTAAATGGTGGGTAAGCCTGGCGGCAGAATAAGCCCCATCGCTGCCGAAGGCAAGGTCATAGTTAATAGTTAATGGTTGATGGTTGGCCAAGTCCTCAAAAATAATTTCATTTTTAGTCCAGTTAATGTTTTCACACCTGTGATTGAATATGATCTCTGCGTCATGCTGTTCAGCCAGGTCCATTAACTTACAATTAAGTTCAGCCCGTGAAACAGAATTGATGAACTGCCCTTCTTT
>JBKJMZ010000019.1:0-2751 GCA_046596255.1 Ferruginibacter sp. | reverse complement strand
CAGGCCTGCTATATGCTGTTCAAGTGTAAAATTGCCTGTGGCTCTAAGCCTGCCACGCTCAGCCATTTTAAATAGCAGATCTTTATCAGCCGTACTTAGCCAGGCGATCCGCGATGCGGCATCCTTTGGATCGGTAAGCGAAAAATACCAGGCATTATCCTCACATTGCTCCCTGAAAGAAGAGATATCGCTTAATAAGAGTGGCATACGCATGGCCATGGCTTCAAGAATTCCCAAAGAAAAGCCTTCAAAAGTGGATGACATCACAAACAGGTCGTATTGGGGTATCAACTCTTCAATATTATTCACTTCGCCTTTTAAAAACACTTTGGCTCCGGTCCTGTTTATCTGCTGCTGAAGCGCATCTTTTAAGTTACCTGAGCCATAAATATCCAATGTTATATTTTTATCCTTTACCAGCGCCATCGCATCAATGATATAAGCATAGTTCTTTTGTAACCGCAAAGCGCCCACGGCAACAAGTTTAAAAACATCACTTGTTTTAGCATCAGGTTTATCCCCTGCATTAAAACGTGCAATGTCTACAAAAGTATATAGCGCATAAGCTTTGTAAGGCTTTAAATTTAAAAAAGAGAAATACTCTTTAAGCGCTCCCTTTGCTACTACGATGATAGTGCTCTTCCGGAATTTGTAACTAAGCTTGTCTAAAAAACGGATATACCAATGGCGGTATTCAACTGATGTTGCAATAAAAGCATGAATGGTAGTAACTAATGGAATTTTTTTAGGAAGCGAAAATCTGGCAACCAGTGTGGGCCAGAATAAATGTGTATGAACAAGGTCGGGCTTTTCTGCTTTAACCAGTTTACGGAATTTAAAAAAGGCCAGGGGTAACCCTAAAAGAGAATTAATATTTAAGCAGACCCATTTTTTACATTGTAGTTCAGCACCAAAATTATTACCGGGAAAAAGTGTAACCACCACATGCTCATATTCGGGCAATTCCCTTATCACCCTTACCATCATGGTCTCAGCGCCGCCACGGCTCAGGTTAAATATAAAATGGATGATCTTTTTATTCATTAGTTTGTCAATGATTACACTTCAATCAAGTAAACTGTTGCAATCTATAATGCTGTCAGCCTGAGCTTGTCGAAGGCGGTGTAGTTAAACCATCCATTTTCCCGAAATCAGTATAATTCTTTGATAACCGTTTTAATTGTTCCCAATCTTCATTTATCAATGCTTCTTTCTTCCTCCTGGTCCAACCTTTAATTTGCTTTTCAAGTTCAATTGCCTGCTTAATGTCATTAAATTGCTGGCAATATACTAATTGAGCGGGTCTTCTTTTAAATGTGTATGATGTAGTTGATCCCTCACTATTATGCTCTGCCAGGCGCTTTTCTATATTATTTGTAACCCCAGTATAATAACTATTGTCGCTACATCTAAGAATATATACATAATAATATTTCATGAATATTTTTTTAAAAGCAACTAAACAACTTTACATTCAAATTTTACAAAATTAAATAATACTGTCAGGGTGAGCTTGTCGAACCCGGGATATTAGTATAAACCCGCCTTCGACGGGCTCAGGCTGACAGCCTTTGTATTTAAGAAAGCCATTCTGAAATAACCACATCATTTCTTTATTCCCTTTACACCATAAGCCGTACTTCATTTTGCCATGCTGATTAAACAATTTTGGCTCACACAAACAAACTCATTGAATGTTAGCTTCCGAATTAAATAATACTGTCAGGGTGAGCTTGTCGAACCCGGGATATTAGTATAAACCCGCCTTCGACAATACCTCGTCAAGCTCAGTACAGGCTGACAGCTTTTGTATTTAAGAAAGCCATTCTGGAATAACCACATCATTTCTTTATCCCCTTCACAACATAAGCCGTGCTGTTATCAAAACTGATCGTTCCGCCCCAAACCTTTTCCATACCGTTCTCTTGAAACCATCTTTTAACCGTGCTAACTTTTTGCGGCTGATCGTATTCAGGACTAAACATATCAAAGGTATCCAGCACACACCATTCCCGGAGTTCCTTTTTAGAAAGGCCCTGCGGCAAGGTACCTTTGATATCACAAATAGGAATAAAGCGGTTTACGAACCTGCCAATACCAATCTTATTAAAAAATGTTGTGGTACCTATCATCCAGTCAATATTCTTTTCAATTTTGTTTAGCAGTTTTTCATTGCTCCATTTTTTGGTAACGGGCCTGAAGATATATTTAGCCTGTACCTTGGTCCACCAGCCGTTAACGCAATAAAAATCCACGATCACTTCTGCGCCGGGTTTTGCCATGCTTATTAACGACTGCACGGTTTTCTCTACATCAGGCGTATGTTGTATTACACCCATGCAAAAAACTTTATCAAACTGCCCTTTGGCAAATGGCATATCATACACACTTGCCTGAAATAAATGAAAACGCTCTTTATGGTGCCCGTTATTTTTGAAGTTTGCTTCCACAGCATTGCTGTAATCAACGCTGTACAAATTTGCTTTTGTATCATCCAGCACCACTTGCGAAAAACGCCCTGCCCCACTACCTACTTCCAATATGTTTTTGCCCTGCAGGTCTTCTTTATCCCAACCGGTAACGGTGAAAAAACGGGTATAGCTGAGCTGTTGGTTCTGTTGCTTCTGGTCTATCTGTGTTGCAGCAAATTTGTTCCATTGGTAACCGAAATTATCTGTGTAATTATCATCTGCAACCAGGCGGTACGCCCCATTCTTAAAAGGAAAAACTACAGAACCATTTTCGCTTAGT
>JBKJMZ010000111.1:0-3553 GCA_046596255.1 Ferruginibacter sp. | reverse complement strand
TACCTGCACGTTAACTGCGTTCATTCCTTTTTTGCCTTCCTGCAAATCGAACTCAACGCTGTCGCCTTCTTTAATATCGCTTATTAATCCACTTACGTGAACGAAAGTTTCTTTGTTTGAGTCATTGTGCTTAATAAAACCGAATCCTTTTTCAGAATTGAAAAACTTAACGGTGCCTTGTTGTTTAGTGTCCATTTTTTTAATTGTATTGTATTAATAATGTGCAAATATAGTGTTTTAATGATAATTGGGCAGGTTTTTATTGTTTGTTGGCGCTATCCTTTTGCTGGCAGTGTAAAAACTGATAACTTTATATCATAATCCTCCCTTTTAAGGGTTTAAAAATAATTTATGCAGTTTAAAACAGCCACTGTAATTACAGGTACAGGATGTTATATACCGGATGTTGTTAAAACGAATGGGGACTTTGCTGCCCACAATTTTTTTGCAGAAGATAGTTCTGCCCTGGAAATTGAGCCCCATATTATCGTAGAAAAATTTAAAAAGATCACTGGCATTGAAGAAAGGCGTTATGCAGATGCAGGTATTGACTCGTCGGATATGGCTGCCTTTGCAGCTCAAAGAGCTATATCCGATGCCGGATGCGATCCTGAATCCATTGACCAGATTATTGTTGCCCACAATTTTGGGAATGTTGTAAAAAATACAATCCAAACGGATGCAATGCCTGCTTTGGCTTCAAGAGTTAAACATGCTTTAAAAATTAAAAATCCATCTTGTATACCTTATGATATTTTATTTGGTTGCCCCGGATGGTTGCAGGGCGTTATCCAGGCCGATGCTTTTTTTAAAGCAGGTATTGCAAAAAAATGCCTGATTATTGGTACCGAAACTTTATCACGTGTGCTGGATACCTATGATCGTGACAGCATGATATTTTCTGATGGGGCAGGAGCTGCGATATTGGAAGCCAAAGAAAGCAGTGATCCTGGATCGGGGATTTTAGCTACCTGCGTACAATCACATTGTGGTGATGAAGTGTCCTATCTGAACATGGGTAAATCCTATTATCCGGGATCAGATCCGGGGGTACGCTATATAAAAATGAAAGGACGAAAAGTATATGAGTATGCCATGAAGCATGTACCGGAAGCCATGAAATTATGCCTTGATAAAAGTGGTATACCCATCAGTGAATTAAAGAAAGTGTTCTTACACCAGGCCAATGAAAAAATGGATGATGCTATCATTAAAGAATTATATAAACTATACGGTATAGCCAATGCCCCTGAGCATATCATGCCTATGAGCATTCATCACCTGGGCAATAGTTCTGTAGCTACCATTCCTACACTGTATGATATGGTGTTAAAAGGCTTAATGCCTGAACATCATCTAAATAGTGGAGATGTTATATTGTTTGCATCTGTAGGGGCGGGTATGAATATCAATGCTGTTTGTTACAGGGTTTAATCCACTCATTTACCATTTATAATGTGGATGTTGTGGTAGCCGGGCCCCACTTTAAATTAATTTATTCGGTTAAGACCCGTAATTAGCCTACATTTACAAGAAATCAGTTATATGGTAAACGAAATGATCTCCAAGTTTTTAGAGCCAACGCACCTGGCTAAGACAGCGATTAAAATCGAATTTAAGAAGCGAAATACAATTGTTGGCATTTTTGTTGACTCAACAGATTACGAAGACCTGAAAGCAAAGAATTTCTGGCGTATTGTTTCGGAGACCAATATCCCTGAATGGAAAAAAACAAATGATAATAAGCTGGCGAGGATATTTAGTGGTTCAGAATTTACAAGGATTACGGTAGCTAAGGAAAAGAAAGAAAGTTAAATCCGGTTATTAATAACCGAATCTATTTTATATAAACAAGGACACATGAAAATGTGTCCTTGTTGTTTTTATATTTTCGGTTCACCAGGATCAATTCCTTCCTCCTGTGCCTCTTGCCTTTGGTAATTCTTTCCTGGGTATTTTTTGATCAAGCTGCGCTGTGTTAAAAACGAACGCAGCTATTACAGTAGATGCCTGCTTAAGATCTGCAGGAACCAGGTGATCATAAGTATCCATGTTGGTATGATGGGTACGGGTATCATATTCTATCTCATCCTGTATAAATTGAAACCCGGGAATCCCTACTGCATCAAAGGCCAGGTGATCGGTACCACCCGTATTATCAATCGTAACAGTTTTTGCATCCAGGTCATAAAAAGGTTCCAGCCACTTTGCAAAGATGGGCCCCGCAGCAGCATTGTTCTGTAAATAAATACCCCGTACTTTTCCTGTGCCATTATCAAGATTGTAATAAGCAGAAACGCTTCCATGTTGGGGTTTCAAAACCATGTCAGCAGGATCAGCAAGATGATTTTTTACATAATTGCGTGAGCCATGCAATCCCTGTTCCTCACCACTCCATAAAGCAATGCGGATGGTTCTTTTGGGCTGAAGTCCTGTAGTCTTTAAGATACGAACCACTTCCATCATCACGGCACAGCCTGCTGCATTATCCGTGGCGCCGGTTGCGCCCTGCCAGCTATCCAGGTGTCCTCCCAGCATAACGATCTCATCTTTTAATATAGGATCAGTGCCAGGTATCTCTGCTACAACATTATATCCTTTGATATCCTTATCATAGAATTTTGTCTTCACATCGGTTTCCAATTGCACATTTTGCCCGGCATTTACCAAACGCTGTATCCTTAAATAATCATCACTTGATAACATTACCCAGGCATAATTATTTTCAGCTCCCTTATCAACAGATCCTCCATTCTGAACAAACAAAGTTCCGTCATTACCCCTGCCGTTCATGCTTAGAACCAATGCAGGCTTTTCCCTGTTATAAAAAACATTCATCTGCCTGGCCAATGCCTGTTGTAGTCTTCTTGCAGCCATTGCATCAGGGCTTGCAGCAGGTCTTGCTGCTCTCCTGGATGTATCCAATTTTGAATTGGCCATCTTGGTAAGCGCCTCCTCGGTAAAACGCTTTCCATCTGCATTGAAAGATGGGTGAAGTGTATCATTTGAATAGAACATTACGATCTTGTCTTTAATCTTACCTGCATAGTTTTGATATAATTCGGCAGAATCTTTTGCTTTGATCAGGATAACATTCCTGCTGATGATACCATTACCAGGTGTGCTGCCTGTCCAGGCCCGTGGAATAGCGATCATCGGTGTATAATATGGAGCTATCATTGCAACATAGCAACGGGTTTGTTCCCATCCTGTTCCAAAATCGCCCCAGGGTTCAATAACAGCATTCACCAATCCCATTTTTATCAATTCATTTTTAGCCCAGCTTGCGGCCCTGAAGAAACCCGGTGAATTGGTAAGCCTTGGGCCACTCACATCCGTTAGTTGAAAAGCAATATCCATTACTTTTGAATTTTCGAGACCCTCTTTCCTGATCTTTGATACAGCATCGGTTTGTGCAAAGATGCAATTGCCGCTAAGGCAAATACATATAGCAAAAAGCAGTTGTTTTCTCATGTTGATTTATATTTTTTAATTGAGCCTTTAATTTACTCTTTTAATAGTACAATCTGTAATGAAAAATGATGGCCTCATT
>JBKJMZ010000089.1:0-5962 GCA_046596255.1 Ferruginibacter sp. | reverse complement strand
CCATCTCTTTCAGGTTTGTAAGTACGGTAGTTAATGGTTTCCGGCTTTAAAACTTCACCATAGCTTTTTTCCAAAATGCTGTCTGGAGAAGCCAAACCAATTGTGATTTGAGAAAATGTTGGCCTTGGACGGTTTTCTTTTTTGAATGCCATATTAAAATTTCTAGTTTGTAGTTTGTTGTTTTTTGTTAGCAGCTGTTGTACAAGCATCAACATCGTTGTGTCACTCACTTGTGCATTTTCAGCTTTATTCAACTATTCCTTAGACTGTTCCCAGTTCCCCCTTCAGGGGGAACTGGGGTTTTTAATCAAATTTCAGATCCAGTCCCAATCCCCTCAGTTCATGAACCAAAACATTGAATGATTCAGGAATACCTGCTCTTGGAATATTATCACCTTTTACAATTGCTTCGTAAGTTTTAGCTCTTCCGATGATATCATCAGATTTAAGCGTTAACAACTCCTGCAAAATGTTAGATGCGCCATAAGCCTCCAGTGCCCAAACCTCCATCTCACCAAATCTTTGACCACCGAACTGGGCCTTACCCCCCAACGGTTGTTGAGTAATTAAACTGTATGGTCCGATAGAACGGGCATGCATTTTATCATCAACCATGTGGTGAAGCTTAATAATGTAGATGATACCAACTGTGGCCTTCTGATCGAAGCGGTCGCCCGTTTCACCATCATATAAATAAGTATGACCGAATTTAGGTAAGCCTGCTTTGGTGATCTCTTCGTCAATTTCAGCAACGCTTGCACCGTCAAAGATTGGGGTTGCAAAACGAACGCCCAGTTTTTCACCGGCCCAACCAAGCACTGTTTCATAGATCTGGCCAAGATTCATACGACTAGGTACACCCAATGGATTCAATACGATATCAACAGGAGTTCCGTCTTCAAGGAATGGCATATCTTCCTGGCGAACGATCTTGGCAACAATACCTTTGTTACCATGGCGACCTGCCATCTTATCTCCCACTTTCAACTTACGCTTAACAGCCATGTAAACCTTTGCAAGTTTTAAAACACCTGCAGGTAATTCATCACCGATAGAGATGTTGAACTTTTCACGCTTGTATCTTCCTAATTCTTCGTTGAACTTAATATTGTAATTGTGCAATAATACATTGATCAGTTCATCCACCTTTACATCCCCACTCCATCCTAAAGGATTTACGTTTTGATAGTCGATGTTGGCCAGGTTTTTTGCATTGAACTTAGCTCCTTTACCGATCAATACTTCACCAAAATTATTGCTAACACCCGAGCTGCTCTTATCTTTCAATAAGGTCTGCAATTTGTTGATCAATAATTCCAGCAGGTCTGCCTCATTCTTCTCATGCACTTTTTCTATTTTATCCATCTGCGCCTTCTCTCTCACTTTTGCATTCTTATCTTTCTTGGCTCTTTGGAATAATTTCTTATCGATGATAACACCTTCTGTTCCGCTGGCTGCTTTTAAAGAAGCATCTTTTGCATCACCGGCCTTATCACCAAAGATGGCACGTAACAGCTTCTCTTCAGGAGTAGGATCGCTTTCACCTTTTGGTGTGATCTTACCTATGATGATATCGCCTTCTTTTACATGTGCACCAATGCGGATGATACCGTTCTGATCAAGATCTTTGGTTGCTTCTTCACTAACGTTCGGGATATCCGGCGTTAATTCTTCTTCACCCAATTTTGTATCACGTACTTCAATTTCAAATTCAGAAATGTGTAATGAAGTGAAAAGGTCTTCTTTAACTACTTTCTCACTGATTACGATCGCATCCTCGAAGTTGTAACCCTTCCATGGCATGAATGCCACTTTCATATTCCTTCCTAAAGCGATCTCACCACCTTTGGTTGCATAACCTTCGGTTAAGAATTCGCCTTCACTAACTTTTTGTCCTTTTACAACTGCAGGGCGTAGATTGATACATGTTTCCTGGTTGGTACGAACGAACTTGGTTAATTTATAAACGATAAGATCCTCATCAAAACTTACCAGTTGCTGAATTTCATTTCTCTTATAACGAACATGAATTTCATTAGCATCAACATACTCTACAACACCATCACCATCGGCATGGATCTGGATCCTTGCATCACGGGCTGCTTTACCTTCCAACCCTGTACCTACGATAGGCACTTCAGGCTTGATCAATGGCACAGCCTGGCGTTGCATGTTCGAACCCATCAGGGCACGGTTAGCATCATCATGCTCAAGGAACGGAATAAGCGAAGCACTTAAACCAACGATCTGGTTTGGCGCCACATCCATATATTCCACTTCTTTTTTATCAAGGATAGGAAAATCACCTGTCTGGCGACTTTTGATCCTGTCGTCAACAAAATTTCCTTTAGAATCCATTTCAATATTTGCCTGTGCTATCTTTGCAGTATCTTCTTCTTCGGCACTCAGGAAGGTGATCTTCTTCATATCAGCCTTACCTTCAGTAACCTTATGGTATGGCGTTTCTATAAAGCCCATATCATTGATCTTGGCATGTACACAAAGTGTAGATATCAAACCAATGTTTGGTCCTTCCGGTGTTTCAATGGTACACAAACGGCCGTAGTGAGAATAGTGAACGTCACGAACTTCGAAACCAGCTCTCTCACGACTTAAGCCTCCGGGTCCGAGTGCGGAGATACGACGCTTATGCGTTATCTCACTTAAAGGATTGGTTTGATCTAAGAACTGTGATAACTGCGATGTACCAAAGAATGAATTGATAACAGAAGATAATGTTCTAGCGTTGATCAGGTCAACAGGCGTGAACACTTCGTTATCTCGTACGTTCATTCTTTCACGGATGGTACGGGCCATACGGGCCAAACCAACACCAAACTGAGCATACAATTGCTCTCCCACGGTACGTACTCGACGGTTACTTAAGTGATCGATATCATCAACTTCACTCTTACCATTGGTCAATAACACCAATGTTTTAATGATGGCGATTATATCATCTTTGGTCAATACTTTTTTAGTGATCGGGAAATTAAGTCCAAGACGGCGGTTAATTTTGTAACGGCCAACTTCTCCAAGATCATAACGCTTATCACTGAAGAATAATTTATCGATAATACCACGTGCAGTTTCATCGTCAGGAGCATCAGCACCACGCAATTGCTTGTAGATATGCTGAACCGCTTCCAACTCACTGTTAGAAGTATCCTTATTCAATGTATTGTAGATGATGGCATAATCTCCGCTCACCTCTTCTTTCTGGATGAATACACTCTTAACTTCCATTTCCAGGATCATAGCGATATTAGACTCGTCCAATACACTGTCCCTTTCCAGAATGATCTCGTTCCTTTCGATTGAAACAACCTCACCTGTATCTTCATCCACAAAATCTTCCACCCATGTACGTAATACACGTGCGGCAAGACGCTTACCAAGAAATTTGTCAAGGCTCTTCTTATCAGCTTTAACCTCATCAGCCATACCGAATAATTCCAGGATGTCTTTATCAGTTTCAAAGCCAATAGAACGTAACAAAGTTGTTACAGGGAATTTTTTCTTACGATCGATATATGCAAACATCACATTGTTGATATCTGTTGCAAATTCCATCCAGGCCCCTTTAAAAGGAATTACCCTTGCAGAATAGATCTTAGTTCCATTGGGGTGAACAGATTGACCGAAGAATACACCGGGTGAACGATGTAGCTGGCTAACAACAACCCTTTCGGCACCATTAATAACGAAGGTACCACGAGGTGTCATGTACGGAATGTTTCCTAAGAATACATCCTGCACGATGGTCTGGAAATCAACGTGCTCCTCATCATTACAACTTAAGCGCAACTTCGCCTTTAAGGGAACGGCATAGGTCAGTCCTCTTTCGATACACTCTTCGATCGTGTAACGTGGCGGATCTACGAAATAATCAAGGAATTCCAGTACGAAGATGT
The DNA here is from genome assembly GCA_046596255.1 of Ferruginibacter sp. Lineage (GTDB taxonomy): Bacteria > Bacteroidota > Bacteroidia > Chitinophagales > Chitinophagaceae > Ferruginibacter. The sequence goes on along the minus strand of JBKJMZ010000089.1, from coordinate 2,048 downwards.
TACGCGTATCAGTGATAGGAAAGTTTTCCTTGAATACACGGAACAGTCCCTCCACATTACGCTTGTCGGGAGTGGTTTGTAACTGGAAAAAATCTTTGAATGATTGGATCTGGATTCCCAGCAAATCGGGTGTTTCTGCTAAAAATTCAACTTTACCGAAATTGAAACGTTTAGCAGCGGGTGTTTTTGTTGCAGACATATTGTAATTAAGACTTTTAAGTGTGCAGAAGATCCTTTAATTTGAAGTACGGAAGCAGCTTGCGCCACCAACCCTAAATTAAAGGACGGCAAAGGTAGGGATTATTTTCCTATTTTATGATTACGATATACGATTTTTTAAGGAATTGGAAAGGTTTTTGTGGAATAAGGCATTTTTGGCTCTGCCTTCACCAAATTTCCATCTATTTCAGCTTGTAACTTGCAGTAAATCCACCTTGTCTATTCTGATAATTGGGCATGATCGTCAACCGCTGTAAGGCTTTATTCTTATGAAAATGGGGCACTAAAATGCCACTGGCAGCTCCCATAATTACACCCACGATCACATCAGTGGTAAAATGTTGACCTGCCTTTATCCTCAAATAGCCTGTAGTAGCGGAAAGTACGCCGGCTGTAGTATACAGGATCCATTTATTTCTCATATTAGGGTGGTAGTCTGAATACACTTTTGCCATAAAGAATGTAGCTGTGGCAACCACCGAAGGATGCCCGCCATAAAAGGAGTTACGTGCTCCACCTCTTTGGCGATTCTGCATTGGAACATTAGGATTATATGCGTATGGCCTGTACCGGTTTACGATCATCGCTGAAGTGGTGTAAATTGTTCCGGTTAAACCCATGGCCTGCAGATAAAGCAACCCTACTTTAAGACCATCTTTTCTGATGGCTGGATCAATAAGTAAGAATAAGGGCAGAGGCATACTTCCGTAAAATAAAAGATCACTGGTTTTTTTTGCCTGAAGGGAATAATTATCAGCTATTGGTCTGTCAAAGCTGTTTATATCACTTATTTTAAGAGATTGGAGCTCGCTTACCGGGATCGTATCCCTTCCATAGATGATCCGCATGCCATTTAATGACAACCCATCCAGAATAAGGGTAGCAGGAATATCGATCCATGGCTTTATTTTATAAATGGATTCTTTTCTTGTCTCTTTTACAGGAATAGTATCTGTATACTGTGAAAACAATGGGATTGAGATAGTCAGTAATAGTGTTACGGATAATAGTAGTTTTTTCATAACCCCGTAAAGGCAAAAGCTGTACCACTAGCTTTTAAACTAAGAGTTTGAGGATACTGGCAAAAAAATGTAGAAATCTTTGCACAGGTAAATTGTTATCTATTAATAAAAAAAGCCGGAGAAGATCCGGCTTTAATACTATTATCAGTAAAAATTAAGCAACCTCAATCCCGAAAAAATCGGGATTTCGATAATTTAATTTTTTAGGCTATCTCAACATCAGCACCTGCTTCAGATAATTTAGCTTTAATTTCTTCAGCTGTTGCTTTATCAACACCTTCTTTAACTGGTTTTGGAGCGCCATCAACCAAGTCTTTAGCTTCTTTCAATCCTAAGCCTGTTAATTCTTTAACGATCTTAACGATCGCTAATTTGTTAGCGCCTGCAGCTTTTAAGATAACATCAAAAGATGTTTTCTCTTCAACAGCAGCAGCACCTTCGCCACCACCTGAACTCATTACAACTGCAGCTGCAGCTGGTTCAATACCATACTCGGATTTTAAGAATTCTGCTAATTCCTGTACTTCTTTTACTGTTAAGCCTACTAAGTTTTCAGCTAATGTTTTTACGTCTGCCATAATGTTTGTTTTTTCCGGCTTCACACCCTTTTAAAGGATCCGTCGGATAGTTTTTAAAAAATTGTTACTTTATTAATGAGCTAATTAATTAGCTGATTTTAAATTTTACAGCCTTAGTTTAAAACTAAGCCTGTGGTGTTTCGTCTTCTGCTTTGGCTTGTTCAGCTGCAGGTGCTTCCGGAGTTGCTTCTGCTGCTGGTGTTTCTGTAGCCGGAACTTCGGCAACCGG
>JBKJMZ010000193.1:0-2598 GCA_046596255.1 Ferruginibacter sp. | reverse complement strand
GTTAAGGTATCCCATAAATAAGCCCTATATATATCTATACAGCCATAACCTGCGAATGGAGTAACTTCCACTTCTAAGATTGTACCAGGGGCTGGGGGCGGATTAAAAATAATAGTTTGTGAAGTACCAAGTATAGTGCTTGGATCATTAATATTCCACCACCTATATCCCATGTAACCGAATGGAGCAGTTACAGTTACAGAAGTGTCATCAGGACAATAGGTAGCACCGGTAAATGCACTGCTGCAGTCCGTATTTACATCTATATAAGCATAGCCGAAATGTGCGGTAAATCCACAATCAGTGGTTATAAAGAATATTTCTATGGTCTTACCCGCCATACCATCAAGGCTTATAGAGTTTGCTGCCCAGTCTTTATATAAAACCGTAGGGTTTAGCGGTGAAGGAAAAAAACCTGATACACTGCCAACAATAAAAGGAAATGATGAACAGGTAACTATCGAATCGTCTGTAACATTCCTCACCCTGATAAGCAGTCTGGGCTGGTTTGTACTGTCATGATTAGCCTGTCCGTCCTGCAACACAGCTGCATAATTATAAATCAGGTTAAATTGATTTTGATTTGCTGGAATTGTAAAACTGTAGGAAACTCCATCCAACTGTCCACCACCCCCATCATTTCCCAACTTAATCGAATAGCCGCTGCCATTTGGACAATTGACAGGAAAAAATCCCCAGGGATCTACTGAACCTCCCGGAATTGCAGAAATTATTTCATGTCGACCGGGAACAGGAAGTGAAGGGAAGATGGTATATTGACTTGGAGAAACAAGGTTTCCCGTCCAACATTGCCAGTTATTAAACGTGCCTTCTTCAAAATCAATATTTGGCGGGCATTGTGCAGTTGTTTTAAAACTTTGCACAAGAAAAAATATACATATAGTAAAACCCTGTATTATTGTTTTTATGCCTGAAAAATAATTGAAGTAGTAAAATTTCTTCATTGCTTATAAAAGATTGATGGAATTGGGCTGAAAGATAAAGCTAATTTTGCTCAATTTTCCATTTTGGATGGGGAAAACAGGGGTAAAGCAAAAAGATTCAGAACCAGCTTGACTTTACAGTCGCTATGAGCTGAAGCTTTATACTTTATGTGGTATGCTTATTCCTAAATGAAATTCCTGGTTACCTCCCCCTTATCTGAGGTAATGGTAACGTTTTTCCGGGTGAATCACCGCAAGACGGTGGCTCACCCGAAAAAGAAATGATCACTCCGCTCCCATTGCTGATCGTTTCATGTTTGACGCAAGGTCCTTTCCCAAATATTTTTCTATCCAGGCATGTACAAAATAAATGACCGGCGTTAATACAATGGCCACTACAAATTTGTAAATATAATTTCCGGTGCCGGTAACTAATATTTGGTGAAGGCTCCAGGGTTCTCCCTGCCCGGTTTGAATACGCTTACCCACATAAAAAGCAATGAATAGCACCACGAAACTGTCAACCAACTGGGAAACTAAAGTAGAACCCGTTGCTCTTAGCCAGATATTTTTTTCGCCAGTCATTCTTTTAATGCGGTGAAATATTAACACATCCAGCAACTGCCCTATCAAGAATGCAACTATCGACCCGATGATGATCCAAAGGCCCTGGCCGAATATTCCACGAAAAGCATTATCAGGTTTATCAATACCATTACCTACGCTAAAATATTCGGATGGAGCAAGGTTGATAGCTCCCGTAAAGATCAAAAAAGCATAGCTGATCAAACCGATGGTGAGGTAGGACAAGAACTTAACCCCTTTTTTTCCGTAATACTCATTAATGATATCTGTCATGATAAATACCACGGGCCATAGCAAAACCCCTGCAGTTAAATGAAAGCTGAAAGGGCTGCCAAATAAATTGATATTGGCTCTTGGTACACCTGCCGTATCTTCCAGTGAGAATATTTTTACCCCGATCACTTCGGCAAGTAATGCGCTGGTAATGAAAATACCAGCCAGCAAAATAAAAAGTTTGGTGCCTTTATCTTTCAGTATGCTATGTATCATCCCCTACTAAATTTTTATTAGTCAAGAAATTAATGAAGAATTCTGTTGCTTTCCCGCTGCTTCCTCCCTCTCCTTTCTTGCCCCCTCTCCTTTGGAGAGGGTCGGGGTGAGGCCTATTTAAAAATGAAATGAAAATAAACCTGGCAGCAAAAAATAATGATGTTAAAGATAATTATCCAGCGGGGGATTTTTACATCAACCTTAAAAGAGTAGAAAATAAAAATCAGCAATAAAAAAAGCGTGTTGATGATAATGGCGCTGTAGCCCAGTATCACCAGTATATTTTCAAGCCATGGCAAGGGTATCACCTGCCCCGAATTATCCTGCTTCCTGTTCTGCATTTCAATATACCAGAAAACAACCGACATTAAAAAACAGGCATTGCAAAAGACCGTTATTTTTGAAAAGAAACGCATGAAGGAGTTAATGGTTAATCGTTAATGGTTAATCGTTAATGGTTAATAGTTATAAGCTAACTTTAACAGCTCAATTTAATTCCTAATTCCTAATTCCTAATTCCTAATTCCTAATTCCTAATTCCTAATTCCTAATTCCTAATTCCTAATTCCTAATTCCTAAT
>JBKJMZ010000150.1:0-68263 GCA_046596255.1 Ferruginibacter sp. | reverse complement strand
TTTTTCAATCGGATCAGGCAGGGTAAAAACACCTACGGGTCCACGTAAGGTAATCTCTGAACCCACCTTTACTTCATTAAACAGGTATGTAGTACCGGCACCGCCTTCGAGATAGACAATGCATAATTCAAAAATATTAGTGTCATCAGGCCAGCTGGCAATAGAATAACTACGCCACCTCTTGTTGGGCTTTTCATGTATAGGAAGATCAAGGGTCACAAATTGACCTGGCTTATAATCAAACTTTTCCAGTTCAGGAATCTGTATAAAAAAACGGCGCGTACCTTCTGCCTGCTGTTCAATCCTGGTAACAACGCCTTTGCGCCATGGTTCTAATGCCATAAACAGTTATTTAAAGTAAGATACACAAAACTTTTGCTTTTGGAAGAAGTGTAAAGTCTGCACAGGTAATAAATCAAGCACTATCTTTACAACCGGATTGTAAGCACTGACTTGCAATTGAAGTAGCGAATGAACCTGGATGTGTTGCTGAATTTATATAAAAATGATTCCCGCTGTTTACAGATAGCGAACAGGATCACTTTGTCCCAACCCCAGCATATTCAATTGAAAGGCCTCCAGGGTAGCGCCTCTCAATTCGCTTTGGCTGCTGTTTTCAGCCATTCCCATGCTTCACAATCTAACCACCTGGTTATACTGCGTGATGCGGAAGAAGCCGCCTACTTTCATAATACACTTGAAAATATTACCAGGGCATTGGATGTTTTTTACTTCCCTTCCTCTTTTAAAAATAAAAAAAATTACCTGCTGCTCAACAGTAGTCATGTAATGTTGCGTACTGAAGCCCTTACCCGGATCGCATCAGCGGCTAACCGTGGCGCTGATGCGGCAAAAAAAATTATAGTCACATACCCTGAAGCGCTTTTCGAAAAAGTGGTTTTGTCAAAAACCCTTACTGAAAACATTATCACCATCAAACAGGCTGATGTAATTGACGTAAATGGCATTATTGAGAAATTTATCAACCACGGTTTTGTCAGAACAGACTTCGTATATGAACCTGGCCAGTTTGCGATCCGTGGTGGAATAATGGATATCTATTCCTTTGGGAATGAAAAGCCTTACCGCATAGAATTATTCGGCAACGAAGTGGATAGCATTCGGATTTTTGATCCGGAAAACCAGTTAAGCGAACGCAAATTACTGCAGGTTACCATTATCCCAAATGTAGAAACCCAGTTCGAATCGGGAGAAAAAGTTTCCTTGCCTGACTTCCTGCCTGATAATACAATTACCTGGTGTGCTGACTGGTCGTTTATTAAAGAAAAAATTGAACAACAGGAAGAAGACCTGGAAATCGCTTTATCTAATTATACCTTCCAGGAGACAACGGCTAATAAAGATCAAAATATAAACAGTCCGGAGGAAGACCTTAATGAAAAACGGGTATTAGACCCCGAAGACTTCGTGCCGGCAGAAATAATAGAAAAACAACTGGGCAACAGGCACCTGGTGGAAATGAGCAATAAAATCTCCTTTCCCCGACATTCCGGAACGGTAGAAGAAATTAATTTTGCTACCAGGGAACAACCGGCCTTTAACCGCCAGTTCGACCTGCTCATAAAGAATCTCCAGGATTACGAAAGTAAACAGTACAATATTTTTATCTTTTCTGATAATGTCAAGCAACTGGAAAGGTTGCATAGCATCTTCACTGATCTGAAGGCTGAGATCCAGGTTGTGCCTGTACCCGTTTCTATTCATGAAGGGTTTATTGATGATGATCTGAAAGTAGTTTGTTATACCGATCACCAGGTATTTCAGCGGTATCATAAGTATAAGGTTAAGCAGGCTTTTAGCAAGAACAAGGCACTCACCTTAAAAACCTTGCGTGAACTGCAGCCTGGAGATTATGTATCTCACATAGATCACGGTGTAGGAGTGTACAGTGGCCTGCAAAAAATAGAAGCGAGCGGCAAAATGCAGGAGGCTGTCCGTATACAATACAAAGATGGTGACCTGTTATATGTAAACATTTCTTCACTGCATAAGATCAGCAAATACAGTGGAAAGGAAGGAAGTGTGCCCCGTATGAATAAACTGGGAAGTGATGTATGGAGTAAATTAAAAGACAAAACCAAGAAACAGGTTAAAGATATAGCTACCGACCTGATTAAGTTGTATGCGCAACGTAAAAGCCTGCAAGGTTATGCCCATAGCCCCGACAATTACATGCAAACTGAACTGGAAGCCAGTTTCATATATGAAGATACACCAGACCAGGCTAAAGCCAGTGAGGATGTAAAGAGAGATATGGAAAAACCGGCACCTATGGACCGCCTGGTATGTGGTGATGTCGGCTTTGGCAAAACTGAAGTGGCTATACGCGCATCTTTTAAATCTGTTTCCGACGGCAAGCAGGCCGCTATATTGGTACCAACTACCATTCTCGCTTACCAGCATTACAAAACCTTTGGTGAAAGACTGAAAGATTTTCCGGTAACTGTGGACTTCATAAACCGGTTTAAATCAGCAAAAGAAAAAAAGGAGACCTACAAAAGACTTGAAGAAGGTAAAATTGACATTATCATCGGCACCCACGCCTTGCTTGGTAAAGATGTAAAATTTAAGGACCTGGGAGTAATGATTATTGATGAAGAACAGAAATTCGGAGTCGCGGCTAAAGAAAAACTAAAACAATTACGCACTACCGTTGACTCACTCACACTTACGGCTACTCCTATTCCCAGGACACTCCAGTTCAGTTTAATGGGCGCCCGTGACTTAAGCATCATCAATACCCCACCCCCTAACCGGCAACCTATTCAGACAGAGGTGACTGTATTTAATGAAGATGCCATCAGGGATATAATTTATTACGAAGTAGAAAGAGGTGGCCAGGTATTTTTTATACATAACCGGGTAAAGGGGTTGGCCGAAATGAAAGGCTTTATCCAGGGGTTATGCCCTGATGTAAGTATTGCTTATGCACATGGACAGATGGATGGTGACCAGTTGGAAGATACCATCCTTGATTTCATGGATAAAAAATATGACGTACTGGTATGTACCAACATTGTAGAAAGTGGAGTGGATATCCCTAATGTGAACACGATTATTGTAAATAATGCACACCAGTTTGGCTTAAGTGACCTGCACCAACTCAGGGGACGGGTAGGCCGGAGTAATAAGAAAGCTTTTTGTTACCTGTTAGCCCCGCCTGTCAGCACGCTTCCATCCGATAGTCGTAAGCGTTTAAATACCTTGGAACAATACAGCGACCTCGGAAGCGGCTTCCAGATTGCTATGCGCGACCTGGATATCCGCGGAGCCGGGAATATGCTGGGCGGAGAGCAAAGTGGCTTTATCGCTGAAATTGGTTTCGAAATGTATCAAAAGATATTGGATGAAGCTATCAGGGAATTAAAAAGAAATGAATTCCGGGAACTTTTTAAAGAAGAAATTCAGCTTCAGGATAATTTTGTAAAGGATTGCAGCATCGATACTGACCTGGAAATTCTAATTCCTGATACCTACGTAGAAAGTATAACTGAGAGGCTTAGCCTATACTCCAGGTTGGATAACTGTGATACGGAAAAGGACCTGGAAGATTTTCATAATGAACTGGCAGACAGGTTCGGCCCGGTTCCCCCTGAGGTAGAAGATTTATTTACCACTGTGCGGGCACGTAAGCTGGTAGTTGAACTCGGATTTGAAAGAATGTTCCTGAAAAATGAAACTTTGAAATGCTTTTTTGTAAGTAACCCGGATTCCCCGTATTTTCAAAGTGAAGTATTTAACCGGATACTACTGTTCTTACAGACCGGAACCAACAAAGGCAAATTAAAGCAGGTTGGAAAAAACGGAATACTGGTGGTGGAAGGCATCCCATCAATGGGTGAATTGTATCGTTTCCTGTTAAAAATGTCAACTGCAGCCTTACCTGGAAAACCAGCCACTGCGACACAAGCCAGCCTATAAACAAAAAGGCCACCAACCGGCAGCCTTTATATTATTCAGCTATTTCGATTAATCCCATGCTTTTTTAGCCACGCCATCTTTAACAGCCTGCAAAGCTCTCGCTTCAGCCAGCATAGTAGTCATCTTATTTCCTTTTCCATCATCACCCTGGGCCATATAACCGCCCCGGGAAGTTTTGGTAATTACCGCGTTCTGCATGGGAACATTCTTTTCTTTTGTTTTCATGCAATAGGCTGTTAACATGTTTGACATTTTAATGAATTTATGGTTAGTAAATATGGGTTGTAAGAACTCGCCTATAGGCGAATTCCTACGATGAACTGGATACAAGCTACTAAAAATATTGATTTTGGCAAAGCCCCACTACGGGAATCAGCTTGAAAACAGCTTGAAACAGTGGTTATTTAACGCGCCATTTTATACGGGGTTTATACTTGAAAAGAGAGATTTCCCTTAATACTGGACCACGTATTAACTTTATAGTTATAGCTGAAACTCCCTATGGTAAAGGTTTAACACTATCAAATGAATGATTTAAGCTATTTATCGGTAGTGATGGCCTTAATAAAAAGATCCGGGGATTTAGTCCCGGACCTGGTTGTATAATATATTAATAAATAGTTTAAAAAAACTTGTTTTTAGCTTGAAAAAAGAGGGTATTACACGTCGATCCTGGCATATTTAGCGTGTGTTTCTATGAATTCCCTGCGTGGCGGAACCTCATCTCCCATCAGCATACTGAATACTCTATCTGCCTCGGCAGAGCTTTCAAGTGTAACCTGTTTCAACGTACGGGTAGCTGGGTTCATCGTAGTTTCCCAAAGCTGATCAGCATTCATCTCACCCAAACCTTTATAACGCTGTGTGTTTACACTTTCATCTTTCCCCTGCCCGTATAATTTGATCAATGCCTTACGCTCTTCATCGTTCCATGCATAGGCCTGCTCTTTTCCTTTTTTAACGAGATAAAGAGGCGGCTGAGCAATGAATACATAGCCCTGCTCTACCAATTCCTTCATGTAACGGAAAATGAAGGTGAGGATCAATGTAGCAATATGGCTTCCGTCCACATCAGCATCCGTCATAATGATCAGTTTGTGGTAACGCAATTTTGATAGGTCTAAGGCTTTAGGATCCTCAGGAGTGCCGATCTTAACGCCAAGAGCTGTGAACATATTCCTGATCTCCTCGTTGTCGTAGATCTTATGCTCCATGGCTTTCTCTACATTCAATATTTTACCACGTAAGGGAAGTATGGCCTGGTAACTCCGGTCACGCCCCTGCTTGGCTGTACCACCGGCCGAGTCTCCCTCCACCAGGTACAACTCACAACGATGTGGGTCTTTTTCACTGCAATCGGCCAGTTTACCCGGTAAGCCGCCACCTGTAAGTACGCTTTTACGCTGTACCATTTCACGGGCTTTTTTAGCGGCCGCCCTTGCCTGTGCGGCTAATATTACTTTTTGAATGATGATCTTGGCATCTTTTGGATTCTCCTCCAGGAATGCAGATAATACTCTGCTGAGTGTTGTATCCACAACACCCATTACTTCATTATTACCCAGCTTAGTTTTTGTTTGACCCTCAAACTGCGGTTCGGGTACTTTAACCGAAATAATGGCGCTTAAACCCTCACGAAAGTCATCTCCTTCTATCTCTACCTTGGCTTTTTCAAACATGCCTTCTTTTTCGCCATAGCTTTTAAATACCCTGGTAATAGATCTGCGGAAGCCGGCAACATGTGTACCTCCTTCAATAGTATTGATATTGTTCACATAGCTGAAAAGATGCTCCTGGTAGCCTGTATTATAGATCATCGCTACTTCCACCATCACGTTACTTGCCGCATCATGTCCATCACAATAAATCACTGTTGGTAACAAAGGGTTTCGGTTGGCATTCTTATCCAGCATTTCTACAAACTCTACAATACCTCCTTCGCTGTAAAATGTTTTTTGGTAAGTGGACCCGTCTTCTTCCTTCTCCCTGAGGTCATGCATGTGAATGGTTATCTTCTTGTTCAAAAAAGACAGTTCTCTTAAACGGGCCTCTAAAATTTCACGGTTATAAACACTGGCGATAAATATAGAAAGGTCAGGCCAGAATTGAACAGTTGTTCCATGCGTATCAGAAGTACCGATCTCTCTTACGGTGTACTGCGGAATACCTTTGGCATATTCTTGCTCGAAGGTTTTACCATCCCGGTTAACAACCACATGCAACTTGCTGCTTAAAGCATTCACGCAACTTACACCAACACCATGCAAACCTCCGGACACCTTATAAGAATCTTTATCAAATTTGCCCCCGGCGTGCAGAACGGTCATAACCACTTCCAGGGCACTCCTGTTCTCTTTGGTATGCATCCCGGTAGGGATACCGCGGCCATCATCTTCAACAGTGATGGAATTATCTTCATTAATAGTTACGGTGATATTTTTACAATGACCAGCGAGGGCCTCATCAATGGAGTTATCAACTACCTCGTAAACCAGGTGGTGCAGTCCTTTTACACCAATATCGCCAATATACATGGCGGGCCTCTTTCTTACTGCTTCTAAACCTTCTAAAACCTGGATACTGTCTGCGCCATAACCTGTATTGGAGGGGGTGGGAACTGCTGCTGTTTCTGTGCTCATATCGTAGTTCAAAATCTCTTTTAATTAGTAAAATTAAGATTCGGGCGAAGGTAAGAAAAAACAGGCGTTTAAGGCAATTAAAAGGGGTTTATTTTAGGAAGATTTTTTACACTAATTTCTTCCATTTAAATACACGAATTCTGGACACTAATTACACAAATTTTTACTCTAATTTCTGGCAATCTTGCTTATTGTTAAATCTTTAGAACCCAACCCAAAACTTAAACCGCATAACCCAAAACGTCCAATGTTTAAACATTCTTTCGTATCTTCGCATCGAAAATTTTCAATGATCCATCCAACAGATATATTAGCAATTGCCCACAGGCAACCTCTTTTACAGGAGGACCTTGATATATTGCTGCATGTTGACCGTACAGTGCCCGGCTCGGTACATTATTCTATTAACCGCTACCGCAAACAGCCGCAATGGAATATTGATGATACGGGAATCCTGGTTTACCATGTAGAAAAGAACAATCCCGCTGCCAACTACCTGGAGCTAAAATTCTGTGTGAGTGGTAATGTGTACTGCAGGCAGAAACAAACAGAGTGCGATTATTGTAAATTCAATACCAGCAAAAGCTGTGTTGAAAAAGTTGATAGTGTAGATGTGGTAAGTTTTAGCTTTAAGCCTGCCTATTTAACCCAGTTTACCCATAACAGCACGGAAAGTGGTTTAACAGAGAATGTACTTTCATTTAAACACAAAACATCTTTTTCAAAGCAACTGCCTTTGTGTGGTAAAACCAGGACAGCAATTGAAGCCTTATTGAATCACACTTATACTGATACCAGGGAAAATATCTTTATCAATGCTCAAACACAGATCCTCTTACTGTACAGTATGGATTGTATGCTGGGTGATGATAAAGAAACAGAATTTATCTGCAAGTTTTTACAGAACGCCGAAGACAGGGAAAAGATCATTAAAGCAAGAGAAGTTTTACTGCAGCATATTGGCGAACCCATTACCATCAAGGCCCTCAGCCGCAAAGTGGCCATTAATGAATGTTATCTAAAAAAAGGATTTAAAGAAATATTCGGCACCACCATCTTTGATTTTTATCAAAGCCAGCGAATGGAACATGCAAAATATTTATTGTACGAAAAAGGCCTAAGCGTAACTGAAGTATCATTATTATTAGGATATTCATCCATATCTCATTTTTCTACTGCGTTTAAAAAACACACAGGCATCAAGCCATGTGAGCTGTTATTACGCTAGTTTTCCTTTTACCGTAAATGCTTTTCCCGATTCGGTGTCTATTATTTTTATTTTGATTGCAGATTTGCATAAAAATTAAAAATGGCTAAAGGGATCAACATTTCCATTATATTTCTAAGTATAAGTTTATCATTAACCGCACAACAAAAAATTCCGGTAAAAGACACTACTGAACCAGATCATAAATATTTACCTGATGTAACAATCGTTGGCCGTAACAGCAAAACTGATATTCAGCAACTGCCGGAAATTGTAGGTACCTCAATCTATGCCGGTAAAAAAAATGCATTAATTGTGTTGGATAATGTAAAGGGCAATGTTGTTACAAACAATATGCGCCAGATTGTGGCTAAGATACCCGGTATCCATATCTGGGAAAGTGATGGAAGCGGTATACAGATCGGTTTAGCTGCAAGAGGTTTGAGCCCTAACAGGAGCTGGGAATTCAATGTTCGCCAGAATGGCTATGATATTGCTGCTGATCCATTTGGTTATCCCGAAGCCTATTATAATCCACAACTACAGGCTGTACAGCGTATTGAAATTGTAAGAGGACAGGGCGCATTACAATACGGCCCGCAGTTTGGCGGCCTTGTAAATTATATTTTACGCAACGGTAGTGAGATCAGCAGAATATTTGAATTTGAAACGCAGCAAACCGTTGGAAGCAACGGCCTGTTCAACAGTTATAATGCTATTGGCGGCAAAACAAATAAACATCATTACTACGCATTCTTCGATCATCGCAATGCCGATGGATACCGGAAGAACAGTGAATATTATACAAACTCGGGTTTTGGAACTTTCACTTACAAGATCAATAAAAAATTCTCTATAACCACCGAAGTTATGCGCTCAAACATCCGCAGCCAGCAACCTGGCGGATTAACAGATGTGCAAATGCTACAGGATATTAAACAAAGTTTCAGAAGCAGGAACTGGTTCGATATTACCTGGACCACCGCAGCCATAATTGCTAACTATGAATTTAATGAGCATGCGAGACTGAATGTAAAATTATTCGGAATATGGGGCAACAGGAATAGCGTTGGCTATTTCCCTGCCGGTGGAATTATTGTTGCAGATACTATAAATAAAACAACCAATCAATACAATGTAAGAAATGTAAATGCAGATAAATACCGCAATGCAGGTATTGAAGCCCGCTACATTACTGATTATAATTTATTCAATGCTAAACAAACTTTTTCAGGGGGATTGAGATTGTATAAGGGCACAACCTACAGGTACGCCAGTGATGGCAAAGGCACAACAGGCACTGCGTATGATATGAGTTTATCAGACGGAATATGGAACAGGGATATTGATTTTAAAACAACCAACGTAGCTGCATTTGCAGAAAATATTTTCAGGATCACTAAAAAGTTTTTGATCATTCCCGGTATTCGTTATGAATATATTACCGGAAACGCAGGAGGAAGAAATGGTTTTGCTGCAAATGGTTCAGAAATAATCTTACAGGATCAAAAGAAGTCAAGAGGATTTATCCTGGCAGGCATTGGCACCGAATTCCATACCAGCAAAACAACAGAGATCTATGGAAACATAACACAGGCATACAGGCCCGTTCAGTTTGCGGACCTTACTGCTCCACCAACAACTGATGTTATTGACCAGGACCTGGAAGATGCAAAAGGATACAATGCAGACCTTGGTTTCCGTGGAAAGATCAAAAACTATTTATTCTTTGATGGCGGTATTTATTACCTAAAATACAATAACCGCATTGGTACCATTGTGCAGCAAAGGCCTGACGGAAGTTTTTATAACTACCGCACAAATGTCGGAAACAGCAGCAGCAAAGGATTTGAAGGCATGGTAGAATTCAGTCCTGTTAAAGCATTCAGCAAAATAAATTCAAAGATTGACCTGAGCATGTTTGTGAGTTATAGTTATACAGATGCGCAATATGGCAATTTTAAAGTGATCACCAAGAATAGCAGCAACCAACTGGTAGAGACCAATCTTAAGAATAAAAAGGTTGAAAATGCACCGGAAAATATTTTAAGAACAGGTATCACTGCGTCATATAATAATTTATCCCTCACCGGGCAGTTAAGCTATGTAGATGATTCATATGCTGATGCCAATAATACTACCGCTGCAACGGCCAATGCACAAAACGGGCTGATCCCTGCTTATTCTGTTGTTGACCTGACAGCTGTTTATAAATTTTCAGCAAGACTGAATATTAAAGCCGGTATCAATAACCTTTGGAACGAAAAATATTTTACACGGCGGGCGGGGGGTTATCCCGGTCCGGGTGCTTTGCCTGCTGATGGAAGAACATGGTTTGTTTCTGTAGCTGCTAAATTTTAAAGGACTCATACCACAAATTTTATAACAGGTGCTGATACTTATCAGCACCTGTTTTGTTTTTGGTCATGATCTGTGTTATCATTCAGTAAAACATTATGATCTACATCAGGTATTTAACATCTTGACAATTCCATGATAAATCTGTAACCATGCGAAACCAACTTTGTGATTGCAAATGACCAAAACAAACAACATTCAGCGGTCTATTTTAATGATCTTACAAAATTATTTGATGAAAAAAAGTCTTAATCCTATCGTATTGCTGATGGCAATAATGATATCTAATGCCTGTTTAGCCCAGCAGGATTCTATCGTGGAAAAAAACCTTAACGAAGTAATTGTTACAGGACAATACAAACCACAAACATTAAAAAAATCGGTTTACCAGGTTAGGGTGATAAACAATGAGCGCATAAAACAAAGCGGTGCCACTAATGTGCAGCAGGTACTTAATACCCAGGTTGGTTTTCGTTTCAGCAACGACAATACCCTTGGCACTACCAATGTTCAGCTAATGGGTATGAATGGACGCAATGTAAAAATATTACTGGATGGCCTGCCCATGGTTGACCGTGGCGATACCCGTGAAAGCCTTAACCAGGTTGATGTGAACAGCATTGAGCGGATAGAAATTGTTGAAGGACCCATGTCTGTTTCCTATGGATCGGATGCGCTGGCAGGTGTTATCAATATCATTACCAAAAAAGCCACAAAAGATATGTTCTCATTTACTGCTAAAGTACAGGAAGAAACAGCAGGTTCAGAATATCATCCTTTTAATTACAAAGGTGTACATCATCAGAATATCACACTTAGCTATAAGAAAAATAACTGGGGCTTTACTGCCGGTGGCACACATAACGATTTCAATGGCTTTGGGGGTGATGCTTATGGAAGAAACAAAGACTGGCTGCCAAAGGAACAATGGATGGGTAATGCCAGGATCAGTTATACCAAGGGCCGCCTGGATATGTATTACCGGATTGATGGGCTTAACGAAAACATTATAAGCAAAAGCCCTATAAACTATAGTAACCACAAAGCCATCGATCAAAAGTATATCACCGACAGGTATACCCAACAATTACAGGGCAGCTATACTTTCAATAATAAACTGCAAATGTCAACTGTACTGGGATATACTGATTATAAAAGAAGAACAAGAACCACACGCCATGATTTTGAAAAAAATACTGATGAGTTAACGACCGGAGAAGGGGAACAGGATATATCAAACTTCAACAGCTTTGTTTTTAGGACAACATTCCAGTACCAGTTAAGCAATAAAATTTCTTTACAGCCTGGCATTGATATCAACAGGGAAGCCACAACTGGCCAAAGGATACAGTCGAACCCGGTGATAACAGATTATGCAGCTTTTATTTCTGCAGAAATAAAACCAACGGCAAAGATCAATATCAGACCAGGATTAAGATTCATTAAGAATTCTGATTATGATGCTCCGCCGGTAATCCCATCTATCAACAGCAAGTTCATATTAAGTAAACAACTTGACCTGAGGCTTGCTTACGCTTATGGTTTCCGCTCTCCTGCTTTAAGAGAATTGTATTTTTATTTTGTGGATGCCAATCATAATATCGTTGGCAATCCAGACCTGAAAGCAGAAACTTCGAATAGTTTTAATGGCTCTTTGAACTGGACAGCTTTGCCAAAAAATAATATGGCTTACAGTGTTTCGCTTGCTGTTTTCTATAACGAGTTCAACAACCAGATCGATTTTGCATTGGCATCGGCTTCTTCAAATCAATACACCTATTTTAATGTAAACAATGCCAAAACTGTTGGTGGTACTTTGGAAAACAAATTCTCTATGAAGAACCTGGATGCCACATTGGGTTTTTCCTACATCGGCTTTTACCGCAAATTGTATAATGACAAAGATTATATCAAAGAAGATGATAAAGATTTTTTATGGAGTCCGGAACTTACTACCAGTATAGGCTATAACATAACTCCAATACGAACAAGGCTAAACCTGTTTTACAAATTCACCGGTAAAAGGCCGCAATATGTAACAGGAAGAAATGCATCGAACCAATCAGTGTTGTTAATAGCAGAAACAGAATCTTATCACCTGGCCGATTTTACCGCCAATACACAGCTCAATAAATATATTGGCATTACTGCTGGAGTTAAGAACATTTTTGATGTTACCAATGTAGGCAATAGTGCAGCTTCATCCAACAGCATACACAATGCAGGTGCTGCAGTATCTATTGGCTACGGCCGCTCATATTTTGTGGGTTTAAATTTTCAATGGAACAAAAAATAAATCAATCATCTTTTATAAATCATACACATGATACGCACTCAAAAATTTATTTTAATAGCAACATCTGCACTTGTCTTCATTGCATGTAAAAAAGATGTTGACCCAGTTTTCATACCATCAACCGGTGCCCAAATAAAACTGAATGGCATTGCCGCTAACGAAGCTGGTTCCGTAGCAGGCAATGCTGTTTATCTTGATCTTTCTGCCGACAGGCAAACCCCGGTATTACGTGCAGGATGGGATCTTGGATTTTATTCAGGTACTGATTTCCGTGTTATCCTCAACAACACAGCCGTAGCTGCTGCCAAAGTACTTGGCAAAAATGACCTGGCAACCGTTGGCGCTACAGATACCATGGGGCTTACTTTAACAACAAGCCAGTTTAATCCACTAACAGTGCATTTAACTTATTTTGATAACATAGCAGGTGACCTTACAAAAACAGTTATTCCTCCAATTTCTGCAACAGATGCCGATAATAAAGTGATCATTCTGAACCGGGGCAGCGGTGGTGGTATTGCAGCAAGGCCATGGGTAAAGTTAAGGGTGCTGCGTAACACTAACGGTGGATATACTTTACAGTACGCAGGTATACAGGAAACCACGTTCAGAACTATTCAGGTTCCAAAAGATGCGGCATACCATTTTAAATTTATTTCTTTTGAGATTGGTATCGTAGCTGCTGAGCCTGAAAAAGAAAAATGGGATCTTGTATGGAGCTATTCTGTTTTTGAAAGCAATTTTGGTGCGGGGCCGGTACCTTATAATTTTTCGGACCTGATCGCTGTAAATTATTTATCAGGCGTAACTGTTGCCACAAAAATATATGCCAATACTACTGTAGCCGAAAGTGCTTACAATGCTTTTAATAAAGACAGCGTAATCCTTACTACTCCCTCAACAAACAGGTGGGCAATAGGTAGTGGCTGGAGAAGTACTCAGCCGGCAACCGGGGCTAGGTTAGACAGGTTTTATATTATAAAAGATGCAATTGGCAATTATTATAAACTGAAATGCATCTCCATGGGTATTGGTACTGATGGTGGCACAAGAGGAAAACCTGAATTCAGGTATAGCCTTATAAAATAATTCCATATTGAGAAACTAAAGAACTGCCCTTCAATAAGGCAGTTTTTTCTTTGAGCATAAAAAAAGGGTTACATTTTCAGGAAAGCCTTTCGGTAGTACGTTTAAAGGAATGGTTTTTTTTAAGATACTGATGTTGGTATATTGGATGTTAAAGCATTGGGCAAAATAAATTCACAATAACCTTTGCAACGAAAAATATTTTACACGGCGGGCGGGAGGTTATCCAGGTCCGGGTGCTTTGCCTGCTGATGGAAGAACATGGTTTGTTTCTGTAGCTGCTAAATTTTAATAAGGCTTTAATAAAAATGGATACCCGGTAATGAAAGTTACAGGGAATCATTTTATTATCGAAGTTTTTTATAAATTTTTATGGCTGCCAAGAGCATTATTGTAAAGATACCCAACCCCGCTATTCCCCAGATAATACTCATCATTTGTTTTACAACTGCCAGCATAACAATAGTTATTAAAAAAAGAGTAGCTACTTCATTCCACGTACGCAATTGTTGAGAAGTGTATTTAAAAATGCCCTTTGATTGCTGGGCAAAAATTACCTGTAAAGAAAGATGATAAAAAAAAAGCCCTGCAACAAAACATAGTTTAATCAAAAGCCAGGTGGGCAGGCTGCCATATAAATACCACAACCAGCAGCCAAATACTATCGTAAGGATAGCGGAAGGCCAGGTAATTCCATACCACAAACGTTTTAGCATTAATCCAAACTGGTTCAAAAGTATGGTACGTTCAGGTTCTGCCTTTGTATTCGCTTCTGTGTTATAAACAAATAATCTCACTATATAAAATAACCCGCTAAACCAGGTTACAACAAAAATGATATGTAAAGCTTTAATGTAAAAATACATAGGTAGCTATTTTTGAAGCACCAGATCAGATTCCTGAGCGGCTATACTTGTAATATACCTGTTAATTGCTTGTACCCATAATGCATTTGTATTAAGGCATGGGATCATTTCAAATGATTCTCCTCCCGCCTTTATAAAGATATCTTTACCCCTTACGGCAATCTCTTCCAGTGTTTCCAGGCAATCGCTTACAAATGCAGGGCATATGATCAATAATTTTTTTATACCCTCTGCAGGTAATTGTTCTAAACGGATATCAGTAAATGGTGTTAGCCAACCCTTCCCCAGTCTTGATTGAAAAGCAATACTGTATTTATTTACAGGAATATTTAAAGCACCAGTTACCAGGTTTGTAGTCGTAATTACCTGGTGACGGTAGCAAAAATTATGTGCGGGGGAATCAACTTCACAACAATTTTTGTTTTGCAAACAATGACAACCTGTGATATCACTTTTCTTTATGTGCCGTTCGGGAATACCATGATAACTAAATAATAGATGATCATATTCCTTTTCTACATATGGTTTTATACTTTGTGAAAGGGCATTAATGTAATCAGGGTCATTATAAAAAGGCTTAATAAAAGTGAGCTTAAATGAATATTTTTTTTGTGCATACGCAGCTTTTGCATACTCAACTGCCGTTTCATAGCTGCTCATTGCATAATGCGGGTAAAGTGGCAAAACAATTACTTCCTCAATCCCCGGTTCCTTTTTTAATAAGGCTTCAAAAGCCGCATCCGGCGATGGCGTACCATACCGCATGGCAATTTCAACAGGATAATCAGTTTCAGCCTGCAGTGCCGCCAACAATTGTTTTGTAAAAACTACCAGGGGCGAACCTTTCTTAGTCCAGATAGTGCTATAAGCATGAGCTGATTTAGGAGCCCTGAATGGAACAATAATTCCCCTTACCAGCAAGGCTCTTAACAGGTAAGGATAATCAATTACCCTTTCATCCATTAGAAACTGGTTAAGGTATTTTTTTACATCTTTAACCGCTGTTGAATTCGGTGACCCAAGGTTCATTAATATCACCCCTTTTTTTGCTATATCCATTTAAAAAAATATTAAGCAAAAATAGCCGCCATCAAACAAATAAATGCCTTAAAGTTTTTTGTGACTTAATTATGACTGTTACCGCTCGATGTGCTGATATTTTTGCATTGCAAATGATGATCACCCCACAGCCCGATTTTTTGTCTAATTTTTATATTGCCGGAATCAACTACCGCAAAAGTGATGTGTTTGAAAGAGGCAAATTTTCGTTAACAGAACATCAATCTGCATTGTTACTACAAGATGCTGTTACTAAAGAGCTTGCCGGCGCTTTTGTTATTTCAACCTGCAATCGTACGGAAATCTACAGCATCTGTTCAAATTTACAAGAATTAAAAGTTTTACTATGTAAGCATACACAGGGTGAAATAACTGATTTTGAAGAACATGGATATGTACACCGGGGTATAAAAGCTGTTGATCACCTGTTTAAAATGGCCGCCGGAATTGATTCCCAAATTATTGGCGACCATGAAATTTTATCTCAACTAAAAATTGCGGCAAGGTTTGCTAAGAACCGTAATTGCCTAAACAGTTTTTTAGAGCGGGTAGTAAATTTCGCTATAGCTTCTTCAAAAAGGATTAAAACAGAAACAAAATTAAGTTCGGGAACAGTATCCGTTTCCTATGCAGCTGTAGATATAATAAAAGAAAAATTTACAGCGTTGACAAATAAAAAGATCGTTCTTTTAGGTACCGGCAAATTTGGAAATAATATTGCATCAAACCTTAAAACTTATTTGCCTGACTGTTTGTTGACTTTTTGTAACCGTACAGATGAGAAAGCTTTAGAGCTGGCTCAAAAAACCAATGCAGGTTTTAGCCCTTTTGATAATATTTCTGTTGTGGCAAATGATTCAGATGTCGTAATAGTAAGTACATCAGCAACGTGTTACACCATACTGCCCACTTTTTTTACAACGAAAAAAACAAGGCTGATCCTTGATCTTTCTATACCACAAAATGTTGATCCTGCAGTTAAGAATATTACGGGAATAGAATTACTGAATGTTGATGAAATATCAGCCATTCTTAATAAAACTATATTTAAACGCAAAGCTGAAATTCCAAAAGCGCTGCAAATAATTAATGAAACAATTGAAGACTTTAAATGCTGGAATTCGATGCAGGGAAACAACTCCGTGTTACGAAAGATAAAAATTCAGCTTAATGAAATAGCTTGTAAAGATCAGTCAGGAATGGCCCGGGAAAAAATTCAACAGACAGTTTCCTCCCTTGCCATACAATTACGTAAAGAAAATAATAAAGGTTGCCAATACCTGCATGCATTGAATAATTACCTGCACACAGATTATGAATTTGAAAATTAAAATAGGCACGCGTGAAAGTGAATTAGCTGTGTGGCAGGCTACGCTAATTAAAACCCATTTATTGAAAACCGGTTTCGATGCAGAATTGATCTACATAAAAAGCGAGGGGGATGAAGATACTGTTACGCCTTTGTACGAATTGGGTGTACAGGGCATTTTTACAAAAACCCTTGATGCAGCTCTTTTAAGTAATAAAGTAGATATAGCAGTACATTCAATGAAGGATGTACCTACACTTTTAGCCCTGGGTATTCGACAGGCAGCTGTTTTGAAGAGGGCTTCTTACAAAGATGTGCTGGTTTATAAAGACAAATCTATAATTACAACCTGGCAGTTAACAGATCCAATAAAAGATCCCCTGTTAAGCATGGGTACTATTGCAACCAGCAGCACAAGGCGCAGGGCTCAATGGCTGCATCGATATCCTGCTCATTCAATAGAAAACCTTCGTGGCAATATAAATACCCGTTTAAAAAAACTTGAGCAAAGCAACTGGGATGGAGCCATTTTTGCCGCAGCCGGATTAGAGCGCATAAATCTGAGGCCCCCAAACGCTGTTGACCTGGATTGGATGTTACCTGCACCGGCACAGGGAGCCATCATGATTGTTTGCCGGCAAGATGATTCAATTGCATTTAAAGCCTGTGAATCATTAAACGATGAGGATACGGCTTTATGTACAAAGATTGAAAGAGATTTTCTACGTACATTATTGGGCGGTTGCTCTACACCTATAAGTGCCCTTGCAGAAGTAAAGAATTATTCAGTTTCTTTTAAAGGAAATATTTGCAGTACAGATGGAAAAGAAATTATTGAAATAGAAAAAATATGTGCTGTTAAAGAAAGCAGCCTATTAGGCGTTTATGCTGCTGAAGAAATTTTAAAAAATAAAAAAGTACAAAATATTATGCACTCAATCAGAAATGAAAAAAAATAAACGCACAATTTTAAGTACAAAATTTTTAAGTAAATCAGCTGTAAGCAAGGCTTTACAGCATGATATTATCATTGAGGAGATATCTTTTATATCAACAAATCTTATTGATAACGAACCATTAAAAATAAAACTCAAAGGGTTTTTGCAGCAGAATATAACTGCTGTTTTTACAAGTAAAAATGCAGTATTAGCCTTTGACCAGATTGCAAATGCTGAAGTTCACTGGCAAATATTCTGTATCGGCCAGGCAACAAAAATCCAGGTATCTAAAATATTTGGTGAAGAAAAAATTACAGGAACTGCCGATACCGCCGCAGCATTAAGTGAAATTATTCTACAGGATAACATTATAAAGAAAGTTATTTTCTTTTGTGGTAATCATCGCAGGGATGAATTACCGAAAATACTAACTGCAGGCGAAATTGAAGTGGATGAAATAATGGTTTACGAGACACTTGAAACGCCGGAAAAGATATTGCCAAAATTTTATGATGGCATTTTATTTTTTAGCCCAAGTGCTGTAAACAGTTTTTTTCAATTGAATAAAATTGATAAGCAAACACAGGTTTTCACTATCGGAAAAACAACCGCTGAGAGTTTACAACAGGATTTTAAGAAACTCCCCATTGTTGCGGATTTGCCTTTGGAAGAAACGATGATAGATAAGGTGATAGCACATTTTAATTCAAATAAACAAGCATAGCATGCAATTGAAGAATGATTTAATATTAAGGGCATTAAGAAAAGAAACAGTTGAACGTCCGCCGGTTTGGATGATGCGGCAGGCAGGCAGATACTTGCCCGATTATATGAAATTAAAAGCCAAATACGATTTTTTTACCCGGGTACAAACACCGGAGTTGGCCTGCGAAATCACATTACAACCAGTAGACCAGATTGGTGTAGATGCTGCTATTATATTTTCCGACATCCTTGTTATTCCACAGGCCATGGGCCTGGAGGTTTTGATGGAGGAAGGTAAAGGACCATCGTTACCCCGTATAATCCAAAATCAAAAAGATATTGATGCTTTAAATACAGATAATATTGAAGTGCATTTGAGTTATGTTATGAAAGCTTTGACGCTGATTAAAAAAGAGCTAAATGGCAGGATACCTTTATTTGGTTTTGCAGGAGCTCCTTTCACTATTCTATGTTATATGGTTGAAGGCAAAGGCAGCAAGACCTGGGAAAAGGCCAAGCAATTTTGTTTTACGCAGCCCATACTTGCTCACCAGTTATTACAAAAAATAACAGATGTAACCATTACCTATTTGAAAGCCCAAACAAAAGCAGGAGCTGATATAGTTCAGGTTTTTGACAGCTGGAGCGGGGCTTTAAGCCCTGCCGATTTTAAATTATTTTCTCAACCATACCTGTTACAGATCTCAGATGCTTTAAAAAATGATGCCCCCGTAATTTTATTTCCCAAAGGGAGTTGGTATGCCTTAAAAGACCTCAGCACAAGCAGTGCTTCGGGCCTTGGAATAGACTGGTGCATTACGCCACAGTATGCAAGAGAATTAACGGGAAATAATATAACCCTGCAAGGAAATTTTGATCCTGCAAAATTATTATTGCCTCCCGCAGAAATCAAAAAAGCAGTCCATGAAATGATTGATGCTTTTGGTGTGCAAAATTTTATTGCAAACCTGGGGCATGGTATCACACCCAATATCCCCGTAGATCATGCAAAAGCTTTTGTAGATGCAGTAAAAGAATATACTGTTAAATAATGGACACTAATTTTACATATTCAAATATTGCACAAACCTTCAACAGATATATTCTTGAACTCCAAAATTATATATGTATTGCGATGGAAGAAGAGGATGGCAAAGCAAAATTTATTGAAGATACCTGGACCAGGGAAGAAGGAGGTGGTGGTTTATCCCGCATTATTACTAATGGCAATGTTTTTGAAAAGGGTGGTGTAAATACTTCCAAAGTTTTTGGAATGCTGCCTGAAACTATGCAGCAGGCATTTAATGTAGGTGAGTGTAATTTCTTTGCAGCAGGATTATCACTTGTCCTGCATCCAAAAAATCCTTTTGTACCAACGGTACATGCAAATTGGCGCTATTTTGAATTGTTTGATACAACAGGAAACAAAATTGACAGCTGGTTTGGTGGTGGATGCGACCTGACGCCTTATTACTTGTTTGAAGAAGATGCCCGTCATTTTCATACTTCCTTAAAAAATTCAATAGACCCCTTTGGTAATGACTTATACCCTGCTTATAAAAAAAACTGTGATGCTTATTTTGTAAACAAACATCGTAACAACGAAGCCCGGGGTATTGGGGGAGTATTTTATGATTACCTGCGACCCGATAACGATGCAGACGTATCCAGATTGATCGCATTTCAACAGGCTAATGGTAATTGCTTTTTAAGTTCATACCTGCCCATTGTGCAAAAAAGAAAAGATATGGAGTTTGGGCCAAATGAAAAATACTGGCAGGAAATAAGAAGGGGACGGTACGTAGAATTTAATCTGGTACATGACAGGGGAACATTGTTTGGCTTAAAGACCAATGGGAGAACAGAAAGTATTTTAATGAGCCTTCCGCCTACTGTACGGTTTGAATATAATTACCAACCGGAACCCGGCTCCGCAGAAGATAGATTACTGCAGGTTTGTTTGCATCCCAAAGATTGGATTTGAAAAGTGAGTTAAAATTTCATTAAACATAATCGTATGATTTTACAAAGAAGAAATAGAATATTAAGGGCCAATCCAGCCATTAGAAGCCTTATTTCGGAAACTATCTTAACACCCAATGATTTTATTGTTCCGCTTTTTATAGTGGAGGGAAAAAATGTTAAGGAAGAAATATCTTCCATGCAAAACTATTACCGTATGTCACTTGATCTTACTGTAAAAGAGATAAAAGAATTATGGAGTATGGGTTTAAAATGTGTTTTGCTTTTTGTAAAATCAAAAGATGAATTAAAAGACAATAAAGGCACAGAAGCACTTAATCCCGATGGCTTAATGCAAAGAAGCATCCGTGCCATTAAAAATGCATGCCCCGAAATGCTGGTGATGACTGATGTTGCACTTGATCCTTTTTCATCTTATGGTCATGATGGTATTGTGGAAAATAATGAAATTGTAAATGATGCCACAGTGGAAGTGCTGGCAAAAATGAGTGTGAGCCATGCACAGGCAGGTGCCGATTTTGTGGCACCCAGCGATATGATGGATGGAAGAATTGCTGCAATCAGGCTGGCTTTGGAAGAAAATAATTTTACCCGCACAGGCATCATGGCGTATAGTGCAAAGTATGCTTCCTGCTTTTATGGCCCATTCAGAGACGCATTGGATTCTGCGCCTGGCTTTGGCGACAAGAAAACCTATCAAATGGATTATTCCAATCGAAGAGAAGCGGTAAAGGAAGCAGTAATGGATGTGCAGGAAGGAGCAGACATTGTTATGGTAAAACCTGCCTTAAGCTACCTGGATATTATCAGGGAAGTGAAAGATGCCGTGGATGTACCTGTTAGCTGTTACAATATCAGCGGTGAATATGCCATGATAAAAGCCGCGGCCAAAATGGGTTGGATAGATGAGAATAAAGCCATTTTTGAAACACTTACTTCTATGAAAAGAGCAGGTGCAGATATTATTGCTACTTATTTCGCAAGAGATATTGTAAAATTGATAAGTTAAGAGTGAATAGAAATAAAAACAAATATATTAGCAATGGAGAATAGTAAACAACTTTTTGAAAGGGCCAAACGCTCTATCCCCGGTGGTGTAAACTCTCCTGTACGTGCTTTTAAGAGTGTTGGCGGTACACCTGTTTTTATTAAGTGTGCCAAAGGCAGTCATTTATTTGATGAAGATGGAAATAAATTTATTGATTATATCAATAGCTGGGGCCCGATGATCCTGGGACATGCATACGAACCAGTGATAAAAGCAATACAGGAAAAAGCAATTGATTCAACTTCATTTGGTGCACCTACCCTTTTAGAAATTGAAATGGCGGAATTGATAAAAAGTATGGTTCCTAATGTTGACCTGATAAGAATGGTAAGCAGTGGTACAGAAGCCTGCATGAGTGCTGTTCGTTTAGCAAGAGGATACACCGGCAAGAATAAAATAATAAAATTTGAAGGCTGTTACCATGGTCATGCCGATCCTTTCTTAGTAAAAGCGGGAAGCGGGGTAGCAACACTTAATATTCAAACTATTCCTGGTGTAACTGCGGGTGTTTCACTGGATACATTAACGGCCCCTTACAATGATCTTGTATCTGTTAAAAAATTGGTTGAAGAAAATAAAAATGAAATTGCCGCAATAATTATTGAACCTGTGGCAGGCAATATGGGCTGCATTCTTCCAAAAAAAGATTATTTGGAAGGCCTTAGAAAAATTTGTGATGAAGAAAATATTGTTTTCATTTTTGACGAAGTAATGACCGGTTTCCGGTTATCTGGCGGAGGTGCACAGGAAGTATTTAAAATTGATGCAGACCTGGTGACCTATGGAAAAATAATTGGTGGCGGATTACCGGTTGGAGCATTTGGTGGCAAGCAAAAAATAATGGAACATATTTCTCCTCTGGGAAATGTTTACCAGGGCGGCACTTTAAGTGGTAATCCCATAGCTATGATTGCGGGTTACACGATGCTGAAAGCATTGAAAGATAATCCGGG
Organism: Ferruginibacter sp.; assembly: GCA_046596255.1. Lineage (GTDB taxonomy): Bacteria > Bacteroidota > Bacteroidia > Chitinophagales > Chitinophagaceae > Ferruginibacter. Next base: position 45,874 of record JBKJMZ010000150.1, on the reverse strand, counting down.
CATTTATAAAGATTTGGATAATAAATGCAGTTATCTCAAAAAAAGTTTACATACAGTTTTTGATAAGAAAGGAATTAAGCATCGGATAAACAGGATCGGCAGTATGATTAGTGTGCATTTTTGCGATCATGATATAATTGATTTTGAAACTGTATCAAAGGCCGATATCCTTATGTTCAACAGATTCTTTCATCATATGTTACAACATGGCATTTATCTTCCTCCATCTGCTTACGAAAGCTGGTTTATAAGTAATACATTAAGTGATATTGACCTCATTGAAACAATACAGGCTTGTGAAAAATTTCTAAATTGAAAAGTGGAAGCTTATTATTCCTAACGAACTAAATTGTACATACAATTAAAGGCATTCGTTGAAATGCCTCTAATTAAAACTTGCTGCCAAGAAATGGTTTTTAATTAAATATTGAGGGTGGTAAAATGGATGTTAAAGCGGAACCTAATTCTTTTAATTTAGCGTTTAAAAAAGTAAGACGGGAATAAGACTACCCCCGTCTTTTTTACCCTAATAAAACCCTAAACCAGCAAAAATTTTTATTCAATATTTAAGTAAAATAACTGTAGTATTTTCGAAGAGAGTACTTGCCAATTCTGTGCCAAAGGTTTTAATATGTGGATAAGTGAGGCTGAAATTGAGCCAGAATGGGCGTTTCACGCAGATGTAAAAAAAATATAGTAATTATACGCAAGCAACACAGGGAGTTACCCTTGTAAATTATCATTCTATCCATACGAAAGAACCCTGCTATTTTACTACCTTTGCACACTTATTTAAGCGTAGGCCGGCTAATTTAATAATTGCGCCGTAAGATTAAAGTTTCAGGGATTTATATGAGTGTAAAATATACAGAATACCAGCAATTGAACCTTCCTTCCATAAGTGAAGAGATCCTGGCAAAATGGAACCATCAAAATACTTTTGAAAAAAGTGTTGAGCTCCGTGAAGGCCATCCCCCTTTTGTATTTTATGAAGGCCCCCCAAGCGCTAACGGAATGCCTGGTATTCATCATGTTATTTCAAGAACTTTAAAGGACCTGGTATGCCGCTACAAGACCATGCAGGGTTTTCAGGTAAAGCGTAAGGGCGGCTGGGATACCCATGGCCTGCCTATTGAACTGGGCGTAGAGAAGGAATTAGGTATCACCAAGGAAGATATTGGAACTAAGATCTCCGTAGAAGATTATAATAAAAAATGCCGTGAAGTGGTAATGCGGTTCAAGGATAAATGGGACAATATCACCCAAAAAATGGGCTATTGGGTTGATTTGAAGGATCCTTATGTAACATTTGAAAATAATTATGTTGAAACCCTTTGGTGGTGCTTGAGTGAATTATATAAAAAAGGATACCTGTACGAAAGTGTAAGTATTCAGCCCTACTCCCCTGCAGCAGGTACGGGTTTATCCAGTCATGAGCTGAATCAGCCGGGGACTTATAAAGATGTGAAGGATACGAGTGCGGTGGCGATGTTCAAAGCCCCGCCGCCCCCCAAGGGGGGAGAAGGTCAGAACCCTGTCTGGAATAAAATTACTGCTGCATTATCAAACTCTCAAAATTCCCCCTTGGGGGGTGGGGGGGCCGAGGTTTTCTTTTTGGCCTGGACCACTACCCCATGGACGCTCCCATCAAACCTCGGTTTAACTGTTGGGCCAAATATTGATTATGTTTTAGTACAGACATTCAACCCTTACACTCATCTTCCCAATAATGTGATACTTGCTAAAGCATTAGTGAGTAAATATTTTAAAGCCGAAGGTGAAAATGGTGATTTTGATGAGTACCTGACTAAAATTAATGAGCCTAAAACAGCAGGCTCTAAAAATCCCCCCTTGGGAGGTGGGGGGGCTTGGAAAATAATTGCAGCGTTCAAAGGAAAGGAATTAGAAGGGATAACATATGAACAACTCCTCCCCTCTGAAGCAAATACATTAGAAAAGATTCGTGAAATAACACCCGGAGCAGAGCCTTTTAAAGTTGTTGTTGGTGATTTTGTTACCACCGAAGATGGTACCGGTATTGTACATACCGCCCCCGCATTTGGTGCCGATGATTTTAAAACCGGGCAAAAAAATAACCTGGGCATTTTAACCCTGGTTGATAAACAGGGGAAATTTGTTGAAGGTGTTGGTGAATTCAGCAACCGCTATGTAAAGAATTATAAAGATGAAAAGGATTACGTGGATGTGAATGTTGACATTGCAGTAAAACTAAAAAAAGAGAACCGTGCTTTTAAGGTCGAAAAATACGAACACAATTATCCCCATTGCTGGCGTACCGATAAGCCCATAATTTATTACCCGCTTGATGCCTGGTTCATTAAGACCACGGCAGTTAAGGACAGAATGATAGAATTGAATAAAACCATTAACTGGAAGCCTGCAAGCACCGGTACAGGCCGTTTTGGTAACTGGCTTGAGAATATGGTTGACTGGAACCTGAGCCGCAGCCGCTTTTGGGGTACTCCCCTGCCCATCTGGAAGACAGAAGATGGAGAAGAAGAAAAATGTATCGGTTCCATTGAAGAACTGAACAATGAAATAAAAAAAGCTGCTGAAGTTTTAGGTGGTGAGACCAATAAACATTACCTGCACGAAGGCATACTTGACCTGCATAAACCTTATGTTGATGAGATAACCCTGGTAAGCCCTTCAGGCAAGCCCATGCAGCGTGTGTCCGATCTGATAGACGTTTGGTTCGATAGTGGTGCCATGCCTTATGCTCAATGGGGATTAGATATGGCTAAAGTAAATGCAGGTAACCCCTTCCCCTTCGGGGAAGGTTGGGATGGGGCCTTCCCTGCAGATTTTATCGCCGAAGGTGTTGACCAGACAAGAGGCTGGTTCTACACTTTACATGCACTGGGAGTTTTATTGTTCGATTCTGTTGCTTATAAAACTGTGGTAAGCAATGGCCTGGTATTGGATAAAAGCGGTAATAAAATGAGTAAGAGGTTAGGCAATGTAGTAGATCCATTTGCTACCATTGACAGCTTTGGTGCTGATGCCACCCGCTGGTACCTGATCACCAACGCATCGCCCTGGGATAGTTTGAAATTTGATACGGAAGGGATCAAAGAAGTACAGCGCAAATTCTTTGGTACGCTTTATAATACCTACCAGTTCTTTGCCCTATATGCCAATGTAGATAGATTTGCATTTAAAGAAAATTATATACCCGTAAAGGAAAGGCCCGAGATTGACCAGTGGATCTTATCTTCTTTGAACAGCTTAATAAAAGATGTACAGGAAAATTTTGACGCCTACGAACCTACACAGGCTGGGCGTGCCATTGAAGATTTTGTTGATGCTCATCTAAGCAATTGGTACGTACGGCTTTGCCGCCGCCGCTTCTGGAAAGGTGAATATGAACATGATAAGATCTGCGCATACCAGACCCTTTATGAATGCCTTGAAACACTTTGCAAACTGATGGCACCTGTTGCGCCATTTTTTGCCGATTGGTTATTCAATAACCTGAACACAGTTTCAGGCCGTTTCAAAAATGAATCTGTGCACCATACTGATTTCCCGAAAGTGGAGGGATCAGTAATTGATATTGACCTTGAAAAGAGAATGCAACTGGCACAGGATATATCTTCGCTCATTTTATCACTCCGTAAGAATAAAAAAGTAAATCTTAAAGTAAGGCAGCCTTTGCAAAAGGTGTTTATCCCGGCGTTGGACAGCACCATGGCAGGGCGTATAAATAAAGTGGCCGATATCATTAAGGCAGAAACCAATATCAAGGAAGTGGAGGTTTTAAGCGCCGGCAATGACTTTATAAAGAAAAAAGCCAAGGCCAATTTTAAGACCCTGGGTAAAAAGCTGGGGCCTAAAATGAAATGGGCTGCTGATCAAATTGCCGCATTCGATAATGCAACCATTGATAAGGTTCTGGAGTATGATTATATCCTTAACCCCGAATATGCAAATTCAGGGGAAGAGCCTATAATCATCAACGCTGAAGACCTGGAAGTGTCAACAGATGAGATCCCGGGCTATGAAGTTGCTGTAAAAGGTCACTTAACAGTAGCTTTAGATATAGTAATTACAGATGATCTGAAGAAAGAGGGAAATGCCAGGGAATTTATAAACAAGGTTCAAAACATCCGAAAAGACAGTGGATTTAACCTTATTGACAGGATAGATGTAACAGTAAGTGAAAATGCAGGCCTGCAACCATCTATAATTCAATATAAAGATTATATTTGCGCCGAAATTCTGGCTGATTCGCTTGCTTTTTTACCCGAAATAAATAACGGTATTGAAATAGAAGTGAATGAAGCTATATTACAGGTGAACGTACTTAAAAAAGGTTAATAGTATGGCTACAAAAAAGAAGGCTGCAAAACCCGCTGCTAAAAAAACTGCAAAATCAGTAAAACCCGCCTCCCCGTCAGGCAGGAAATCGGCCCCGGCCAAACCTTCCCGTCCGGCAGGTGCGAAAGCAGTGGCTAAAAAACCTGTAGCCAAACCTGCCCGTTCGGCAGGTGGAAAACCGGTTAAAAAAACAGCAAAAGTTATAAAAAAAGCCCCTAAAAAGGCAATTGTGGTAAAAAAAGCAGCAAAACCAGTGGTTAAGGCTGCAGCTAAAAAAACAGTACAGAAACCCATGAAAAAAATTGAAGTAAAAAAACCAGCAGCAAAACTTGCTCCGGTTAAAAAATCAGCAGCAAAACCTGCCCCGGTTAAAAAAGAGCCTCCAAAAGCTGTAGTTCCGGTGAAAGCCAAATCGCCTGAAAAAGCAAAGGATATCAAGATCACACCGGCCAAACCGGTTGTGTTGCCTAAGATAAATACGAAAACCTCCCGAAAATACCAGCCTGAGTTTACCAAATCGGTGCTTGACCAGCCTGTACATGACCTGGGTGCTCCAATAGTACGTTACAGCGATGTTGACCTTACGGAGTTCAGGGAGATCATCCAGCGTAAGCTCGATTCTGCTAAAAAAGAATTGAACTACCTGCAGGGATTAATTACCCGTAAGGATGAAATGGGTGGAGATAATGATGATGCCCGCTACATGACCATGGAAGATGGCAGCATGAGTATGGAAAGAGAGCAACTTAGCCAAATGGCCAGCCGCCAGATCACTTTTATTGATCACCTGGAAAAAGCGGTAATGCGTATCGAGAATAAGACCTATGGCATTTGCCGTGTAACAGGCCAACTGATCGACAAAGCCCGTTTACGTGCAGTACCTCATGCTACATTGAGTATGGAAGCGAAGATGGGAGCAGCGAAATAAAAGCCCTCCGCTCCGCCGCGGCGGAGAATCTGGAGTAAGAATAAAAAAAGAGAATGAATAAACTCATTCTCTTTTTTATTACCCAAACTTTGTGAACCTTAGTGCCATCGTGACTAAAACTTGATTGTATGTTTAAAAAACTTAGAACTGTTATCTATTATGTACCCGATCTGCATGCAGCAAAAGTATGGTACAGCAATCTATTAGGAATTAAACCTTATTTTGATGAGGCCTTTTATGTAGGCTTTGATATTAATGGCTGTGAGCTGGGATTACATCCCCAGGACGAAACAACAACCTTTGGCAACCAGACTGTAACTCACTGGGCTGTTGACGGTATAGAAGATTGTGTAAAAAAACTGGTAAGTGAAGGTGCAACTATTTTACAAGACACATCTGAAGTTGGTGGCGGAATAAAAGTATCCACTGTACTTGATCCATGGGGTAATGCGGTTGGTTTGATAGAAGGGGCATAAATAAAAGATCGTGGATACTGGATGCCTGATAAAAGGTACTTCATACTGAATGCTCTAATCCAGTATTAAGTGACAAGTATCTGCCCTCTACCTCACCTCCTGCATATCTACCAACCTTTTATAAAAACCATTTTGCGCAATCAGGCCATCATGTGTCCCTCTCTCCACGATCTCCCCTTTTTGTAAAACTATAATTTCGTCTGCATGACGGATGGTGCTTAACCGGTGTGCAATGACCAGTGAAGTACGGTTGTTCATCAAATTATTGATGGCATCCTGAACCAGCCTTTCACTTTCAGTATCTAATGAAGAAGTTGCTTCATCAAGAATAAGGATCGGTGGATTTTTAAGCACAGCTCTTGCAATGGTCATACGCTGGCGTTCGCCACCACTTAATTTACCACCGCGGTCACCGATATTGGTATTATAGCCTTCTTCTTTCTGCAAAATAAAATTATGTGCATTGGCAATTTTTGCAGCCTGCTCAATGGCATCTTGTGTTGCGTTATCAATTCCCAGTGTAATATTATTGGCAATGGTATCATTAAATAAAATAGGCTCCTGAGTTACAATGCCCATTAATCCTCTTAACTGGTTAAGTGAATATGCTTTTATATTAACTCCGTCTATCAGCAATTCTCCTGTACTCACATCATGAAAACGGGGGACAAGGTCTGCCAGTGTACTTTTACCGGCGCCGCTGCTGCCAACCAATGCAACTGTTTTTCCTTTTTCTATCCTTAGGTTGATATTCTTTAAAATGGTCACATCATCATAAGCAAACCCAACATTTTTAAATTCGATTGCGTGCTCAAAACTTTTTATCGGTTTAGGATCAGCAGCTTCTTCCACCATTACCGGTGCCTGCAACACTTCTTCTATTCGTGCAATGGCAGCAGTGCCTTTCTGCATATTGTAAAATGATGTAGATAATGATTTCGCGGGACTGATGATCTGCGTAAAAATTCCTATGTACCAAATAAACCCCTTATCGGTGAGCCCCCCAGAGTTACCCCCAAGCACCAACTGTCCTCCAAAATATAATATAGCACATAGAACCAGTACACCTAAAAATTCGGATAGTGGTGAAGCCAGGTCACGACGGTACTGCATTTTATTTTTTATATGAAAGAGCGCTTCATTGTGTTCTTCAAATTTCTTACCTACCAGCCATTCTGCGGTAAAGGCTTTTATTACACGCAAACCACCAAGGGTTTCATCAAGTACGGATAATGCTTCTCCCTGTTTAATGGCTGCCGCATTGGATTGTTTTTTGAGTGCCCGGCTCAGCCGACCTATGATCAAACCCGTGAGAGGCAATAACACCAATAAGAATAAAGAGAGCGTTGGACTAATAAAAACTAAAGTAGTCAGGAGGAACAAAAGATTTAAAGGATCCTTTATCAATCCTTCAACAGTTCCTACTACTGAATTCTCCAGTTCGCCCACGTCATTGGTCATGCGGCTCATGATATCACCCTTGCGCTGTTCCGTGAAATAACTGATGGGCATTGTCAATATCTTTTGAAAAAGTTCTTTCCGTAAACGGTTCATTACCCCGTTACGCATTGGGGCCAGGATATAATAGGAAAGGTAGGTGAATACGTTCTTAAGAAGCACGGCAATTGCCACCATAACACAGATCAGCGAAAGCACATACATCTTTCCATTCTCCCGCATCAACTCCTGCAGATTATAACTTATATAGTTGATCAGGTCCTGCGAAGTTTTGATCGTCTCGGGCTTGAGTATATCGGCTCTACCCTTGTTGAATATCAGGTCGAGGAAAAAAGGTAAGGATCCAATCGATACAATCGAGAACACGATCGCTAATATGATGAACAAAAAATATAACCCGATATTGGCTTTATAAGCAGCCAGGTAGCGAAAAAGCCTTGCGTATTTCTTCATTGTTTTAAAATTCTGTCAAATCAAGGCAAAGTAACTAATTTTACAATGATTAAAGCGTAATAAACATGTTAGAAGGCAAAAGACAGAAACAGGTGGCGGGGTTATTGAACAAGGAACTCAGCGATATTTTTCAGCGGTTAGGGTTATCCATGATGGATGGCGGAATGGTTTCCATAACATCGGTAAAGATTACCCCCGACCTGTATGAAGCAAGAATATACCTTAGCTTTTTTAAAGTGGCCGATAGTTTTGATGCCTTAAAAAAAATTGAAGAGCGCAGTTGGGAGATCAAAAAAATGCTGACCGAAAGGGTACGCCACCAGTTACGCAGTATGCCCACACTTACATTTTATATAGACGATACCCTGGATTATGTAGATAAGATGGATAAGATATTCAAGGAAATCAAAAAAGAAGAAGACAAGTAATAGTTTGTAGTTGGTGGTTTGTAGTTTGTAGTTTTCAACCCGCTGCCCCTTAACAACAAATCATAAACCACAAACCATACATGTATTTCACCTTTGCCTGGAGATATTTTAAAGCAAAAAAAAGTGCCAATGCTATTAACATCATTGCATGGGTTACCGTTGGCGTGATTGCATTTGCCACCTGCTGCCAGGTATTGGTATTAAGTGTGTTCAATGGATTTGAGGACCTGGTCAAATCATTATATTCTTCTTTTTATTCGGATATAAAAATTATTCCTGCGACCGGTAAAACTTTTACGCTCACTCAAGAACAGATCGCTTCCATAAAAAAACAGCCCGGTGTTGCTGTATCTTCCCTGATCGCTGAAGAAAAGGCGCTGCTTAAAAATAATGACGCACAAACAGTTATTTATCTTAAAGGCGTAGATGCGGATTATGAAAAAGTAAGCGGTGTTGCTGCTAAGACCAACCGGGGTAAATATTTTACCGGCACTACCGAAGAGCCTTACCTGGTAACGGGTTCAGGTATTCAAAATGCAGCAGCATTAACTTTTGACCCGGCATATGCTGCCGATGAGCTTACAGTCATCTTACCCAAACAAAACAATAGCAATAACGATCCTTTACAATCCCTAAGCGAAGGGTTTATCAAATCCTCCGGTTCATTTACCATACAACAGGAGTTTGATGACAAATATGCCATTACCAATATTGGTTTTGTAAAACAACAAATGGGTTTTGCTGCAGATGAATATAGTGCCATGGAAATAAAACTAAAAAATGATGGAGACCCTGAAGAAGAAAAGAAAACACTCACCACATTATTGGGAAATAACTATAAAGTACAAACCAAATACGAGCAGAACACCAGCCTGTACAATACGATGAAGCTGGAAAAATGGGCCATCTATGGCGTACTTACCCTTATTCTCATTATTGCCGCATTCAATATGGTAAGTGCATTAACTATGTTGGTACTGGAAAAAAGAAAGGACATCAATGTACTGCAAAGCATGGGGGCATCTCAAAAAAGTATTCTTAAAATTTTCTTAGGTGAAGGATTGTTACTGGGGAGCATTGGTACAGCAGCCGGTATCTTGATGGCAATCATACTTTGCCTGCTGCAGTTAAAATTTGAAATTATAAAATTAGCTGGCGGTTCTTTTCTCTTAGATCACTTCCCGGTTAAATTAATTGCTACTGATTTTATTTTAGTGGCAGTAACAGCTACTACCATTGCATTCATCGCTGCCTGGTTCCCTGCATATAAGGCCAGCCAACAGGCATTTGAATTGAGGTAGAAGCACGACTCCTTGCCCCCTCCGCCCCCTGAAGGGGGAACTCGTCCTCACAATCTTACCGGGCCTCTTGAAAATAAAGCTACATGTATTCAAAAAAAATTAACCCTCATAAATAAAAAAAAGAGACTATCGTAAATGAACTTCCTAGTTCCCCCTTCAGGGGGCGGAGGGGGTTTCTTACCTCAACACCATCTGCCTGTCTGCGTCAAGTTTGATCAAAATAAAGATAAGCATGGTAAAAGTTAAGAGCGATGAACCGCCATAGCTCATCAAAGGCAGGGTGATGCCGATAACCGGTGCCAGGCCAATGGTTACACAAATATTAACCGCGATATGAAAGAACATGATACCCGCAACAGCGTAAGCATATACCCTGCTGAATGTACTTCGCTGCCGCTCCGCTATACTGATGATACGCAAAATAAAAATAAGGTAGATGAGCATTAATATGCCACTACCTAAAAAACCAAAATTCTCTCCCACGGAAGTAAAAATAAAATCGGTATGTTGCTCCGGCACAAAATCCCCACGGGTTTGTGTGCCTTTTAAGAATCCCTTTCCCAAAAAACCTCCCGAGCCTATGGCGATCTTGGATTGTTTTACATTGTAATCCTGTGCTTCTTCCTTTATCTTTTTACTCTTATCATCAGGCTGATCCAGTTGCGCAGTTTTGTCATCGGTGTAAGGATTGCTTTTTCCAACCATGCTGAATATCCTGTCTCCCTGGTATCCCTTCAATACATCCTTAAAAATAAAGGGAACAACAAACTGGGAAAATACCAGGCAGAATACCCAGGCAAGTCCAATGAATACAAGGATGGTGTAATTGCGTTTTATTTTTCGCCAATAAATATAAATAAGCATCAGGGCAATGGCCGTAAAGCCGATCAGTAATTCCGTTCTGTCAAAAAGTAAAGTAACTACGAGCAGCACCGCTACTGAGGCACCCGTTATCAAAAAACCTGCAGGCAAGCCTTCCCGGTACATGGGAATTAAAAAGGAAAAATAAACCAGGGCCAACCCGGTTTCACCCTGCAGTATGGACAATACTGCAGGTGTAAAAGCAATGGCTGCCGCAATCAACTGTGATTTTGACTTTCTGAAATCCGTGTCGGGCATAGACAGGTACTTAGAGAGTGCCAATGCGGTAAATATCTTACACAACTCCACCGGCTGCAGGTTCATAAAGCCAAGTGGTATCCAGCTTTTAGAACCCTTGATCTCTTTACCTACAACAAAAGTTGCCAGCACCAAAAGAATACCTACTAAATAAGAAATATTGGAGGTTGCGGTGAACAGCTTACTATCTGTTAATAAAATAAAAACAGCAACCACAATACAGGCTGCAAAAAAGAATAGCTGCTTACTATAATTCTTCTTGAACCCGATAAATGACTGCATGATATTATCGGAAGTTTTATATTCTACAGAGTATATGCATACAATACCAAATATCACTATAATAGCATAAAGCCAAACCATCAGCCAATCTATGCCTTTTGATATGCTTGGATTTTTTTGTTGCATGTTGAGTAATGATACTTGTGATTTTTAATTTTTTATTGAATCCGGAAGCGCTGGTTTCTTTTTTTCAGATGGCAATATTGCTTCTGTATTAATTTTTAATTTCCTGGCGCTATCTTCTTTTTTCTTTTGGTCTTTCTTCTGGTCTTCTTTTTCCTTTTTGATCTGGTCTAAAATTTCCTGCTCCGCACTTTCGTCCATATCCATGGTATCCTTTATCAGCTTTATATAACCCTTGGCGATCAAATAGGCCGAATCTTTGCGATGCAACATGGAGTCCAATGTTTTCATTTCACTATAAATACGTGGAGGAATTAAATTCATTTTATTGAATTTTTCAACTATGGCCTGCCTGTCTGCTGCGATGGTATCATTTAAATATTTCTCGATCATCAATCCTACAATCGGTGCTGCATAGGTACCACCAAAGCGCCCGCTGTTCTCTACCACACACATAATGGCGATCTTTGGATTATCCCTTGGTGCAAATCCGCAAAAGAATGCGTGGTTAGGTTGTTTTACTCCACGGTAATAGTTTTCAACCGTACCGGTCTTGCCACAAATAGCAATACCCGGAACTTTTGCTCCACCGCCTGTTCCACCATCAACCACAGCCTGCATGCCATCATGAACCACTTCAAATACACTATCGGGAATATTAACGGCGCTATGCTTTTCTTTAAACTTCAACAGCATATCGAATTTATCGCCATCTTCAATAGAGTCAACCAGGTGCGGAATTTTATACCAGCCTTTATTGGCAATATATGCCATTTCGTTTGCAGTCTGAATTGGTGTAACATCCACTTCTCCCTGGCCAATACTTACCGAACGGAAATTGCAGTAATTCCATGAACCTTTTCCATACACTTTATCAAACTGTGCCGGTGTCGGAATATTTCCGCTCTTCTCAGATGGAACATCTATACCTAATTTATGGCCCAACCCAAAGGCATACATATACCTGTCCCACACAGCAAGGCTACTATCCTGGCTGGGATATTTTGGATTTGTTATTACCCGCTGCATCACCGTGGCAAAATAAGTATTGTCACTCAACCTGATCGCATTCCTCAGATCAAATGTTCCATAATCCAGGCAACGCATGGGTTTACCCGAACCACAACCATAAAAAGCGCCCGAGCAGAAAACCGTTGTTTCAGTAGTAATGACTCCTTCATGCAGGCCAACAAGTGCCTGTAGTGTTTTAAATGTAGATCCCGGTGAATAAGTGGCACTTACTGAGCGATTGAACAGTGGCCTTGCAGGGCTCAGTAATAATTCGGCATAATGTTTTTTTCTTTCGGCGCCTGTTAGCAATTTAGGTTTGTATGTAGGACTGCTCACCATGGCCAATATACCTCCTGTGCGGGGATCAACTGCAACGATGGACCCTAACTTATTTTCCATGAGTTTTTCGCCCAATGCCTGCAGGTCAATATCAATGGAGGTGTACATATTCTTTCCTGGAACGGCGATCGTATCAAATTTCCCTTCATCCATCCTGTCTGTCAGCCTGTTCTTATTATCCCGCTTCCAGAATTCAATTCCCCGCTGGCCCATCAATACTTTCTCATAGGTTCTTTCAATGCCGGCACGGCCGATATAATCGCCCATTACATAACCTTCATAAGCAGGGTTCTTTAAAATATTAGAATCCACTTCACCCAGGTAACCAAAAATGTTGCCACCGGCTTCGAAGGGATAATCTCTTACTGAGCGCTCCTGTAAAAAATAGCCTGGTACCAGTTTATACATGACCTCGTTGAGCTTGGCCATTTTTTCGTTGCTCAACAAAGCTTCAAAAACAGATGCCCGGTAATTTTTATTTTTTATGATTGCAGTGATGATGCGTTTGTGAAACTCGGCTGTGTCAATGTTCAGGATATTGCAAAGGGTTGCGGTATCGGTTCCTTTAATTTTACCGGGGATCACCATCAGATCGTAAATAACCGTGTTCTGTAAAATAACCTTCCCCTTTCTGTCATACACCACCCCCCTGTCGGGATAAATAACTTTTCTGAAAATACCCTGGTTCTCTGCATCAATTTTATACTTTGAAGAAAATAGCTGCAGGTTTATCAACTGTAAAAAGATAATAACAAACATGCCGATGAAAACCAGCATGATCACATTCTTTCTTGATTGATTAAATACGGACACTTTTTACTTTTTACTTTTGAAGTTCAACTTAAACCGTATTGGTCCTGAATTTTTGCTGCCTTGTAAATAATAATTCTGTAATGATGATCAGCAATAAACTCAACAAGGTTGATAAAACTGTCTTTACCAGAAAATACCAGATGTTCCCAAACTGCCAGGCTTCCAGTAAGAACAACCAGCCATGATGAATGAATGTTAATACAGCAACAAAGATCATGTATGGTACAATACCTCCCATACTTTTAAACGAAGGTTCCTGGTAATTGTTATCAGCACCTTCCTGGGGAATGAGGAGATTAATGAAGAAAGGCCGGATATAGGCGATCATTACGCAGGCAGCAGTATGAAAACCCGGGTGATGACGGAAACTGTCCATGGCGAAGCCAAGTACAAAAGCAATGAGCATTTGCTGTGTACGGCCCATGCGGAAGGGAAGCCAGATAATGAAAAGAAAATAAAGATATGGCGTCAGCATCTGGTGCAGGTGGATCCTGTCAAGCACATAAACCTGCACAAGGATGAATAAAGCAAAACGGATAATATTTTTTACGAACGTACTCATATATTACAGTAACTCATTACTGTGTTCTTTTCTTAACTGTATCTAAAATTGCTTTTATACTCGGGGCCTGTTTATTATCGATAGCATATACATATTCCAGGTTATAAAAATTGGCGGCTGACCTGAATTTTATCAGATAATTGTTTGTGCTTTTATCAGGCCTCACATCCTGCACAATGCCGATCATCATGCCAATTGGAATACTTGTGCTGAAGCCGCTGGAAATAATCGTATCCCCTTTATTCACTTTTGCGCTCCGCGGTATCCCGTTAAGGGCAATGATATTGGGCGTATTTCCATCCCAACTTAAAGTGCCCGTTTCGCCGCCTTTTAATAATTTACCACTGATATGGCTGTCTTTATGCAGCAGGCTCATTACAACTGCAAAATCGGCACTGGCTTCAGTTACAATACCAACCACACCGGTGTTGGGATCGATGATACCCATACCTTCCTTTATATTTTGAGAAGCGCCACGCCCCAATACAATGAAATTATTTTGGGCCGCAACAGAATTGTAAACCACTTTGGCAGGATAATAATGGTATTTACGAAACCTTTCCATGGAGTCTATCTTAATAGAATCGATGAAATAATTGCTGGTGGTATCGGGCAGGTCAAAATCGGCTTTTAATTTATTGTACAGCTTTTCATTGGCTGCCACAAGGGAATCGTTTATTTTTTTAAGCCGGAAATAATACTCAACACGATCATAGTTTTTGTTGATCTTACCCGTAAACTGGTTGGCAGTGTTGCTGAATATGGCTTTGTGAAAGTTACTGTAACGGACTATCAAATAGATGCTGAATCCCTGTAACAAAATGAACAGGATAAAATTAAAATAACGGCGAATGAAAAGAAAGATATTACGCACCTGTTAAGGGGATTTGGAATTGGGAGTTAGGAATTTGGAATTGGGCAATCCCAATTACCAATTACTAATTACTCAAAGAAACTAACGCATCACAAAAGGATACCTGTCATAATGCTTCAGTGCGATACCTGTACCCCTTACCACACTTTTCAATGGATCATCTGCAACATGCACAGGCAATTTTATTTTTGCATTCAGCCTTTTATCCAGTCCCCTAAGCAATGCACCGCCACCAGTAATATATAAACCCCTGCGGTAGATATCTGATGCCAGTTCCGGCGGAGTGGTTTCCAAAGCTTTTAATATGGCTTCTTCAATTTTGAAAATGCTTTTATCGAGTGCTTCAGCTACTTCCTGGTAACTAACCATTACCTGCTTGGGAATACCGGTTACCAAATCTCTTCCGTTCACGGGTATATCATCGGGTGGATTATCGAGGTCTTTCATGGCAGCGCCAACCTGTATTTTGATCTGTTCGGCAGTACGCTCTCCTATCAATAAACTGTGGTAGCGGCGGAGCGCCTCCATGATATCTGCTGTAAATTCATCACCTGCGATACGGATACTCTGGTCGCATACAATACCTGCCAGGGCAATTACCGTAATGCCCGTGGTTCCACCACCTATATCAATGATCATATTACCCACCGGTTCTTCAACATCTATACCAATACCCAAAGCTGCTGCCATGGGCTCATGGATCAAATAAACTTCTTTTGCACCTGCCTGTTCTGCACTGTCCCTTACGGCTCTCTTTTCAACTTCGGTAATGCTGCTGGGTATGCAGATCATCATGCGCCAGCTTGGGGCAAACAGGGGTTTTTTGGGATAGATCAGCTTGATCATTTCCCTGATCATCAGTTCGGCAGCATTAAAATCAGCGATAACACCATCTTTCAAAGGGCGAACGGTCCTGATGCTCTCATGGGTCTTTTCATGCATCATCAATGCTTTCTTACCTACCGCTAAAATATTTTTGGGATTGTTCCTGTCAAGGGCAACAATAGAAGGTTCATTCACTACAATTTCATCGTTGTGTATAATGAGGGTATTTGCCGTACCCAGATCGATCGCTATTTCTTGTGTAAAAAAATTAAAAAGGCCCATATAATATTGGTGTGAAAAAGATTTTAATCAATGCCAGCAAAGTTGGTGGAAAATATTTGAATTAACAACGGCAAACCCTTTATTTTTCAACATTTTACAGAATTTTTGGCAATGGGTTGTTTTTTGTAAAAAAGGGTGGGGCAGTGCTTTGCTAAGATATTAAGCAATAGGAATTTCGCTGTTCTCAATTTTACCGGTGATATCCCTCCGCATTATTTTACCAGGTCCAGGTCTTTTTTAAATTCATAACCGATATCATTGCGATAATACATACCTTCAAAATGCAATTGCTCCAGCATATAGTTTGATTGCTCCACAGCTTCTGTGATATTCTGTCCAAATGAGGTTACCGCCAAAACTCTACCTCCATTGGTAACAATATCATCTCCTTCCTTTTTTGTTCCTGAATGAAAAATGATACAATCTTCTAAAACGGTATCGTATAGGCCATTTATCAGTTTTCCTTTTTCATAATCACCAGGATATCCGCCACTAACGGCTACCACTGTTGCCACGGCTCTTTTATCAATTTCTAATTTAATGGTATCGATTTTTTCGGCTGCAGTAGCCATTAATAATTCAACAAGATCATTTTTTATTCTTGGTATAACCACCTCTGTTTCGGGATCGCCTAAACGACAATTATACTCGATCACTTTGGGTTCTCCATCATCATTCATCAAACCCAAAAAAACAAATCCCTTGTAATCGAGTTGTTCTTTTTTAAACCCTTCAATGGTGGGCTCAATTATTTGTTTCTTTACTTTTTGTAAAAATGCCTTGTCAACAAAAGGCAGCGGGCTTACAGCCCCCATACCACCTGTGTTAAGCCCTGTATCTCCTTCTCCAACACGTTTATAATCTTTTGCTTCGGGCAATATCAAATAATGTTTGCCATCGGTTAAGACAAAAACGCTTAGTTCAATTCCTTTTAAAAATTCTTCCACCACTACTTTTTTGCCAGCCTCTCCAAATTTTGATCTTAACAACATCAACTCAAATTCTGCGATCGCTTCCAGGTGGTTCTGGCAAATTAAAACCCCTTTACCTGCAGCAAGGCCATCTGCTTTTAATACAACAGGAAGCGATTGTGATTTAATGTAGGCAACGCCTTCCAGGTATTTATCAGCAGTAAATTCTTCATAAGCAGCAGTGGGTATATTATGCCGCTTCATAAATGCTTTTGCATAAGCCTTACTGCCTTCCAGTTGGGATGCTTCTTTTGAGGGCCCAATCACTTTTATATGTTCAAGTTCCTTTTTACTTTTAAAAAAATCATAGATACCTTTTACCAGGGGCTCTTCCGGTCCCACCAATATCATTTCGATGTTGTTGGAAATACAAGCTTCTGCAATACCTTCAAAATCTGATACCGCAATAGCCAGGTTGGTGCCCAATATTGCAGTTCCGGCATTACCGGGTGCTATAAATAATTGACTGCACAATGGGCTTTGCTT
This sequence comes from Ferruginibacter sp., assembly GCA_046596255.1. Taxonomy (GTDB): domain Bacteria; phylum Bacteroidota; class Bacteroidia; order Chitinophagales; family Chitinophagaceae; genus Ferruginibacter. Next base: position 28,802 of record JBKJMZ010000150.1, on the reverse strand, counting down.
TAGCTTCCAGGCCAGGGTATGCTCCCTGCCGCCAGAGCCAACTAAAAGGATATTCATTATTGGTTTAAAATTTAAGATGCTGAACTAATGATTGCGAATTTAAAAATCTAACGCCTCATTTCAACATAAAACTTTATAAATGGCAACAAGATGGTGATTTTTTGTAACGTATCCTATAAAAATAGATATAATGATTTTTGTATTGCTAAACAGAATTTTACTATTTTGGGTCTCTTAACAAACTAACCAGTATTTTAAAACTACAAAACATGAGTGAACAAGCTAAACTAGGAAAACATCCAAAAGCATTATATGTCCTGTTCTTCACAGAAATGTGGGAACGTTTTGCATATTATTTAATGGTGGGTATCCTCTTTCTCTACCTTATTGATACTACTACAGGAGGCAAAGGATTCTCACAGGATATAGGAGCAGATATAGTGGGCAGCTTTATTGCACTTGTTTACCTCACTCCCTTTATCGGTGGACTTATTGCTGACCGATACCTCGGCTATACCAAATCTATTTTCCTGGGAGGAAGTTTAATGGCATTGGGATATTTCGCTTTATCAGTTCCAGGAAACTCTGCCATGTTGGTAGGTCTTGGATTAATAATAGTCGGTAATGGATTCTTTAAACCAAATATCTCAACGCTGCTGGGTAATATTTACAATAGGGCAGATCTTCAACCCTTAAAGGATAATGCATACAATATTTTTTACATGGGCATTAATATCGGGGCCTTTGTATGCAATTTTGTTGCGGCGTATTTAAGGAATGAGTATGGCTGGGGATATGCTTTTGCTGCAGCCGGGGTTGGACTGGTGATCGGACTGATAATCCTTGCTATAAATTTAAAATCTGTAAAATATGCTGACGTAAAAAAACCGGTACAGGCAGAAGATATGTCGCTGGGACAAATTTTTGGGTATGTATTTTTACCTGCATTGATAGCAGCAGCAATAGGTTGGTTTATACCCACACAATTGTTTGGCAGTACTTTAATGGGAACCCCAGCTAATGATGCTTTTATATTTGCATGTTTACCCATTATAGCTTTTTATGTATCATTATATGTAAAAGCAAAAGGGCAGGATAAAAAAGGGATCGGTGCATTATTATTCATTTTTGCTGTAAGTATTGTTTTCTGGACTATCTATAACCAGAACTCCACAGGACTTACCTTATGGGCTGAGAAGCATACGGACAGAACAGCTTCAGAAACTACGGCAAGGATCACCGGTACTTTATTCCCGTTACAGGAAGTATCAGATAATCCCAGGCTGGTTAATAAAGTAGATGAGTATTTCGTAAACGTTAAAGATGATAGTGGAAATGTGGTAAAAGTAATGGGGCCTGACCCATATTTCAACAATGTACCAAAGGACCAATGGCCAGGAGGCAAAAGTGTAAAACTCATCAATACCGAATTATTTCAATCCATTAATCCTTTATTTATTGTATTACTTACCTTACTCTTTGTCCCACTATTTGATTATTTACGAAAACGAGGAAAAGAACCTACCACGGCTTCTAAGTTTGGAATGGCGTTATTTATATCAGGACTATCTGCATTGGTTATGGTTTTCGCCGTCATGTCGGTTCCTTCCATTTATGGATATAAGGCAGTACCTGCGTGGCTATGGGGCACGTACTTTGTTTTTACTATAAGTGAGATCTTCTTAAGTCCTATAGGTTTATCCCTTGTTTCAAAACTTGCCCCTGCAAGGCTTACAGCTTTAATGATGGGAGGATGGTTTTTATCAACTTCCATTGGTGGTAAAGTTGCCGGTGTTATGACTGGTTTTTGGGATGACTTTACCGACAAAAAAATGTTCTTTCTTATTTTAGTGATAGCCGCATTCATTGGTGGCATATTAATTTATTCCAGGCTAAAATCCTTCAACCAGATCTTAAAAGACAAGACCGGCTCAGCATAAACTAAAATTTTTATTTCCAAGGCGATACTAAAATGTATCGCCTTTTTATTTATCTTTCTTTTCTAAACCAACTCATCATGTCTGAGAAAAAAGCATTTCATCCATTTGTATCTCCCCAAACCATTATGAAGGAATTGACGGTTAAGTCAATTTTGTTAGGCAGTTTATTTGGAGTAATATTTGGCGCCGCTACTGTTTACCTGGCATTAAAAGCGGGCTTAACCGTTTCTGCTTCTATCCCAATTGCAGTAATTGCCATAACATTAGGTCGCAGGTTTTTTAAAACTACTATTCTTGAAAATAATATTATTCAAACAACAGGCAGTGCAGGCGAAAGTATTGCTGCAGGTGTTGCTTTTACATTGCCTGGCTTTTTGTTTCTTTCTTCACCTGATAGTGCATCTTATTTTAATTACGTAACAATATTGATTCTTGCAATTGTAGGAGGCATGTTAGGTACTTTATTGATGGTTCCGTTAAGAAAAGCATTGATCGTAAATGAGCATGATACCCTGCCCTATCCAGAAGGAACGGCTTGCGGTGATGTTTTAAAAGCAGGCGAAAAAGGTGGTGATTTTGCAAAGACAGCCTTTTGGGGTTTAGGTGTTGCTTTCAGCTATGCCATCCTGCAAAAAATATTACATGTAATTGCGGAAACTCCTTATTGGATAACACAACAAACAAATAAGTTTTTCCCTTCGGCCAAGCTAAGTGGTGAAATTACTCCTGAGTATTTGGGCGTAGGTTATATTATCGGGCCACGTATTGCCGGGGTGCTGGTTGCAGGTGGCGTATTAAGCTGGCTTGTTCTGATACCGCTATTATCATCCATTGTGCCTGCAGACACTATTGCTGTTCAACTGGCCAAACTTGGATACCTGGCCGATGTTACAAAAGATGGAGGCAAAGGTGGTTGGAATGCTGCAACACATACATTTAATGATTACTCCGCGGCAATTTATTATGCGTTCATCCGCCAGATCGGTGCAGGAGCAGTTGCTGCAGGCGGCATCATCACTTTAATAAAAACAGTTCCAACAATTGTAAAGTCAATCAAAGGAAGTGTGAGCTCCATAAAAAATGCAGGTGAGGAAAAAAACAGCGTTTTAAGAACTGAAAGAGACCTGAGTTTAAAAGTTGTTGGATTGGGAAGCCTTGCATTGGTTGCGCTAATTGCAATATTGCCCCAGGTTCCGGGTGACAGCATTCTACAAAAAATATTGATAGGTGTCCTGGTGCTCATCTTTGGCGCCTTGTTCGTTACTGTTTCTTCAAGAATAGTTGGCCTGATAGGTTCATCTAATAATCCAATCAGCGGTATGACCATTGCCACGGTAATGGGAACCAGCCTGATATTTATTGCAGTAGGATGGACGGGTGAAACTTATGAGCCACTGGTATTGGTTGTGGGTGGAATGATCTGTATCGCTGCCGCAAATGCAGGCGCCACTTCACAGGATCTTAAGAGCGGTTATATTGTTGGCGCCACGCCACGCAACCAGCAGATCGCTTTATTTGTAGGTGCTATTGTGTCTTCGATCGTTATTGGAATTACGATAAAATATTTAGACAAACCGACCAGCGAAATGGTGGCACAGGGTATTAACCATGCCATAGGTACAGAAAAATACCCGGCCCCACAGGCAACTTTAATGGCAACATTAATAAAAGGTATTCTTTCCTTTAATTTAGACTGGCAATATGTTTTCGTTGGTGTTTTTCTTGCAATAGTGATGGAACTATGTGGCATCAGGTCATTAAGTTTTGCGGTTGGTTCATACTTACCTTTGTCAACAACTTTACCCATTGCAATTGGTGGTGCCATAAAAGGACTGGTTGACCGTAAAAAGAAAAAAGATGATATTGAAACAAGCCCCGAAGAAGATGAACTTGGAAAAGGTAGCTTATTTGCCACCGGGCTTGTAGCAGGAGGAGCTGTTGCAGGTGTGGTAATTGCATTTATTGTAGGAAGTGAAAGCGGGGAAAAATTATTAAAATCCATAAGCATGGAAGGCGGGATCACCGGTGCTATTGGAGAGAACATGTACTATTTACTGGGTGTTTTATTCTTTGCCGTCATGGGATGGATTTTATACAAGACAGCCATGAAAAAATAAAGGACCTCATAATTTTTATAAAAGGCGATCTATAGATCGCCTTTTTATTTTATCTTACCTGTCTAAAAATTACAAGCATGGCCGAAACAACAAATGACATCGCAGAAGAAACTTCAAATCGCCCACAGGGCTCTGCGAGAAAACATCCAAGGGCACTGCCTTATTTATTTTTCTCAGAAATGTGGGAACGATTTGGCTACTACCTGATGATCGGTATCTTTTTATTATACCTCAAAAATGTTGAGCATGGTTTTGCCATGACCAATAGTGAAGCTTCAGATCTTTACGGAACATTCATAGCCTTGGTATTTCTTACTCCCTTTATCGGTGGTCTTTTGGCCGATAGGTATTTTGGCTACCGAAGGTCTATTATTGCAGGTGGCTTAATGATGGGTGCAGGCTATTGCCTGATGGCAGTGCACAGTTTACCGATGCTTTACCTGTCTATGACCCTGGTAATTTTTGGCAATGGTTTTTTTAAGCCCAATATCTCCACCCTTTTAGGTAATTTATACAACGCTCCCCAGTACATCAAAAGAAAAGATGAAGGTTATAATATTTTTTATATGGGCATCAATATAGGCGCCTTTATCTGCAACTTTTTCAGCGCAGCAATTATCATTGTATGGGGCTGGAAATATGCATTTGTTGCTGCAGGTATTGGTATGTTCCTGGGCGTTATCATCTTTATAATGGGCACCAAACATTATGCATCAGGGGATATAAGAAAGCCCATGACAAAAGAAGATATGCCTTTTGCAAGGATCGTAGTAACAATTTTTATCCCGGCAATAATTGCGGGTATCCTTGGGTGGATAATCCCTAAAAATATTTTCGGATCAGATAGTACAGACGCATTCATTTTTGCGTGTATTCCGGTTATCTATTTTTATGCATCCCTGTATTTTAAAGCACAGGCATCTGAAAAAAGGCCTATTGGCGCCTTATTAGCCATATTTGCATCAGTAGTATTATTCTGGGCCGTATTCAAACAAAACGGAACTGCACTCACCATCTGGGCTGATAATTATACCAGCAGAGAGGTAAGTGGTACTACCGCTAATGTTTTTAAAACCTTGAAACAGGGAGAAGACCTTACCTATAAAAAAGATAGCGTGAATTTATATGATAATATGTTCAGGATCCAAAAAAATGAAGATGGCAGTGTAATTAAAGAATACAATTATCCTGTTTATTTTAAGAATGTAGCTCCGGAAAAACTTCCTGTAGATGGTGGCAATGCCACCCTGTGGTCCACCCCACTGAGCCAATCCTTTAATCCCGGCTGGGTGATCTTATTAACTCCCCTTGTCCTGGCGTTCTTTTCTTTTATGCGACGAAACAATAAAGAACCGTCAACTGCAACAAAAATTGCATTTGGACTATTCATCTCTGCATTGTCTGTGCTGGTAATGGTTGCCGCGGTTTCTGTTTCAAATAATGGTGCAGAAAAAGCCAGTGTGTGGTGGTTGTTGGGAACTTACGGGGTGATCACTATCGGGGAATTATTATTAAGCCCGATGGGGCTTTCCCTTGTATCCAAACTGAGTCCGGTACGATTAACATCTTTGATGATGGGAGGATGGTTCTTAGCAACCTCTATCGGCAATAAATTATCAGGTATCCTGGCAACGATGTGGGATGGCTACGAGAATAAAGCCAATTTCTTTTGGGTGAATTTTGCCCTGCTAATGTTTGCTACGTTCATCATTTTTGCTATGCTGAAATGGCTTAACAGGATCATGAAAGAAAAAGGAGTGAGTTAATTTTTTTTGCTAAGAGGATAAAGGAGAAAAAGAAATTTTTTCTCCTTTTCTTTTTTTATACTCTTAGCATATCTAAATAAAATTCAAATGCGAAAATTTATTCCCCAATATCATTTTATCATCTGCCTTAAGCCATTTATTTAAAACGGTTGCATACACATTTTTAAAATCAACCTTGTGCTTAAGATCACCTTCATTCAGATCAGCCAGATCGGGCATTGTATTTAAAATACCTTTTTCTTTTAAGCCTCCACTGATAAAGAACATATTGTTGGCAGTGCCATGATCGGTTCCGTTGCTTGCATTCTGGCTAACCCTGCGGCCAAATTCGCTGAAGGTCATCATGAGCACATCATCAAAACGGTTGTTGGCTTTCATGTCGGTTGTAAAAGCTTTTACCGCATCATTCAGTTCGGTAAATAATCTTTTCTGCTGGTTATCCTGGTTGATATGGGTATCAAAACTTCCCAATGAAACATAATACACTTTGGTATTGATATCAGAAAAGATAAGCGAAGCGATCGTCTTCAGGTCTTTACCCAATTGGGTATTGGGATAGGTTTGTGATGTAGGATGCACCCTGCTTTGCTGGTAAATATAATCGGCGCTGCTGAGCGTAGCACTCATGGTCTTGTATAAATAATCAACCGTTTCATCACCGGTCTTATGATCACTGTTTATGTCTTTTAAAAAGCGGCTATTACTGGTATTGTATAATTTCTTTGGATCCTTAAAAGCAAGGCCCTTATTCTCTTCTCCTTTTAATGCAAGACTTAAAACATCATCCAGTTCCATGGCCTGGGTTGGCTTATCACATCCCTTGCATTGTGCATCTAAATAGCGGCCAAGCCAACCCGTATTTACATATTCATTACTTTCACTGGCGCTATGCCATATATCCATACTGCGAAAATGTGAACGGTCGGGATTGGGATAACCAACACTGTTCAATATGGCCAGGCTGCCATCATCATATAAACCTTTAAAAGCTTCCAGGGCCGGATTCAGGCCAGCTTCATCTGTTAACGATAAAGCTTTATCCCTTGTAATACCCAGCCTTGGCCTTTCGCGGTAATAAATATCATTGCGTACCGGTATCACGGTATTCAGGCCATCATTACCTCCACTGAACTGGATAACCACCACCACTTTATTACCTGGTGGCACCATCATCGGTTTTTCAAATGCCTTTAAAAACTTAGGCAGCATGAAAGTAGCCGTAGCCAGTGACCCGATCTGTAAAAATTCTTTGCGTTTGATAAGCATAAAAAAAGCCCCTCCTAACCTCCCCCGAGGGGAGGAATGTTTATGTTATATGATTAAATTAATTACAACCATTATTTTAACCCCCCAACCCCCTGAAGGGGGAGTTTGCACCCTGCATTTTTAAAATGCATTTACTTGAAGGTGATTATTTAATTAATAAGATCTTTAAAAAATTATACTCCCAGTTCTCCGCCGCTGCGAAGCGGAGGGGTTTTAACATAATTGGTATTCCGGTGTTGCCATAAGATTTACAACAGCACTCTTAATAAAGTTTTCCCGGCTTGCGGTATTCACGTATTTATCCAGGATGGCTTTGCTGACCTGTCCCTTTGTCTGTAACACCGTATCAGCAATCTCCTCCAGCAATTTTTCACGGGGTATCTTTTCAAATATTTTATTCACAGCTTGCCATTCTATCTTAGCCGTGCCACCCTTTACGGCATCTTTTATTTTATTGGCGGCCTGCCCGCCTGTCTGGCTGGCAGGCATCATTTGCCCCATCATCACATCATCATCTGCCTTGGGCATAATATCAACTATATCATTTGCTGATAATATTTGTGGAACACGCAGGCGAAGCATTAAGGAACTGCTATCTATCCAGTTTTTTCCTCCGGGCCATCCGGCCACGTTAGGCGGATAGAATAATACCTGCCCCAATGCCCTTTGAAATAATAATTGCGACTGGTCATTTTCCAGCTGCATGGGCAATAACCTTCTTATGCCTGCCAATAATTCAATAGGTGATTTTATTTTGGTGCCAATATTTTTTTCATCGTAGAACCAACTGCTGCTGTATATATCTTCCAGCAATTTGGAAACATCATAATTGTTACTGTAAAAACGGCTGCTCAGCCATTGCTGGTTAGCAGTGTTTATATTTTCATTTACAAAATAGCGGTATATCTTTTTACTAATATAGTCAGCGGTGTGCTTATTCTCCAGGAGTATTGTGAGGATATCATCTCCATCATAATTGCCGGTCTTACCCAAAAAGGTCTTGCTGCCATTGTCATGCTGGTTTCTCCTGAATATAAATTCTCCCTGTTGATTAAAGCCCCAGCCTGTAAAAGCCCGGGCAGCTTCTTTTACATCGTGCTCTGTATAGTTACCCCTGCCCAGTGTAAAAAGCTCCATCACTTCCCGGGCAAAATTTTCATTGGGATGAGATTTCCGGTTCTGCTGGTTATTTAAGAATTGCAGCATGGCGGGTGATTTACTCACCGCCTTCAACATATCGCCAAAATTGCCCAGTGCATTGGTACGTATAATATGTAAAAGTTCCTGCTGAAAAAAACTGTTCTGTATGCGGCATGCAAAATGGCCATGCCAGAACAGGCTCATCTTTTCTCTTAATTGTGCTTCGCTGTTTATCATACTATTCAGCCAGCGCAGGTTCATTGCTCTCAGATCATCCCTCGACTTCTCTCTCCTTTTCTTGCGCATGTCCGCATTACTTATGGTATCCATTTTCATATCATAATCATCAGCGGGGTTTTTGGTTACCTCAATTTTTTCAACAAGTTTGGCTGAAGTTTTAACCAGGAGTGCCCAAAGGGATTTTTGAGATAGTGTATCGAGCGATGCTGCATTTTCTGCCATAGGGCCAAAAGCACTACGCCAAAGTAAATGTTGATTTTTTAAACGATTGGAAACCGCCATATATTAGAAGGTTTAAACTGATCAATTGAACCCTTGTGTGACTGCTTAAATTCCAGAAAGTTTAATTACGATTAATAAATATGAAAAAATAAAAAACAACCCGGTAAAATACCGGGTTAGCCTGTTAAAAATTAATTTGTATAATATCATAGCTTTTGCACTGTTTTTTTGATCCCTTTTCCCTTGGCCGGTGTCCTCACCGACCGGAACAGAATCATCACAACTTTTGCACAGTCTTTTTGATACCGGAGAAAACCCCCTTCCATACCAGGTTAAAAAAAGATTTGGTGACATCCCGCTGCCAATTGATCTCGCCTGTACGTATTACATCTTTTTGTGGGTTGGCATCTTTGATAAGTGCGTTGGAAAGTATGCTCATCAGGCCCTTCTTTTTTATCCCGGCTGAATCGTTTTTAAATAATTCTACTTTAAGATCATTGTATAAAAAAACAGTAGACCCCGTAGTGTTGTAATTGTTGCCCTTCATATTAAAACTAAGTTTATTAACCTGGCCACTTTTAATACTGGCCATTCCCAGGGGCTCTATCATTGGATTAAGCGCCGGCCCCTTGAAACTACCCGCTTCACCAGATACTTCAAAATCTCCGTTGGCATTGTTGAGGGGCAGTTTCCAAACGGAGTGCATTGAAGTCAGTCCCATAAAGCTGGCAGTTGCATCCAGTGTAAGTAAATTATTTTTACTGATAACCTCTTTCATATTGGTTACATTGGATATTGTACCACGGATATTCTTAAAAAATACAGTACCCGTTTTCTTGGAGAGGTCACTTCTTTCTCTATAACTCACAAGTCCATCTTGTATAAAAAGTTGTTTTACACTAAAAGGTAAATTTATTTTTTCCAATAACTGGTGTGGGTATTTGCCCACTTTACTCGAAAGGTCGGGGGCAACCAACCTGTCCCTGTAAACCTTAAATATGGGTTGAAGGGTTGCTGTATTGGCCATTATTTTATTTTGTGTTAGCAACAGCTTTGTATCTATACCTGTTAACACAATATTATTCAACTGCAGGTTATATAGGTCTTCCTGGTGGCGAAGGCTTTTGGAGAAAGCTGCCTCCGACATGGTGGGTGTCATTGTAAAATATTTTACCCGCATAGATGAATTGCCATTGTTAATATCGAATGGTCCTGCACTCATCTTATACCTCTTATTTTCTGTTATAAATGAAAACCCATCTGCCGACAATGTCCAACTGCTCTTGCTGATGAGGTTCTTTACATTGGTATTTGAATCCACCTTTTGAATATCTGTTGCATTAAATTTTACATTGGTGAGGATAAAGGGAGCTTTTGTAGGTTCATCCATGTTATAGATCATGATCCTGGTATTCTTGATGGATACCTTATTTAAAACTGCTTCATTAAAATAATTATTATCAATCTGAACGTCATCATTGGTTGAATCTGCCTTATCTCTTTTTTTACGGTAAAAAGTAAGCAGGCCCCCATCACTGGTAAGTGCCTCTGCCCTTAGCTGCTGGTTTAGAATGAATGCATCGGTAGAAATATTGCTGATAGTGGTATTGTTAACATCAAAAACAACTTCAGCCTTATCATTCACCTGCTGGAATTTTTTAAGGTGAATAAACCTTCCCGGGGCATTATACTCCACATCTGTGAAGGTTGCAAGATTCTTATCGCCTTTTATATGCACCTCTTTTACTTTGGCTACAATCCCTTTAATAAAATAGCTTGCTATATTGTCGTAGTCTTTTGTACTGTCAATCTTAAAATTTTTCAAATTGATGCCGATATCCTTAAACGTGGTATGTGGAGACCCCGTTTTATCTGAAAAGAAGAGGCTCCCGTTCTCGATGATTATTTCATCCGCTTTTATATTATTGAATTTACCCAGCAGTTTTTCGTAAATAGCCAGGCTGTCGGTACCAGTCAATAATTTTTTTTCTTTTTTTCCGGATGCTATAATAAATATTACAGGGCGTTTTATGTAAATTGATTTTGCCTGCACGGAAGTATTATTGAGTAAGCCCTGGATATCTGCACCCTTTATCGATACTTCTTCGATCATCACATTAAAGACGGTTGGCTCGGATGCAGTATCGTACATCTTCAATTGCTTTTGAAGCGAATCGGATTGTAATGCTACATTATAGAAAGAGGCATTTCCGTTCACCTCATCAATAAAGGAACTATCGTATTGTATGTAATAAAGATTTCCTGATCCTTTATTAACCGCATTTTCAATACTGTTTTTGATAATACTTTTTTTGTATTGCTGCCAGAATATCCAGCCTCCTATCAAGAGCAGTGCAATAACGATGAGGATTATCTTCAGGTACTTTTTCAAAGTATATTTTTTGCAGCACTTAAAAGGGCAAGCCCAGTGCAATATTTAAAATTATATTTTCCCGCCTCCAGGCACCGCTGCCAAAATCGATCTGGTTAAAAACCCATCGCTGTCCGTCAGGAAAATAAGGTTTACGCAGTGGAATTCCCAGGTCGGCCCTTATAATTAAAACATTAGCATCAAAGCGCAGGCCAATACCAGTGGCAACAGCAATTTCCTTCAACCAATCTTTACTAAGCTGGCCTGCAGTTCCAAAAAGCAAGGTGTCCCGTGTCCAGATATTTCCGGCATCCATAAAAAGAGCTGTGCTAATATTTCCGGTAACCGGTATACGTATTTCGGAGCTTAGCAGTAATTTATAGTCTCCACCAATGATCTGGTAAAAACGTTGATCATTAGCTGTTGGCTTATAAGTGCCCGGGCCCAGGTTACGCACCCTGAATCCCCTTATAGAACTTGCCCCACCAATAATATATTGTTTGGCGAATGGCAATAGCCTGGAGTTGCCATATGGCATACCTATACCAACCATGGCCCTGCTAGCCCAATCCCAGTTGTTGGGCAATGTCCTGGTATAATGGAGGTCAAAATCGGTTTTTATATATTGTGCAAACGGTGTATTAAATACTTTTTTCTCTCTGAAATTTTTTGCGCCCATTACCAGTCCTGCAATATTTCCTGATAGGTCGATACTGGTATTAAAATAAAGTTTATTACTTCTTTTGCCCAGGCCATTATTATAGGTATAGGAAAAGAAACTTCCCAGTATAACTTCGGAGTAAACATTTAGTAACAGGCCGGGAGAAACCGCTGCCTGTTTATAGAAAGTATCTGTTACGCTACTTGCATTTAAATAACTGATCGCCACAGGTGCAAGTGTATACTCTCTTCTTATATCAGTCTTCCAGGTAAAATCATACTGCAGGCGGAAAAGGTTCTTGGTATAAAACATCTGCTTGCGAAATAATTCATACCCCAATAATAAATTCGTATTTGGCGGAAAAAAATTATTCTCCCTGATCCTCAAAAAGGGAACTGCATACCTGGGGAGTTTTAAGCTGGCTTCGGCTCCAATACGAAAGTTATTATTTCTTTTTAGTGAATCAGCAACAGAAACCTCGAAACTGGTATATGCTTTTACAGAAAGTTGTTCTGCTCCACGGAATGCGTTCCGGTGCTTCCAGTTAACACTTAATCCGGCACCCAGGGAGTTATTCTCTTTTGAAAATGCGGACAGCTCTCCCTGGAACGATTTCTTTTTAGCCGGGGTAAGATAATAATAAACATTCATGCGGTGCAGGTCGCCAGAATCTTTAAGTGGTTCAAATCGGTTCTTTACAAATTTAAAAGCACCAAGATTTATAAAACGGTTCAGTGTTGAATTCTGTGCCCTGCTGTTGTACAAGCTGCCTGGCCGGTAAGTAATGGTATGTGCAAAAAGCTGCGGTTTGAATTTCTTAGCCGAATCTTTAATGATAAGTCTGTCATATATGGTAGCGCCGGTCATCGAAGTATCAAGCTGTTCAGAAACCAGTGAGTAATTTGGAAACACAATGATCCTGTTAATCCGGTATGGATGCTTTGCAGCTTCAGGAATATTTTTCTTAACGTTCAATAAGATCTCAACCTGCCTGTTGCCGATGGTACTGTCTGCATAAGCCATCAGGTAATCGGGATTAAAGTAATAATAACCGCTTGTTTTAAGGAAAAGATCAAGGCGGTCTCTTTCTGCGCTGATATCACTTAAGCGGTAGGGCTGGCCTGCCTTTACAATACTGTTTAGCTTTTGCTGCTGCTCCAGTAGTTTTAAAAGATCTGAGCTATCACTTACCCAGGTAACATTCCTGATCTTGTATTGTGGCTGTACCTGCGCTGTATAAATGGCTTTTGTAAAATAACTTGTGTTTACGGTATCCCCCTGCACCGTGGTATGAAAGTAACCAGTATTCTCCATGAATGCCTGCATGTTTTCCGCAGTTACTTTAGCATTTACCCTGCTGCTGAGTATCGGCGCCTCACCCAGCCGCTTCCGTAAAAACTGGCGAAGGCCTCTTTCAGTTTTTTCTGGATCAGGTTCACCGATCACATACCACCACCAAACCTTGTATGGTTGGCCAAGTAGGAATTTATTTCTGCGTGGTGTAACAGCTTGCTTAAGGTACTTGGCTAATTTTCTGTTTGTGCCTTTTGTTTCAGGATGCTTTTCAACTTTAACTGTAGCTCCCTTATACAACCTTTCGCCGGGCGGCAAAAAACGCCGCACGCTACAAGATGATACAGTTATCAATACAAATGCCGCTATGATATATAATATTTTCATTAAAAATTTCAGACCGTTTATTTTCTTTTTTTTACAAACAATTCCCTGAACTTATCATAGTCCATGGTAACTACAAATCCTAATCCTGTTTCCACCACATAACCATCAAGAACAACTTCAAATTGATTTTTGCGATATGCTTTCAACAAATATTTTCCATCCTTGGTAAGTTTATAACCAATGCTGATATCAGGTAAAAAATTGCTGTTTGCCTTTGAAGCAGCATCAGCCTGGCCCTGCACTCCAAAATTTTTACCCAGGGTTACTGTTAACCTGTCATCAAGAAATGTTTTGCTCAATGCAACATTCAGGTCGGTGCGTTGGTTATTACCTCCGTTGGTATAATCCCTGTACGTGTTCAGGTTAAGATCAACATCCACGCCTTTTAACAGGTTCCCTGCAATTTGATTTAATGCATCTGATAAGAATTGGCTAACACTATGGCGGGCTATATCACTGAAGTCATCCCCGTTTCCTTTAAAGAAATCACTGCTTTGCTCTCCTACAAAACGGCCGAGTAGTAATAAAGCGAACACCTGTTTATTGGTTGCTGCTTCATCACCCCTTATCTGTGCAAGTTTATTTTCAATGGTAGTTCTCAGCTCACTGCTCATTACCGAGCTTTCATCCGGCAACTGGATATCAAATTTTATCTCAGGTCTGTTAAGAACACCGGTGATATACAATTTTACCCGGAACGGAATTTTCTGGTTAAATGAATTGGCTAGAAAGGGATCAACGCTGCCTACCTCATTATCCAGCAGGTCGCGGGCTGAAGTATTAACAATATAGGTTGCTGTGATATCCGCACGGGCATTCATGGGCTCACCTGCAAAAGTGATGGTACTGCCTCTTTCTAAAATAAACTTACGCTGCAGGAACTGGTAATTAAAAAGATAATACCCATTATCAAGTTCATACACACCTGCAAGTATGATATTGCCACCGGGATCAACGCCTGCATTAAGCACTGCATCGCCCTTTACTTTTATCTCATCGCCGGTCACAGGGTCAATGATAATGGTAAGCGTGGCATCTTTTTTTATTTCTACGTTCAGGTTATAATTCAGGAATTGCGCAAAATTAGATGTTGGTTCTTTTTTCTCAACGAATGGAAGAACGGGCGGGTTAATATTAAAGGTATCCCTGTCAATAAAACGTACAATAGTCCTGCCTTCATCCTTGCTATAGCTTCGTTCAGGTATCACGATCGTAACATTACTCCTATCCTTAATTGCAATGTCCCCCTCAATATTTGGCAGCACACTTGTGCCTGTAACCCTGATATCAATATCTGCAGCAGCATAGCCATAGAGCTCGCTGTTGATCGCCTTGGGCGCATTCATCACTATAAACTCCTTAGCTTTCAGATCAAGGTTCAGGTCCCACGCCTTTGCTTTGTTTGAAGTAACCGTTCCATTTATTTTAAGTTCATTATCCAAAGTATCCCGAACAATAAAATTGCTCATAGTAACGGCGGGATGATCGAATACGATTTTCTGGTTGTCTATTTTAAAAGCTGTACCTAATTGAGCAATGGTGAATTTAGTGGTGTCGAAAAATAAAGTCCCCTTCCACCTTGGATCAGAAAATTTTCCATTCATGTTAACATCGCCGTGCATGTTACCGGTTGCGTTTTTAATGCTACCCATGGTAAATCCCTGCAGTGTAGCAATGTTCAATTTCCGGATATCTGCATTGGCATCAAATTGGTTTAGCTCATTATTCAAATAATAATTCCCCTTGGTTCTGATGTCATTCCCATTGCCGGTTATATCCATTGTTGCCGTAACATTATTCTCCGACTGCTTAGTTGCCCAGGCAGAAAGGTTTCCAATAGGCTGTTGTTTGATGGCAAGATCAGTGATGGTTAGCGTTCCGGTAAAGGCAGGTAAATTTTTATAAAGATCACTTACTTCGATCCGGGTATCCATTATGCCCGCAATGAGCACGGTGTCTTTATTAAGGATCGAACTGATACTCTTTAAATTAAAATTGTCGATCAAAACATCAATGGGGCTGTTTGCAACCGGTTGACGGCTGTTGATAAAGATCCTTGATGTGTCACTCGTTACTAAAAAATTATGGATGACCAATCCCTGTTTTGAATATTTGATATAGTTATCGCTGGCTACATTCCATCTTTCATAATTAAGCAGCAGGCTATCTATCAGCCTGAAAGAATAAACATCATCCTTTGTATAAGCTGATGCTTTCAATCCAAACCAGTCCCGTTTGTTGTCATCCTGTGTAAGTGCACTTACCAGCAGGCTGTCATTGGCAGCGCTGCCATTTAATGTAGTGCCATAAAAAATCGTATTTGCAAAACGTAATGTATCAAAATTAACCGCATAATTTATGCGCTCATTTCGTGATTGTACATTTACATTGCCGTTCCTTATTGTATAGTTATCGTATGTAAGCAGCGGTGCAGATACCACAAGATTTAATGCGCTATCCCTGTTTGCAGAAACAAAGCTGCCTTTGAAATCAATATCATTATAACTGGTTAAGCCGGGAACAATAGCGGTAATTATAGGATGATATTTTACCAGCCCCGAAAATATTACCTGCTGATCGGAAATATTTGTGACCGCAGGCTCATCGGCAATTTTATAATAATGGTTTATATACTGTATGACGGCTTTGTCAATCTTATCATAATCAAAAGCTCCGTTTGCCTGCACGCTTGCAAAAGGCGCATGAAAATTAATATCATCCACACCGCCTGCTGATGATGCGATCAATGAAATACTGTCGAGCAAATAAAAGTTTTTACCCAACTGTAATCTTACTGAATCAATTACTGTATTTATATCCAGGCTGCGGGGCTGAAGGCTGTTGGCCCCAATGTTGGCATACAATGAAAAATTCAATGTATCCCTATACAGGTTCAATGCCTGCAGCCTTGCTGTGTCTACATTTACAAAACCATTAACTGCAGGATATTGATTTCTCACATTTAAATTCAGGTCATACTGCAGCTTCAGGTTTGGGTCATCAATTGATCCCTTACTGTCAATTAAACCATCATTAAAATTAGCCGCTATCTCTGCATTTTGGTAATTGTAATTCTTATACTGCAACTGTTTTATAGAGGCAATAAGATCCGACCGCATTGTTTTGTAATTCAATCCCCTTCCTTTAAACTTAAAGGAACCTGTAACTTTTCCCAGTACGCTGTCCTGGCTTATGAGCTTACCTATATCATATTTGGTCGTTGTTATGAACAGGTCATAGGTTGATGTTTCGGGGAATTTAATATTTTTAATAAAGCCTTTTACCGTCATTTGTCCATAGCTGCCGTTCAATTTAAGGTTTGCAACCAGGTCATTCACGTTTCCTTTTAATGTGCCCGTTACCATATTCCTTTCGGGAAGATTTATTTCAGGCGGTAAAGTACCGGGTGGTATTAGCCCCATGATAAATTTTTTGCTGAAGGCGCTGTTTCTAATGGCAAAATCATAACTCAGCTTTCGGGGATCCGAAATATTTTTCAAAGAGAACTTACCATTTACCATCATGCCCTCGCCACTGGCTACAATATCTGATACCAGGTTCTCCCTGTTACCGGTTATACGCCCCCGCAGGTTTATTACATTCGGCAACTGTGCAAAGGACTGCTGGTTCTCTTTTGGAATAAATTTTAAGAGATCTGATTTCCTGAAAATACCCTGGTCTATATAAAGGTCGTAATAGAATCTTTTAGCGTTAGTAAGATTGTATAAACTTCCATGTGCTTTTATTGTGCTGCCACCAAACAGCAACTGCAGCGAAGGCAGGTATACCTGCGCAAGGTTGCCCCTTATCTCTGTATTAAAGAAAACTTTGGTATTGGCAAACTGCTCCGGCGGAAAATTGGTTTTGAGGGATGGCATAAGTAAATAGAGGTCATTAAAAGCTAGTGTTGAATTATGCAGCATGGCAGCCAGCAAACTGTTGCGTGGGTGTTTTGTTATGCCTGAAAGACTATCAAATTTTATTTCAAAAAAATGCTGCAACAACGACTCGGGTGTTTTTACATAGAGGTCAGTAGCAGAAATTATGGAATCGGTCATTAAGAAATTCATGTGCGTGGTATCCAAATTAAAACCACTGGTATCTTTAAAAGTAAACTGCTTTACCAATCCCTGTGTTCTGTTCTCTGAATAAATTAGATCAGAGATATCGACCCCCAGGTTTTTTACATTAAAATGAGCAAGATCAAAACCTCCTGCCCTGGCCACATTATTATCATCGATCCATAACTGGTTATTAGAAAGGGAAACCTGTTTTACACTAAAATGCCAGGGTGCTGTTTGTACAATGGTATCCTTAAGTTTTTTTTCGAATTTGACTAAAGGATTTGTGAACCGCACAAAGGAGCTGTCGAGCAATAATGAATCTGCCGTGCCCAAAGAGCGGGGCATATCAAAGAGTGCATTTCTTAATGCCAGGTGTTTCACATTGTTTGTATAATACATGCCTGTTATCTTATCCTTCACGGAAACATTTACGTCTCTTATATTAAACTTTACAGCAGAGATCTTTAACCCATTACCCGGTAAACTATCCGATGTTCCCGGAACATTATATGCTGTATCTTTTTTTGGCTCCTTATACATCGTCATATCAAAATCTACCTGCGATGCCCTGAAATTTTGTATAGCGAAATTTGCACGCTCCGGCCTGAAGCTGTTCAATGAGGCATCAAGATCTTTGATGTAAGCAGTAAAATCAACACCATCTTTTTTATCGCTGAATTTTAATAACACTTTATCAAACAGGAGCCTGCTTAACGTCAGTTTCATTTCAACAGTATCCTGGTCAACTTTTACAGTTGGTTTATTCCCTGCAAAAGCATCCAGCACAAACTGGTAATTAAATACAGTGTCGTTTTCGCCACGCTGCACATTGATGACAATATTCTTAAAAACAACCTCCCTGATATTGGTAAAGCCAAATGCCAGGCGATACATATCTACATCCACATAAATTTTTTCGCCGTACAGCAATGTGTCTTTGTTCATATCCTCCAGGTACACATTATTTATCTCGATCCACTTGGGTAAACTGTAATCAATGGAGCCTATAATAACTTTTGATTTGAATTTATCTTCCAGGTAAGATTGCACCTTGTTCTTTACAACGCGGCGGCCTACCGGCATATTGATGAACAACAAAAAAAGGCATACCAATATAGCTACGCTGATGAACAGGTACAATATTGATTTGCCTACCTTTTTTATTATCCTTTTATTAGACATTTAAAACACCGGTGTGGTAATATTTTACTGAAATAAGCAGCCCAAAAATCTGTATCCAGTTTTAGCCGTATTACAAATAAGAAATAATTGTGCCAGTAAAAGTATTTTCCTTCGCTTTGGGTTAAAAAACAGTTAGTTAGCTCTTAAAGCCTTATCCACCGTATACCTTTTTGGATTTTTTGGTAGTTGTACCGGCCAGCTTCTTTTCACCCGGGGTTTTAGGGTCAATGCTTTTTTTATCGGATGGCAGGTGCGGAAAGCCGGGAAAATCCTGATCTGTATGGGGATCGGGGCTGTTTTGCACATCTTTTTCCTTCATTTGCCTGTTGTTTCCCTTCATAATCTTAGTTTTTAGAGGTTATTATAACTTAATTTTTTGTCATGCCCTATCCGGGTTTTTAAACGAATGCCATAATTATACCAACTACGGCAGGTTAAGTAGATTCCATAGCTAGGGAATAATTTTCCCATTTAATGCCATGCATATTTTCCAATTACCCCTATATACCCTATAAATCTATTAAGGTTTCCATGCTTCTTTGTAAATTACAGGATGCAGGTAAGGGCTTTCAAATATCTTTCGCCGGTGATCATTTACCTCCTGGCCTGGTTCTCATTAACAGGCACGGGCTGGCTTACCTGGACACCTATATTCTACGCCTGGGTTATCATACCCATTGCAGAATTTTTTTTAAGTCCTGATAAAAATAACCTGGGTGCTGCCGAAGAAGAACTTGTAAAAAAAGACCGCACGTATGATCACCTGCTTTACATGATCGTAGCCTTACAATTTATTGCAGTTTTTGTTTTTCTGAACGCAATGAAGCAAGATACACTTACCTGGTGGGAAACAAGCGGTAGAATTTTCAGCATGGGTCTATTGTGCGGCACATTTGGTATCAATGTAGCGCATGAACTTGGACATAGGGTAAAGCCTTACGAACAATTCTTTGCAAAAGCACTTTTACTTACTTCACTGTATATGCATTTTTTTATTGAGCATAATAAAGGCCACCATAAAAATGTAGCTACTCCCGAGGACCCAAGCAGTGCCAGGCTGAATGAACCTGTGTTTAGTTTTTATTTTCGCACGGTCATTTTTTCTTATTTATCAGCATGGAAGATCGCCAACAACGAGATGAAGAAAAAAAAATTACCGGTATTACATTGGAAAAATGAAATGTTGCAGGCCCAGTTGATACAACTGATTTTTGTGACTGCCATTTATTTTTGGTTTGGCTGGTTGGTAACGCTTTATTTTTTAACCGCAGCAACCCTTGGCTTTTTATTGCTGGAAACTGTAAATTATATCGAACATTATGGATTGCAACGAAAACAAAAAGCAGATGGAAATTACGAGCGTGCCATGCCCCAACATAGCTGGAACAGTAACCATGTTTTAGGGCGCCTCATGTTATTTGAACTAAGCCGCCATAGCGACCATCATTATCTAGCCAGCCGTAAATACCAGGTGCTGCAGCATCATGAAAATGCCCCACAACTGCCTACCGGGTATCCGGGCAGCATGTTACTGGCACTGGTTCCCCCGCTTTGGTTTTATGTAATGAATAAAAAAATAAAGGTTTTGGAGACTGAAGAATAATTTTCCGCTAATACTTTACCTGCTGTAAAAATGTATACTGTGGGTTTTTACATTTATATTTAAACCGGCTTCAAACCAATAAGCGCCTTGTTGTTTCAATACTAAAACTTTGTTTGTATGAGAATTATTAAACTACTGTATTGCTTTGCATTATTACTGGCTACAGAAACAGCCTTTTCACAAACCATGTGGAAATATTTTAGCCCCGAAGATTTTGAGGCAAGGCGCAGCAGGCTTATGGAAAAAATTGGCGACGGCTTTTTGATATTACAGGCAGCCGAATTACCCGAAGCATATATCAAATTCAGGCAGGATAATAATTTTTACTACCTAACCGGGGTAGAAGTACCCGACGCTGTTTTAATCATTGACGGGAAAAACAAAACTTCTCATTTGCTGGTCCCCGATAATATTTCGAAGGATATTAAAACCGAAGCGATGATAAAGCCCGGCGAAGATGCTGCAAAACTTTACAGGTTCACCAGTGTGATTTCTAAAACAGTTATGACAATGATGCTGAACCGGCATGCTACGGGTGGGCAAATTTTTTATCTGCAATCAGCTCCCCAGGAAACAGCCGAAATGAGCCGTGACCGATGCATGCTTACACGTGCCAACCATTTAAACGACCCCTGGGATGGGCGGATATCCAAAGAAGTAAATTTTTACAACAAAGTAAAAGAGCGGTTTCCATCAACAATCATTAAAGACCTCACTCCTTTACTGGATGATATGCGCTGGGTAAAAGATAAAAAAGAAATTGCCGTGCTGAGAGAATGTGGACGTATCGGTTGCCTGGGTATTAACGAAGCCATTAAAGTAACAAGGCCTGGTATTTATGAATACCAAACTGTAGCTGCCTGCGATTTTATTTATGGAGATATGGGTACTGCAGGGCCCGCTTATTATGCTATTGCCGCATCGGGTGAAAGAGGATTGATATGGCATTACAATGCAAACAATCATTTGCTTGAAACCGGAACGGTTTTGCTGATCGATTATGCCCCCGACCTGAATTATTATGTTACCGATATTACCCGTACCTGGCCGGTACAGGGCGAGTTTACCGGCGACCAGCTAAAAATGTACAACTGCGTAAAAGAAGCCCGCGAAGTAATTATTAAAGCCATGAAGCCGGGTGTTACAGTAAACGATTTGAAAAAAATAGGCAAGGATATTTACATTAAACACGGCTACGAAAAAAACTGGATTGGTGGCATTGGCCACTTTGTAGGCATGGCTGTACATGATGTGGGCGATTACAACAAACCTTTTGTAGAAGGTGTGGTATTTAATGTAGAACCTATTTTAGAAGATAAAGAAAAAAAGATTCACATCAGGCTGGAAGATACGATTGTAATAACCGCAACCGGTGCCGAAAACCTTACGCCACAATCGCCGGTAGAACCGGCCGAAATTTATAAATTAATGAAAGAAAAAGGGGTTGGAGAGAAATAATTTTTTTCTGCGCCTTCTCTGTACCTCCTTTTCTTTGCGGTTAAAAATATAACGCAGAGGAAAAGAGAAAAAAGAAATTACGCAGGAAATTTGTTTGTAATTAGTTTAGCACCAAAATAGCTGTGCAATACAGCCGGCAAATCAATTCCATTTTCTGTTTGATTATTCTCCAGCAGGCAGGCTACAATTCTGGGCAATGCTAAAGAGGAACCATTGAGAGAATGTGCCAGTTGGCTTTTTCCTTCTGAATCTTTGAACCTTATTTTTAACCTGTTGGTTTGAAAATTTTCGAAATTACTCACAGAACTTACCTCCAGCCATTTTTGCTGTGCTGCACTGTACACTTCAAAATCGTAAGTAAGTGCTGATGTAAAACCCATATCGCCGCCACACAAACGTAAAATGCGGTAAGGCAGTTCTAATGCCTGTAACAGTTTTTCAATATGCACAACCATTTCTTCCAGTACCTCATAGCTTTTATCCGGGTGTACAATTTGCACTACCTCAACTTTATCAAACTGGTGTACCCTGTTCAGTCCCCGCACGTCAGAACCAAAGCTGCCGGCTTCTCTCCTGAAGCATGGTGTATATCCTGTCATTTTTATGGGCAGCTCGGTTTCCTTAATGATCTCATCGCGGTAAATATTGGTGATGGGTACTTCTGCTGTAGGTATCAAATAAAAACCATCTGCAGTAATATGATACATCTGCCCTTCCTTATCCGGCAATTGCCCGGTGCCGTAGGCAGATGCTTCATTGACCATTAATGGTGGTAGATATTCTGTATAACCGGCTGCGGTGTTATAATCTAAAAAATATTGAATTAATGCCCGCTGCAGTTTGGCTCCTTTGCCTTTGAACAAAGGGAAGCCGGTGCCGGTAATTTTAGCACCAGTCTCAAAATCAACCAGGTCGTATGTTTTTATAAGATCCCAATGTGGTACTGCTGATGCAGATAATGTGGGTTTTTTACCGCCTTCTCTTACCACTTCATTTTCCTCCGGTGTTTTACCTTTTGGGACAGATGCATGGGGGAGGTTGGGTAATAAGATCAAATCATCATGCAGGTTTTTTTCTGCCTCTGACAGTTGCTGGGTAAGGTTTTGCAAAGCCCCCTTATGCTGACTTACCTCCTGTTTTTTATTTTCTGCAGCATCTTTTTCCCCCTTGCCCATCAGCATACCAATTTCTTTACTGGCCGTATTGATGCCCGCCTGTAAAGCTTCGGTTTCAGTCTTTAACTTACGAACCTGCTCATCCGTTTCTAACAATTTATCAATTATGGATAGGTCACTGAAATTCCTAATGCCAAGCCTTTCTTTTACCAAAGCTGTATACTGCCTGATATAACTGATCTGTAACATTTGTTTTCAAAATTTTCAGCAAAGGTAAGGTTTTGCACAGGTGTCATGCCACTACGGATGCTGCAAAACTTTATAGCTTTTTAAATACCTTTCAGCAACCTGTTATATAATACTCTAAACAGTGGCCAGACACCTAACCAAAGATTTTGATTTTTTTTACTGGCATTTGAACACTGGTTGGGCGGAAGTGGCGACGCTCCGTTCATCTGCATAACCCGGTTCAGCCTTAATTGTGTTTTACACCTTTGTTGTTAATCTATTGCATAATCAGTTCTCCCCTTAGGTTCCTGAAAGAGAAAGAACGAAGTTCAGAGGGGGTTTTTATTATATTTGCCACATGCAACACGTAAAGGACGACCTGCAGGTACGCTGGCTTAAATTGCGCATCAAATTAAAGGAGCGTTTCGGTATTAAACCCGATATGGACGGTATTCTTTTTTTGATAGGCATACAGGAACTGGGCAGTGGCAAGCAGGATTTTAGCAAGGAAGAAAAGCAGGACCTGATGCATATTGCAGTTTGCACCGTACTTTCGCTGAGCGGTTATTATGTGCTTGAGGGGAATGATGAAGAAGGCTGGCCTCATTTTAAACAACTGAAACCCCTGCCGGGATTTATTTTAATAGAGCAGGAAAATTTTTTAAAGGATCATATCCTGTTATATTTTCAAAATCAAAAATTTATTGACTAATTATTTTATGCAAAAAATGAAAACTATTATTACGCTTGCCCTGGTATGTTTTTTTGTAAGCCAGGTTGATGCACAGGTTAAACCCACCACAAAAAAGACAGCCACCCAAAAAACAGCAGTTAAAAAAACTGCCGCAAAAAAAACCGTAAAGCCGGTATCTAAACCTGCCTCGCCGGCAGCCAGGAAACCGGCACCAATACCCGGTTTAAGAATTAAAGTAACCACCGATTCCGGTGTTATGGTAATACGCCTGTATGATAAAACGCCTTTACACCGCGATAATTTCATCAAACTGGCCAATGAGCGTTTTTTCGACAGTCTTATTTTTCACAGGGTGATACAGGGCTTTATGATACAGGGCGGAGATCCGCAAAGTAAAAATGCAATAACGGGGCAAATGCTGGGCAGTGGAGATGTAGGTTATACCGTTGCGGCCGAATTTGATACCAGCCTTTTCCATAAAAAGGGCGCATTGGCAGCAGCGCGGACCAATAACCCCGAAAAGGCCAGCAGCGGTTGTCAGTTCTACATTGTACAGGGAAAACAATATAGCGATGCCGAACTGAATAATATGGAAATGATGAAAGGAAGAAAATATTCCTCTGCACAGAGAAATATGTATAAAACAATGGGCGGCACCCCCCAATTGGATATGGAGTACACCGTGTTTGGCGAAGTGGAAAGCGGTTTTGAAGTTATTGACAAAATAGCTTCGGTATCAAAGAACATGTACGACCGCCCTGCGGGTGATGTACGCATGTATATACAAGTGATAAAATAGTTCATCGTGATAGGCCTGCCTACCTATGCGCAGGACTTTGTGAGCTGGCAGGTATGGGGATAATACCTTATTTTGCATCCAATTCTGTTAACATCAAACTCAATAAAATGAACTTTCCTGAAAATCTCCGCTATACCAAAGACCATGAGTGGGTTTCATTGGATGGCACTACAGCAACTATCGGGATTACCGATTTTGCACAGCGGGAGCTGGGCGATATTGTTTATATCGACATTAATGCAAAAGGAAAAGCTTTGGCAGCAGAGGAGATCTTTGGTACCGTAGAAGCAGTGAAAACAGTGAGCGATCTTTTCTTACCGGTAGCAGGTACTATAACGGAGATCAACCCATTATTGGAGACTCAACCTGAACTTGTTAATAGTGACCCGTATGGTGATGGATGGATGGTTAAGATGACGGTTACAGATGCAACAGACATAGAAAAACTGATGAATGCTGAAGCCTATTCAGCTTCGGTTGGATAGCAATTCGGGTTATGCAAGACCAGCAAATTTCATTTAAAGAGATCTCAATAAAAAAATTCATACCGGGCATTGCCTGGTTTTTGCTTATTCTGGTGCTGATATGTTTACCCGGGGCTGATATTCCCACTGTAGAAACCTGGCTTAATGAGATTTATTTTGATAAATGGGTTCATGCAGGATTATTTGCAGTACTTACATTTTTGTTTATCTACCCGGTCTCAAAAACAGGTTTATCGTTACCGGTAAAAAAGAACATAGCTGTAAAAATCGTACTTGCAGCATGTACATGGGCTTTAACTACTGAGTTAATCCAGCTGTTCTTTATACCCGACCGCAGCTTTGATGCTTTTGACTGGCTTAGTGATAGTTTAGGAATTTCACTTGCTTATGCCTGGTGCCGTAAAAAATATTTAAAATAAAAAATAGCTATAAACAGGCCTGTTTTGTTTTTCAGCGAAAAAATGAACAGGTTTAGCTTACATTTGCTTATGCTAAACATAGAGAACATGGAGTACAATACTACCAGGAACTTTTTGATCATGCGTGAATATGGAAGACATATTCAAAAAATGGTTGAATACCTGCTAACTATTGAAGACAAAGAAGAAAGACAGCGCAATGCATATGCTGTAATTGAGCTGATGGGTTTTTTAAACCCGCATTTAAAGAATGTTGAGGACTTCCGTCATAAGTTATGGGACCATCTTTTCCTTATCAGTGATTTTACACTTGATGTGGAAAGCCCCTATCCTATTCCCACAAGGGAAACTTTAAAAGCCAAACCTGAGCGCCTGCGCTATCCAAAAAGGTATCCACGATTTAACCATCTAGGTAAAAATATTGAAGTGGTGATTGATAAGGCTCTTAACGAAGAGAACCCCGAAAAGAAACAGGGATTTGCCAATGCAATTGCCTATTACATGAAGCTGACTTACAGCAATTGGCATAAGGAACTGGTACATGATGATTCTATACAAAGTGAATTATCAACCATGACCAATGGAGAACTTGAATTTAACAACCGCCCATTTGTTAAGCACCGTGTTGATGTACGTGATGACAGGGATGATTATGGCAAACGGAGTGGAGGTGGCAGCGGAAATTACCGTAAGAATTTTAGCGGCCGAAGCAATACAGGCGGCGGCAGAGATAACAGGGGTGGCGGCGGTACTGGTGGTAACAGGGATAACAGGGATAACAGGGGTGGCGGCGGTGCTGGTGGTAACAGAGATAACAGGGGTGGGAACAGTAACGACAGAAATAATAACCGTAATTTTAAAAAGAGATATTAATTACACGGATTAAAACTAACCTGCCTACCGGCCTTGCTCAGCAGAAGCTACGCGAAGGCGAGTAGGCAGGTTACACGAATTAAGAAATAATTACCTGATGTTTTAAACGTCAGGTTTTTTTATCTACGTTTGCCTTATTCGTGTACTGAACTTGTCTTATTATTAGTGCCATTCGCCCAATTAGTGTAATTCGATCAATTAGTGTAATAAAAAAAGTATGCAATCATTTGAAGTAAACGGCGGCAAAAAACTTTCAGGAGAGATAACACCACAGGGCGCCAAGAACGAGGCGTTGCAGGTCATTTCGGCAGTGTTGTTAAGTGCCGAGCAGATCAGTATTAGCAACATCCCCGACATTGTTGATGTGAACCTGCTTATTGAATTGCTGGGCGAAATGAAAGTCAAGATTAACCGTACCAGCCGCGACACCTGCATATTCCAGGCAGATGATGTGGATGTGGATTACCTGCACAGCGAAGCATACCATAAAAAAAGTGGCAGGCTACGTGGCTCTGTAATGCTTGCCGGGCCTTTACTGGCCCGATTTAAAAAAGCATATATACCAAAACCGGGTGGCGATAAAATTGGAAGAAGAAGATTAGACACCCATATTACGGGATTTGAAAAACTCGGCGCAAAATTCTCTTACAATTCGGATGATGGTTTTTTTCACCTCGAGTCTGCAGGCCTCAAAGCTGCGGATATCTTACTTGATGAGCCTAGCGTAACCGGTACTGCGAACATTTTAATGGCCGCATCCTTAGCTGCAGGAACTACCACTATTTACAACGCTGCCTGCGAGCCTTACATACAACAACTTTGTAAAATGCTAAACCGCATGGGCGCAAAGATCAGCGGTGTTGGCAGCAATATGTTAACCATAACCGGTGTTGAAACACTGGGCGGAACAGAACACCGCATGTTACCTGATATGATAGAAGTAGGCTCATTCATCGGCCTTGCTGCCATGACCCAAAGTGATCTTATCATTAAAGATGCAGGTATCGAACACCTGGGTGTAATACCGGAAAGATTTCAACAGTTGGGCATACATATGCATTTTAAAGGCGATGATATACATATACCTGCACAGGCATTCTACGAAGTGAAAAAATATATGGATGGAGGGGTACTCACTGTGTACGATCATCCGTGGCCAGGCTTTACCCCCGACCTGTTAAGCATTGTTTTAGTAACAGCCATACAAGCAAAGGGCAGTGTGCTCATTCACCAGAAAATGTTTGAGAGTCGTTTGTTCTTTGTAGATAAGCTGATTGATATGGGTGCGCAGATCATCCTTTGTGATCCACATCGTGCAGTAGTTATTGGCCTGGAAAGAGAACAGCAGCTAAGAGGTATAACCATGAGCAGTCCTGACATACGTGCAGGTGTTGCATTATTGATTGCAGCATTAAGTGCACAGGGAAAAAGCATTATTCAAAATATTGAACAGATAGACAGGGGCTACCAGCATATTGATAAGCGCTTAATAAATTTAGGAGCCGATATTAAACGAGTGAATTAATTTTACGGCAAATGAAACGATCAATATTTCTTGTACCCATTTTGTTTTTTATAATAGCCTTCAGTTCCTGTCGCAATAAAACTGTGCTGCTGCTTACTAAAAAATGGGATTGCGTACAGGTTGAGAATATGATCCCGCCCGGCACACCAATGCTGTCGGCCAAAGATTCGGCGGAAGCAGCACTGCTTAAAACTCTATTGATATCCCTTAACTGGACCTTCAAAAAAAATATGAAGTATGAATGCGCCATCAATGACAGGATAACCACGCAGGGCAGGTATGAATTGATAGAGGATGATAAGATCCTGGTTTGTACACCAGATTCTAAAACCGGGATCAAAAGGTATATCATCAAATCCCTTTCAGAAAATGACCTTGTGTTAACCGGCAATGCAGATAATATAAATATCATCCTGCATTTTAAACCCCATTAGCTACAAGTAAAAATTAAATAGTTTCTTTGCACATGAATTCTATTCACCAGAAAATATTAATTATTACTGCCCCATCAGGAGCCGGTAAGACTTCTATTACAAGGCATCTTATGAAGGTTTTTCCGGTTTTGGAATTTTCAGTATCTGCAGCCACACGCAATGCAAGGGGCATAGAGAGAGCGGGGGTGGATTACTATTTTATAGATATTAATGATTTCAAACAAAAAATACAAAATAAGGAATTTGCCGAATGGGAAATGGTATATGAAGGAAAATATTACGGCACTTTAAAATCTGAATTAAAAAGGATATGGGCCCTCAATAAAGTTCCTGTGCTGGATATAGATGTAAAAGGTGCTATACACATTCAACAACAATACCCCGAAAATACCCTCAGCCTTTTTATTGAACCACCTTCAGTTGATGAATTAAAAAAACGCCTTCAAAGCCGCGGCACCGAAACTCCCGAATCACTTGAAGCAAGAATTAATAAGGCTGCTTATGAACTTTCTTTTAAAGA
>JBKJMZ010000071.1:0-3920 GCA_046596255.1 Ferruginibacter sp. | reverse complement strand
ATACGGCTCTTGTCATACAAGCCTATAAAACTATAAATCGTCCATTGATAAAACATAGTTGGGTAACTGATTTGTATTTCCTTTAACCATTCGTATGCTTTATTATAACTGAATTTTAGTCTCTTGTACTTCTTACATACCCATTTCGCTAAACGAAAATGAAAATGCCTCATCAACTTTCGTAATGCCCACTTCCGAAACTTTCCGTAGTAACGTATTATTCCAATCATTTGTGGATTTATTTCCGTTGCTATTTCTTGTATCGTTAGAGGGGTTCGTAAATGGAGTTTCTTCCATCCTTTTATTATTCGTGTCTCTGATGCTTGACTAATTTCACACCCATAGCCCAAATATACTCCTCCAAATTTTGAAAGTAGCGCATGTGGCTTAAATGTGAAACCAAGAAAATCGAATTTCTTTTTGTAATCCTTTCTCTGCTTTCTTCGATGGTCTTGGCAATAAACAATCTTAGTCTTTTCTTCATTCAATCGTAACTTACATTCCTGTAATCGTTCTCGTACAGCTTCAAGTGTTTGTTTTGCTTCTTCTTCATTTCTGCAATGAAGTATAACATCATCTGCGTAGCGTACAAATGCTACATGTGGATAATGTTTTTCAAGCCATTTATCAAGTACATAATGCAGGTACAAATTAGATAGCAAAGGACTTATTACTCCGCCTTGTGGTGTCCCCTTCCCTTCTTTTGTAATTAATGTTCCATCTTGCTTTTGACTTGGAACTTCAAGCCAACGCTTAATGTACATCTTTACCCAACTCTCTTTTACATGACACTCCAATGCTCTCATCAACAGCTCATGGTTTACTTCATCAAAGAAACTTTTGATGTCCATATCAACTACCCATGCATAGTGCCTAACGTTTTCACGTACTGCTTCTACTGCATCATGTGCACTTTTTAATGGACGATAACCATAAGAGTTATTTAAAAACTCTGCTTCTAATCGTGGCTCTAAATACGCCTTGATTACTTGTTGCGCTATACGGTCGCTTACTGTGGGAATACCAAGTATACGCTTACTTCCGTTAGCTTTGGGTATCGATACTTCTCGCACTGGTTTTGGAACATAACTACCTGAACTTAATCGGTTCCAAAGTATATACAAATTGTTTAATAAGTCTGCTTGAAATTCTTCCAAGCTTTCTTTATCAACTCCTGCACTTCCTTTGTTTGCCTTTACTTTTCGATAGGCTTCCTTTACCATTACTTTAGTAATCGGTACTGTTGTTGCTTTTGTTTCAAACATTTTAATCCTCCTTTGTTAAGTTGTTAAAACACTTTTAACTGTATGACCGATGTCCTTCGCTCCTCTTCCATTACAGAATTATCAACGCTACTATTACATCGTCCGACATCCTTGTTAACATCGCTATTCAGCCTTGTGAACATGCTTCACTTGTACTTTTCACTTTTCATCTAACAAGGACTTCCCGAGTTCTAAATAAAAGCCTGAATAAGAGTCATGCCACCTCAATAACGATTGCCCTATAGCCAGAACACATACACCCGCTATAATCTTCACTGGTTGGCTACGAAAACCAGCTTTTGACAATTTGTTCGCCTTCACGCTACTTCATCAATGGTTCATTTTCATTCATCTCTCTTATTCCCACCTGATGTTTCTTTCAACACCTTTTCCTCTTTCCGTTCAATACCAATCAATTACTATCATAGCACCGAGAGGTGGTTTACAACCTCCGTATGTTCGGCGATTGTGATAGACCTACTATCATCTTTTATTCAACATTCATTATCGTACAACTGATAATGATTCACGGCACACCGCAGGCCACAGGCGTGTGGTTTTTTTTAGTATTTACCTGAACAAACTGATATACCCGTTTTTCTTCTGCTGCGTGCCGTCGGCATCCAGGTATTTTAAAACATAAAAATAAACACCTTCACTGCAAGGCTCTCCACTGCTTGTTCTTCCAAACCAAGGCTTAATGCTTCCTTCAGATGTAAATACAACATTTCCCCAGCGGTTATAAACTTCAAGCTGATCTAATTTTGAACCTATGGGGAGTATGATACGCCAATATTCATTCACATCATCTCCGTTAGGACTGAATACATTTGGGAAAACAGGTTCTGTGATATCCATTGGTAAAACAGGACAGCTCCCTGTATAAGTAACCACTAATGTATCACTGGTAGTAATACAGCTGGTTTGCTTTTGTACAATATAAGTTGTGTTATTGTTCGGCTTTATTTTTATTTGACCGTTTAAAGTATCTATAAGCATGCCATTGGCATACCATTTATAGTTTGTTTCTATCCAGTTCGGTTCGCCTATTAGCAAACTATCACTTTCATTACATATTGTAAAGTCGTTTCCGAGATCTATATCTGTAGGTACAAAACTAATATCATCCACAGTTAAATATGAAGCCGTATATTGGCTTGCCGGATATTTAAATACAAAATTAGAATTTAAATCATCTGAAAAATTTCCAATTATAATATTTCTTTCTCCTCCGCCAGCTGTATATAAAGCTTTTAACGCGATATAGGTCGTTGTATCGATTAAATTAGTATTCGGGTTTTGAATATCTGGAATAATTAGTATTGGGTTAAAGGAATTATAAAATTGTTGTGAATTAAAAAACTTAACACCAACACTGGATGTAATATATTGGCATGGATTTATAGTTCTAAAATACGAGGTATAACAATACGTCTTGTTTTTTATTAAGCTATCTTGAATAGTCATTTGAACATATTCCCTTACATCAATATAAGGTAATTGGTAGGCAAATAATCCAACTCTGCCCCATCCTGAGCGAGAACGGGTCGGATAAAAAGTTACTGGATTGTAGCAACTAGCATGCAAACCATCTGGAGTACCCAGCGAAGGATTGGTAACATGATTGAATTTAACAATTTGATAATTTCCACAAGGATAGTCCCAGAGTGTATCTTCAAATCCGCCATTTAAAATCAGGTTTTGTTGTCCTATTAAAAAGGAAAAAGCAAAGCAAAATAAAACCATTAGTTTTATTCGCGGTGTTTTTATACAAAGAGTCTTATTCATTGTTCTTTCACTAAGTTAATAAATAAACTTTAAAAACCGTCTAAAACGATAAGGGTGGTCCAAATGTTAACCCTTTCTTTTGTTTACAGTTTATTGGACACTTCCAAAATAAGTAGGTGCAAAAGTAAAACATGCTACCTTATTTATAGAACTCGGAGGTGCAACATTAGAACTCGTAGGTGCAACATTAGAACTCGCAGGTGCAACAATAGAACTTGCGGGTGTAACAATAGAACTCGGAGGTGCAACATTAGAACTCGCGGGTGCAACAATAGAACTGACCGCTGCAACAATAGAACTCACCGCTGTAAGAATAGAACTGACCGCTGCAACAATAGAACTAACCGCTTTTTTAATAAATGCGGGTCGACCTAACCGCAGAGACCACTAAATCACTTAGAAACCCGTAGCTGTCAAAACAAAGCAAGGTTAGCCGACCTGGGTTCAAGTCTCCCCACATTTTGCAAGCACATTTGGCCGCTTATATCCAAAGGCAATAATTTTAGTTCGCGCCAAATAAGCTTTCAAAATCTCCTCCCCACCTATGGGTGCTATCAGAACAAGCAATTTTTCAAATTGCCTTCCTATCGCTCAGCAAAAAACTAAAAACAATGTTCCAAACAAACATTCGGTTGTACCAACTAACCGCAAAAAACTGTGTATGCAGAAACTTAACCTAAGTTCAAACAAAAGGTGGCGCACTGAAACATAACAGCACCTAAAAAAAATGCGGGCTGACATCAAAGCATTTGCAAACAAAGTCCCTTCGGGAAAGACATTTATTTTGCTTTGCAAATGCCAACGAACATTCTATCTTTGTTATTAGTATTCGGTTGAAGAGTGCCTTGAGCCGCACTTCTTTTAGCT
>JBKJMZ010000134.1:0-3954 GCA_046596255.1 Ferruginibacter sp. | reverse complement strand
TCCGAAAATTAAAAGTACATAATGCCTACAATACAGCAATTAGTAAGAAAAGGAAGAGAAGTAATTAAAGCGAAAAGCAAATCAAGGGCTTTGGACAGTTGTCCGCAGCGCCGTGGGGTATGTACAAGGGTATATACAACTACGCCTAAAAAGCCAAACTCTGCCTTACGTAAAGTTGCTAAAGTACGTTTAACCAATAAAATTGAGGTAATCGCCTATATTCCCGGTGAAGGGCACAATTTACAGGAGCACTCCATTGTATTGATACGTGGCGGAAGGGTAAAAGACTTACCAGGTGTACGTTACCATATTGTACGTGGTAGCCTGGATACTGCCGGTGTAAAAGACCGTAAACAGAGCCGTAGTAAGTACGGTACTAAAAGAGCTAAAAAATAATCGAAGATTTTGGATATACGCAGATTCCGCTGATAGGAGCCTTTGTAAAATCAAAACTATAAGCATAAAAACATAAAGTATTAATAGAAGATCAGCGAAATCTTCAAAATCAATAAAATCAGCGTTCCAATGAGGAAGACACAACCTAAAAAAATACCATTAGCACCAGATCCTAAGTTTAATGACAAATTGGTTACCCGTTTTGTAAATAACCTTATGTGGGAAGGTAAAAAGAGTGGTGCATACATTATTTTTTATGATGCTTTGGATAAAGTAGCCAAGCAAACAGGTGAAGATGGATACGAGGTTTGGAAAAAAGCCCTGGCTAATATAACTCCAGGTGTTGAGGTACGTAGCCGTCGTATTGGTGGTGCTACTTTCCAGATACCTGCCGAGGTTCGTTCCGACAGGAAGATCTCTTTAAGCATTAAATGGATGATCAAATATAGCCGTGACCGAAACGGTCGTAGCATGGCCGATAAATTAGCCAACGAGATCGTAGCTGCAAGTAAAGGTGAAGGGGCTTCATTCAAAAAGAAAGAAGATACACACCGTATGGCCGAGGCTAACAAAGCTTTTGCTCACTTCAGGATCTAATTATTATTTAACACGATATTTCCAGCCATTCGTAACAACGGATGGCTTTTTTGTTGCATAATAGCTTTGTAAATTAAAAAATTGACCGTACCTTTGCGGCGCTAAAAGGTATGGCAGGTTTGGATGGAGCTGTACTTATTTAGCATACCATGAGAGTCTAATAAATCATATTGAACACCCCAAACCCCTAAAGGGGCTTTCATTCAAAGGGGTATGCTTTTTACGAAGGCATAAAAGATCAGCAAAGAACAAAAGTACAACAGTGCGACGCCAATGAAGCTTAATAGCTGTACAACGGCTGAGTACAAAAAATAAATTCAAAAGTCAAAATTCAAAACGAAGGAGACTTTAAATATTCAAATTTTTAATTTTTTAATTTTTAATTTTTAATTCAAATGGGAGATTTACGTTATCAACGAAATTTTGGAATTGCCGCTCATATTGATGCTGGTAAAACCACTACCACCGAACGTATATTATATTATACCGGTGTTAATCATAAAATTGGCGAAGTGCATGATGGTGCCGCTACTATGGACTGGATGGCCCAGGAACAGGAAAGAGGTATCACTATTACCAGTGCTGCTACTACCTGCTTTTGGAATTTTCCAATGGCGAATGGTAAAAAAACACCTGAAACAAACCAATATAAATTCAACATTATTGACACCCCGGGTCACGTGGATTTTACCGTAGAGGTAGAGCGTTCTTTACGTGTACTGGATGGTTTACTGGCTTTATTTTGCGCAGTAAGTGGTGTAGAGCCACAATCTGAAACTGTTTGGCGCCAGGCTAATAAATATAAAGTGCCACGTGTTGGTTTTGTAAACAAAATGGACCGCAGTGGTGCCGATTTCTTAAATGTGGTAAAACAAATTAAAGAAATGCTGGGTGCTAAAGCTGTGCCTTTGCAATTACCCATTGGCGCCGAAGATAATTTTAAAGGTGTGGTTGATCTGATTACCATGAAGGGAATTGTATGGGATGAAGCAGGACAGGGTATGACTTTTGATGAAGTACCCATTCCCGAAGATATGATTGAAGATGTGAACGAGTGGAGGCAGCATTTGATTGAAGCTGTTGCAGATTACGATGATAAATTATTGGAGAAATTCTTTGATGATCCTAATACGATCACCGAAGCTGAAATTCATGAAGCCATCCGTAAAGCAACAATTGATATTTCTATCATTCCGATGATGTGTGGTTCATCTTTTAAAAACAAAGGCGTACAAACTGCATTGGATGCTATCGTTCGTTACTTACCTGGTCCTTTGGATATTGAAGCGGTTAAAGGAATCAATCCAGATACAGGAGAAGAATTATTACGTCATGCAGATCCAAAAGAACCATTCAGTGCTTTGGCATTTAAGATCATGACCGATCCTTTTGTGGGTCGTTTAGCATTCTTCCGGGCATACTCCGGTCGTTTAGATAGCGGTAGTTATGTTTTAAATACCCGTACTGGTAAAAAAGAGCGTATCAGCCGTATCATGCAGATGCATGCCAATAAACAAAACCCGGTAGACTTTATTGAAGCCGGTGATATTGGTGCAGCGGTAGGATTTAAGGATATTAAAACTGGGGATACTTTATGTAACGAGGACAACCCGATCGTGTTGGAAGCAATGACCTTCCCTGAGCCGGTAATCTCTGTTGCGGTTGAACCAAAAACCCAAGCCGACGTTGATAAAATGGGTATGGCCATCGCTAAGCTGGTAGAGGAAGATCCTACATTACGTGTTAAGACTGATGAAGAAACAGGCCAGACGATTTTAAGCGGAATGGGTGAGTTACACCTGGAGATCATTGTTGACCGTATGCGTCGTGAGTTTAAAGTAGAAATTAACCAGGGTGCTCCACAGGTTGCTTATAAAGAAGCTTTCCATAATTCAATTGAGCATAGGGAAACTTTGAAAAAGCAAACAGGTGGCCGTGGTAAGTTTGCCGATATCATTTTTGAGATCGGGCCTGCAGACGAAGAGTTTTTGAAAGATAAGGAGATCAATAAAGGGAGTAATTTCCAGTTTGTAAATGGTTTGTTTGGTGGTAGTATTCCAAAAGAATTTGTACCTGCCATTCAAAAAGGTTTTGAAACTGCTATGACAACAGGTGTACTGGCAGGTTATCCAATGGAGAGTATGAAAGTGCGTGTGTTTGATGGTAGTTTTCACCAGGTGGATAGTGATGCGATGAGTTTTGAACTTTGTGCAAAACAAGGATATCGTGAAGCCGGCCGTAAAGCAAAACCTGTTTTACTGGAACCGATCATGAAGGTAGAAGTTTTAACTCCCGACCAATACATGGGTGATGTAACGGGTGATCTCAACCGTCGCAGAGGTATGCTGGAAGGTATGGATAGCAAGCATGGCGTACAGGTTATTAAAGCCAAAGTGCCATTAAGCGAAATGTTTGGTTATGTAACGCAATTGCGTTCATTGTCAAGCGGCCGTGCTACATCCACAATGGAGTTCAGCCATTATTCTCCTGCACCAAATAATATTGCAGAAGAAGTGATAGCTAAGCAAAAAGGTAAAGTGAAGATAGGAGA
Source organism: Ferruginibacter sp. (assembly GCA_046596255.1). GTDB lineage: Bacteria > Bacteroidota > Bacteroidia > Chitinophagales > Chitinophagaceae > Ferruginibacter. The sequence continues at coordinate 410 of JBKJMZ010000134.1, read as the reverse complement.
AGAGTAGGCCCCCTCTAGAACTTCGTTCGTTCTTTTGCAAAGAACCCCGAAGGGGGAGGACATGGAGGAGATCGATGCGGATATTTTAGTGAAGCCCCATTTTGAAAGGAATGGGGCTTTTGCAATTCTTTAACCCTATGGTCGAAAAACATTTCCCTTATTTACTATAATTTTGAGATAAATCATATCCCCATTAAAAACACATATATGCAAAAGCTACTCCCCCTCATCCTGCTTTTTATTTCTGCTTCTACATTTGCCCAACGCAATAAAACTGATGGTGAACATGAGAATTTCTTTCGGTTTGGGGCCAAGGGTGGTGTAAACATCAATAAGATCAGCGGATCCTCGTACAAAGATGGTTTCAACTATAATTTTCAGGCAGGTGTTTTTTTACAGTTCAATTTCAG
>JBKJMZ010000101.1:0-2993 GCA_046596255.1 Ferruginibacter sp. | reverse complement strand
ACAGGATATATGAGATTCGAGGGGAAAGAGTGATGTTAGATCGAGACCTGGCTACTCTCTATGAAGTAGAAACCAGGGTTTTGAACCAGGCGGTAAAGCGAAATATCAAGCGATTTCCCCGGGATTTTATGTTTCAGCTTACCAAAGAAGAATTGGAAGATTTAAGGTTTCAAATTGCAACCTCAAAAAATGATAATTCTCTAAGATCACAAATTGTGATCTTAGAGACAGGTAAAGGAAAACATCTGAAATACTTACCTTATACCTTTACAAACAGGGGGTAGCTATGCTCAGTGCTGTTATTAACTCCGACAAAAGCTATCAATATGAATATTGCCATTATGAGGGCTTTTGTTGCTGTAAGGCAGGCTCTGATAAAGCAAAATGATATCAAAGAACAATTAAAAGAAATTAAACAAAGGATCGGTGAACACGATGTACACCTTAACCAGATCTATGATGCGATGGAAAACCTATTGGATGATCCTTCGACTTCGCTCAGAACCCGCTCAGAGAAAATGGGACGAGCGGGAAAGGATTGGTTTTCGCAAATAAAGCCTTGATTCTTCAAGGTCACAATTTGTGACCTTGAAGAATTGAAATCAAAATTTGTGGTTTAAAAGAACTATCACTCAGTTTGAGTCAATGTTATCACAAAATGTAACTGCATAACTTATTTTTTCTTTTTTTGCTTAACAGGAGCTAATTGTAAACCTGTTTTAAGGCTGGCTATCTCCTGTTTCAACTTATTGATCATGCCGGTTAATTCTTCAATATCTGCCTTGGTGGCAAAACCATAAGATTTGTTTGGATCTTCGGCTTTGTGGAAAGTTGGGTTTTGTTCCTGGAAAAAATAAGTTATTTCTACATCAAGGATTTTAGCGATTTCTCCCATTCTTCCAATTGAAGGGTCTGTTACTCCTCTTTCTATTTTTGAATAGGCGCTTTTTGAAATTCCCAATTCACCTGCCATATTTTCCTGGCTGTAATCTTTGCTTTCTCTAAGCTTTCTTATCCGGTATGCTATGTTTTTCTTCACTAAACAAATTTCCCATTCAGCCCGAACATTTAGTTTACTTATACGGTGCTTATAGTTCTTTTAAATGCTTTATGTGTCTTTTAAGTATATTTATGGCGTTTAACGACGCTAACAGGGATTTTAAAGGCTCCCCTTTTAAACTAAACTGCAATACCCAAAAAAATGTTTGAACAGACTTTCAAGAACATAGATGATATTCTCTATAAAGATTCCGGTGCCGATAGTGAGCTGGATTATATCGGTCAAACCAGTTGGGTGATGTTTTTGCGTTACCTCGATAGCCTGGAAAAGGAAAAAGCAGATGCGGCTGCATTAGAAGGAAAGAAATACAAGGACATTATTGACGAACCATACCGCTGGGCTGTTTGGGCAATGCCTAAAAATGAAAAAGGAGAACTCGATCATCAAAAAGCAATGACAGGGCCCGACCTGGTGCAGTTCGTTGATCACAAATTATTCCCTTACCTCGCCAATTTTAAAACAAAGCATATTGATAATCCGCAGACCATTGAATATAAGATCGGTGAGATTTTCAGTGAGCTGAAAAACAAGATACAAAGCGGTTATAACCTGCGGGAGATCCTGGATTATGCAGATGAATTGCCCTTTAAATCTACCAAAGACAAACATGAACTAAGTCACCTGTACGAAACGAAGATTAAAAACATGGGTAATGCAGGCCGCAATGGCGGACAGTATTACACTCCACGTCCTTTGATACGTGCCATGATAGAAGTGATACAACCCAAAATTGGTGAACGTATTTATGACGGTGCCTGTGGCAGTTGCGGCTTCCTGTGCGAATCGTTTGAGTACCTGACCAGGGACAGGGAAAAACTCAGCACCAATGATCTGAGAAAATTACAGGAAAATACCTTTTACGGCAAAGAAAAAAAGAACCTGGCTTATATCATCGGCGTAATGAACATGATCCTTCATGGTATTGAAGCGCCAAACATCATCCATACCAACACGCTGAGCGAAAGCATACGTGATATACAGGAGAAAGACCGCTACCATATCATTTTAGCCAACCCGCCCTTTGGCGGCAAAGAAAGGCCGGAAGTGCAGCAGAACTTTGATATTAAAACCGGCGAAACTGCTTTTCTTTTTTTGCAACATTTTATAAAAAATTTAAAAGCAGGCGGCAGGGCAGGCATTGTAATTAAAAATACATTTTTAAGCAACAGTGATAGTGCCTCGGTTAGCTTACGCAAATATTTACTGGAGAGTTGTAACCTGCATACCGTACTTGATATGCCCGGCGGCACATTCCTGGGGGCCGGAGTAAAAACCGTGACCTTATTTTTTACAAAAGGAGAACCCACCAAAACCATTTGGTATTACCAGCTTGACCCCGGCAGAAATATGGGTAAAACAAACCCGTTGAACGATGCAGATATGCAGGAGTTTATTGCCCTTCAAAAAACAAAACCCGAAACAGAAAAAAGCTGGAACCTTCCGGTGGTAGCCCTGGAAGGGCAGGATACTGCAACGAAGGGCGCCGCCCTTCGGAAAAAGAATGAAGCTGCCAAAGCCCTGAAGGGGCGTAATACTACAGCAGCAGATGGCGCCCCTTCAGGGCTTAATGGCGTGAAGGATGGCAACAACGATGGGTTGCACCCATCGGTAAAGGCTTTTGCCCCGTCGGGGCTGGGTGCCAACTACGACCTAAGCGTAAAAAACCCGAACAAACCCGAAGAGGCTGCATTAAGAAGCCCGGTAGAAATATTGGCCGAAATGCAATTACTGGATGAAGAAACAAATGATATTCTTTCAACCATAAAAGAATTGATATGAGGAAAGGGTGGGAGATAAAAACGTTGGGGGATGTATGTGACAGAGGCTCATCAAATGTTTCTCAAAATCAGCTTGAAAAAGAATTTGGGGAATATCCAATATTCGGAGCAAGTGGCTTAATTAAAAATATCAGTTTCTATCACCAAGATAAACC
>JBKJMZ010000100.1:0-7065 GCA_046596255.1 Ferruginibacter sp. | reverse complement strand
ACAGGATATATGAGATTCGAGGGGAAAGAGTGATGTTAGATCGAGACCTGGCTACTCTCTATGAAGTAGAAACCAGGGTTTTGAACCAGGCGGTAAAGCGAAATATCAAGCGATTTCTCCGGGATTTTATGTTTCAGTTGACAAAGAAGGAATTTGAAAATATAAAACACAGCATTGATCCCAACAATGAACAATTTAATATGTCATCACAAATTGTGATGACGTATCCACAAAAACGCCCGGTTAAAGCGCTGCCCTATGCATTTACTGAACAAGGCGTTGCCATGCTTAGCGGTATAATCAATTCCGAGAAAGCTATTTCCATGAATATCGCTATAATGAGAGCTTTTATAGCTGTAAGACAGGTATTGGCATATCAAAATGATATCAAAGAACAGCTTAAACTGATCAAGCAAAGAATTGGTGAACACGATGTGCAGCTTAACCAGATCTATGAGGCTATGGAAAACCTGCTTGATGATCCTTCGACTTCGCTCAGGACCCGCTCAGAGAAAATGGGATGAAAGGGAAAGGATTGGGTTTAAAAAATAAGTATGTCCCGTGCAATCATAATACCCATTTGGAAAACAGCGCCTTTTATCCGGCTGCTACTGCCATTAATTGCGGGGATCTTATTGCAATGGTATTTGCAATTGTCCCAAACAAGTATTTTAACTGCATTAATTTGTTTCAGCATTGCTTTTCTTTTGTTTTTAATATTGCCAATTGGGGTAAGGTTTACATTAAAACCTTTGCAGGGGTTTATCATTCAGCTATTGTTTGTTAGTTTAGGTGCATTACTTACGTGGCACAAGGATATAAGGCATGATATAAATTGGTACGGTAACTATTACCGCGATAGCAGCTTCCTAGTTTTACGGATTGATGAACCATTGGTAGAAAAGAACCGATCCTATAAAGCGGAAGTGAATGTAGAGTATGTGTTGACCAATGGCAGCAGATATCCATCTACTGGAAAATTGTTGGTATATTTTTCAAAAGACAGTTTACTGCCCGGGTTGGTTTATGGCGACCGTATCATTATCAATAAAGATCTGCAGGCCATAAAAAACTCGGGTAATCCGGGCGCATTTGATTATGAACGCTACGCTGCTTTCCAGGGAATATTTCATAATGTTTTTTTAAAGGACAAGGATTGGGTGTTTGTTAAAACTCCTGCTGCCCCGAATGCATTTACTGCATTTCTTTATGATACCAGGGAATATGTGCTTTCAGTTTTGCAGAAGAATATACGAACAGGTAAAGATGAACTGGGTATTGCACAGGCTTTACTTATCGGCTATACCAATGATCTTGATAAAGACCTGGTACAAGCTTATAGCAATACCGGTGTGGTCCACATCATTGCCATTTCAGGTATGCACCTGGCATTGATCTATGTCTTACTCACGTGGATATTTGCGAGGATGCCCGTCGTTAACAGGTCAAAACTGTTACAACTGATATTGATATTGACGTGCCTCTGGCTGTTTTCCTTACTTACGGGTGCATCAGCATCTGTATTGCGTGCTGCAGTTATGTTTTCCTGTATAGCCATTGGCAATAGTTTAAAGAAAAAGTTTTCAATATATAGTTCATTGGCCGCTTCCGCATTTTTGCTGCTTTGTTATGATCCTTATTTTCTATGGTCAGTAGGATTTCAGTTGTCATACCTGGCCGTGCTGGGCATTGTGATCTTTCAAAAGCCTATTTATAATTGTTTTTACATAAAGAACAAATGGGTTGATAAGGTATGGCAGTTGACAGTGGTTTCAACAGCAGCCCAATTCTTAACTTTCCCCGTTTGTATTTATTATTTTCACCAGTTCCCTAACCTGTTTTTGATCACTAACATAATAGCAGTTCCCTTATCAACCATCATTTTATATGCGGCCATAGCATTAACTGCTTTTTCATGGATCCCGTATGCAGGAGATTGGTTAGGTAAACTGGTAGGAGCTGTAACCTGGCTCATGAATAAATTCATACTCGGGGTCAATGAATTTCCTTTTGCCGTTTGGGATAAGATACCTGCTACTGTTTTATCAACCTGGCTTTTGTATGCGTTGATAATTTGCTTTAGTGGCTGGCTCATTCAGCGTAATAAAAAATATTTTAAGATCAGCATGGTTGCAATGGCTGGGTTTGTTTTGGTAATGGGATATTACAAATGGCAATCCGCTAACCAGCTTAAGCTCATCGTTTATAATATACCGAAACACCAGGCTATTGATCTGGTATGCGGCAATACCTATCAATTTATAGGCGATAGTATTTTACTGGCAAATGGACTTTTGCAGAATTTTTATTTAAAACCAGCCCGCATATCCCAGCAACTATTAAGCCGGAAGGATTCAGTCCCATCGCTTTTTAAGCATAACTTATTCTACCGTTTTCATGACAAAAAAATATTAATAATTGACAGGCCGCTTACCCTGGAGCCGGGAAACAAAAAAATTACGCTGAACCTGATTGTGATATCTAAGAACCCTCCATTGGATATAGTTCAATTACACCGTGTTTTTAATTGTAAGCTTATAGTGTTTGATGCTTCCAATTCATTATGGAAAATAAAAAAATGGGAGCAGGACTGCGCCATATTAAACCAACCAACCTATACAATTCCAACAAGTGGAGCATTTGTTTACAATGTTGGCATATAACTTGCCTTTAACAATGCATTAATCGCTTATTAACCTGAGAAATCTACCTTTGTTATATATAAAATCTGTAAAATGACCCTTTTTAGGCAATTGATCTTATTATTATGCATGTGTAGCAATACAGGCTTGTTTGCTGCTACAGATAATAAGGAGCCGAAGAACCAGTTAGTTTATAAGATCCAGCCTCCTCCATCAGATACCGTAATTATCAGGTTTGATTATAAACAATCTGCCTTATTTCACCGGTTCACTTTCGACGTACTGGATAGCATCATCAGGATCATGCAAAAGGATACCGCGGTAAGATTATCTATTGATGGGTATGCTTTTAAAGATGAAGGGACGGATACCATCTGTTATTACTTATCTCTCAACCGGGCAGTGTTCATACAAACTTATATTTTAGGCCGGGGTATCGACAGTTCCAAAATAACATCTGTAACCGCCCATGGAAAAAGGCATCCAAGATTTACCACCAAAGATAAAGATGGACATTTTGTGAATTGCCGTGCAGAATTACGGGTAACCTATCCGCCAAAACCTATAAACCTCGATGAACTTGACAGGGATGACGATGGCATTGTGGATGTAAAGGATAAATGCCCTGATGTTTTTGGTTTAAAAGAAAATCAGGGTTGCCCCGGTGAAAATTCGATCATTGTTCCTTTTCCGATGGAAGAATCCTCTTTATATGCTATGACCTATAAAGTGCTTGATAGTGTAGTTACGATCTTAAAAGAAAATCCTACGCTTACCATTTATATAGGCGGCCATTCAGTTAAAACGGAAGCGGCCTATTCTGTTTGTGAACAACTTGCCCGTGACAGGGCAGAGATTGTGAGAAGATACCTGGTTTCGCGTTATATTAACCCCGAAAGAATATTGGCAGTAACAAGTTATGGCATTTCCAGGCCCCTTAACCCCGGTAAAACCCCGCTGGATATCATTAAGAATGCCAGGGCAGAGATAACCCTCATCGGTAAATTATAACCGCTATTACATAAAATAAAAATAACCCCCGGTACTTAACGTAACGATAAAAACTAAAGCGAAAATCTGTAAATTTGCGGCGAATTATAGTTCACACCGGAACCCGTTTACACACGGAGCCCCACTAATCAATGCAAATGCAGAAAAAAATCAAGTCGGCCCTAATTTCAGTTTTTTACAAAGATGGTTTGGAAAATATCGTGAAGGAACTTCATCATTTAGGTATAACCATTTATTCAACAGGTGGTACCCAAAAATTCATTGAAGACCTGCAGGTACCTTGCGTTGATGTTGAATCATTAACAAGCTATCCTTCTATTTTAGGCGGGAGGGTAAAAACATTGCACCCTTCTGTTTTTGGTGGCATACTGGGCAAAAGGGATGATGAGCAACACCTTACAGAAATGCAACAATATAATATTCCGGAAATCGACCTTGTGATCGTTGATCTCTATCCATTTGAGGAAACGGTTGCATCAACTAATGATGAAAAGCTGATCATCGAAAAGATCGATATCGGCGGCCCTTCCATGATACGGGCTGCAGGCAAGAACCATGCTTCTGTTGTGGTGGTTGCTGCAAAAAAAGATTACCCTTTAATAGAAAAGATATTGAAGACCCAAAATGGCGAAACAAGTCTTGAGCAAAGAAGAATGTTTGCCATTAAAGCCTTTGATGTTTGCACGGGCTATGATATAGCCATCTCCAATTATTTTAATGAGACTGCATTTTCCCATCCATTCGGTTCGCAACGTTTAGTTTTGCGATATGGAGAAAATCCACATCAGCAGGGCGTGTTTTATGGCAACACCGATGAAATATTTGAAAAACTCAATGGCAAAGAATTATCTTATAATAATTTAGTTGACGTTGATGCTGCAGTACAGCTAATTCAAGAATTTAAAAGAGGCTTAAACGCTCAGGGTGCTGAAGTCCCCTCCCCGGGAGGGGATTTAGGGGAGGCCGGGGCTGTATTTGCAATAATTAAGCACACTAATGTTTGCGGTATTGCGATAAGAGCTTCTGTAAAAGATTCATGGGATGCAGCGCTGGGTGGCGACCCGGAGAGTGCATTTGGAGGTGTGTTGATCTGTAATGCAACTATTGATACAGCAACAGCAAATGCCATTACCGAAATATTCTTTGAAGTGTTGATAGCCCCGGGTTTTGACATAGCAGCATTGGAGATTTTAAGAACCAAAAAGAACAGGATATTGCTACGGCAGAAAACAAAACTCAATTCAACCCAGCAATTCAGGTCGGTTTTAAATGGAGTGCTGATACAGCAAAATGATACGGGTAATTATATGGATTGGAAAGAAGAAGGTGGGAGGGAAACCACTGCTGCAGAAAAACAAGACCTGGTATTTGCCAATATCATTTGCAAACATTTAAAAAGCAATGCCATTGCCCTTGTAAAAAACAAACAGTTGCTGGGCAAGGGCTGCGGACAAACAAGCCGCATTGATGCCCTCCGCCAATCGATCGAAAAAGCAAGCCAGTTCAGTTTTGACCTGGAAGGAGCAGTGCTTGCCAGCGATGCATTTTTTCCTTTTGATGATTGTGTAAAGATCGCCAATGAAGCAGGCATCAGTAGTTTTATACAACCCGGCGGCTCCATCCGTGATAAGGATTCCATTGAATATTGCAAGACAAATAATTTAGCGATGGTGATAACAGGCCAACGCCATTTTAAACATTAACATATAGATGATCAGCAGTAAAAATTTGCCTAAAGGAAAAGCAGGAGGTTACCTAGCTTTGAGCATTACCAGCATCGTTTGGGGCACTACCTGGGTAGCCAGCAAGATCGGTGTTGCGGAAATGCCTGCTTTGCAAATGGCTTATATAAGGCAATTCCTGGGAGGCATATGTTTTGTTTTATTTTTTATGGGCTATAAAAAATTACCGTTACCCACAGGTAAACAATTTATTTGGCTTGTAGTAATGGCTTTGCTCATGTTCGTAATGGCAAATGGTTTAAGTACATGGAGCCTGCAATATATTCCAACAGGTTTAAGTGCGCTGGTGGGTGCTTTGTATCCCTTAAGCGTTGTGCTCATTGAAATGATCTTTTTCAAAAATCGAAACATGACCATTTTAACCTTTATTGGTTTGATGCTGGGCATTACAGGCATTGGCATCGTGTTTTACGAAAATGCATTTCAGCACCACCCCGATGGTTTTGTTTTTGGTGTGGCCTTGTCAGTGATCGCTATGTTGGCATGGAGCGTGGGTACGATAATTATTGTGCGGAATAAAATGAATCTCAATCCTTATTACGCCACAGGCTGGCAAATGCTTATTAGTGCATTTATATTATTGTTTGTTGCAGAAACTACACAGCCTACCATTCCATTGCAAAGCATATCAGCAACCGGATGGTGGGTGATTGCATACCTGGTATTGGCCGGTTCGTTACTGGCGTTCATTGCTTTTATTTATTCCATGAAAAAATTACCTGCAGCAGTTTCTTCCTTATATGCCTACATTAACCCGCTTGTGGCCATGTTAACTGCGGCCATTGTATTGCATGAAAAATTAACTGTGTACATTTTATGGGGAGCTATTGTTACGCTTGTTGGTGTATTCCTGGTAAACTATAGCATTAAGCGTAACCGGGAAAAGATAATTGCTGAACCTGAGCAATAAACTGCCCGTATATTTCTTTCCATTCCTGAAGGTCATCAACTGTTCCTAAAAAATTATTGTGCCAGATGGTTATTAAGGTTCCATTTACTTTTATGCAGACTGTAAGGTAATGTAGTAACTCCTCTAAGCTCACATCGGGCTTTTGCCTTTGCTCGTAGTAGGCATTGGCATCCATAAAGCAAAAAGGATGAATGCGTAAGTTGGTTTGCAGTTCTTTTTCCAGGTCGTACCAGTAAAAAGAAGATGCAACTGATGCCCTGAAACCATTCGTGCTGCCGTAACCCATAGAGTAATCATCGGTTATTCCTGAAGTGATCAGTCTTTGGTATCCCTCCGGAAGATTGAAACGAATATAATGCTGCCTCGCTTTATCTACTGCACAACCGCTCATGGCCTCCAATTGCACTTTTTCTTTTTTTATTAAAGCCCTGTTGTCACCACTTTGCCAGGAAGGGTGAATACCGATACTGTATTTTTTGGCATGCTCTCCAACAAGGTCCCACATGGCACGGGAATGTGGAAGAATATTTTTGTCAAACTTCCCGTTTGTACCCGCCACTAAAAAAAAATAAATGGGCTCAAGATGATATTTGTTGTGCAGTTGGTGCAAATACGCATAACAATCAAAAGGGTCTTTTTTTCTGCCTGTTAAAACCTGTAATCTTTCTAAAGAAGGTGATCTGAAAAATCCGCCGATATTCCTCAGTGATCCTTTGTGTTTATAGGAATAGGCAATGTCAATATCATAAGTAGGTAAAAA
>JBKJMZ010000208.1:0-23188 GCA_046596255.1 Ferruginibacter sp. | reverse complement strand
GCGTACACTGCATTCCTTGTAATTAAAGTCTTGTCTACCATCAAAATCACAAATCCGTTTAGCATGGATGTGGCCCAAAAACTTGAAAGAATTGCCTACATGCTTATCCTGACCTGGTGTGCAATCTTATTGTACAATGGGCAATTAAAATGGCTTTCGAAAGATGTAGCAGGTTTACAGGAGAATAGCCTCTCATCTGACTTAATAATCTATGCCGGGCTGGTATATGTAATTGCCCAGATCTTTAAGAAAGGGGTGGAAATTCAAACTGAAAACGAATTAACTGTATAACCATGCCGATAATAGTAAACCTAGATGTGATGATGGCAAAAAGAAAGATGTCGTTAAATGAACTTTCTCAGAAGGTAGATTTAACGCTGTCTAATCTTTCGATATTGAAAACCGGTAAGGCTAAAGCAGTACGTTTTAGTACGCTGGAAGTTATTTGCAAAGTATTGAACTGCCAACCAGGAGATATTTTGGAATATGTTGAGTGATGACCTCATTATTAAGCATTCTTAAAAAATAAAGCTTGTAAAATTTTAAACCTTCCAATACGTCTACAAGAGTAATGAATTGGAAAATTTTTACCATTCATCCTTAGAATACTCAATTCATAATATATGACATTCCCATTACAATTTACTTTGAGTACCTTGCGCCCGATTTTCAAACCCATAATATGAAACAATTAAAAATGAAACAAAAAACACTGCTGATATTAATCATTAGCCTAATTACCACTATCAATGTTTTTGCCCAGGGGGGGGCATCAAAAGTTACCGGCCAGGTGAGTGACAATAATGGAAATGCAGTAGCAACTGCTACAGTGATGCTGCAATCAGCAAAAGATTCTTCGCTGGTTAAAACAGCAATTACAGATAGCAAGGGTAATTACGAGATGACGCTGATAAAGCCAGGCCGCTATTTTATAAGTTCCACCGTTGTAGGCATGCAAAAAGCGAGGTCTGCAGCATTTGAGGTTAAGGAAAATGAAAATATTACTGCACCATTAATAACTGTACAACCCGCAAGCAAGGAACTTTCCGGGGTTACGGTTACAGCCCAAAGACCAATGGTAGAAGTAAGAGCGGATAAGACCATACTCAATGTAGAAGGTACCATTAATGCAATAGGAAACGACGGGCTGGAACTGTTACGTAAATCACCCGGTGTTATGGTGGATAAGGATGATAACCTTAGCCTGGCGGGAAAGAATGGCGTAAGGGTTTATATTGATGGTAAGCCCAGTCCTTTATCAGGGACTGATCTTGCAGCATATCTCAAATCTCTTCAATCTGCGCAGATCGAATCTATAGAGATCATAACAAACCCTTCTGCAAAATATGAAGCTGCGGGAAATGCAGGTATCATTAATATCAGGCTTAAGAAAAACCTTACGATCGGTACCAACGGATCAGTAAATGCAGGGTATAACATCGGCATCAATGCAAGGTATAATACCGGTATATCACTAAATCACCGCAATGCAAAAGTGAATATGTTTGGTAATTATAATTTTAGTAGGGGCAAAAATGAATTCAATATAAGGTCAACGAGAACCGCACCGGACAGTACGTTCGAGCAAACCAATGGTATTATTAACAAAAACCTTGGGTCACATAACTTCAAGACCGGCCTGGATTATTTTATCAATAAGAAAAGTACAATCGGGGTTGTTATCAATGGTAATGTGGCTGATAATGCCACCACAACAAATGGGCCGATGAAGATACTTTACAGCCCTACAAAAGTACTCAACCGTACCGTGATTGCAACGGGTGACAATAAAATGAAAAGGAGTAATGTAAACTTCAACCTCAATTACAGGTATGCAGTAGCAGGTGGCAGTGAACTTAACATTGATGCGGATTACGGGTTCTTTAACCTGCGCAACAACCAGCTTCAGCCTAATGACTATTATGATGCAGCAGGCAATAAACTATACAGTTCCTCCAACCACACCATATCACCTGCTGAGATTGAGATCTATTCATTTAAGGTTGATCATGAACAGAATTTTAAAAAAGGAAAACTGGGATATGGTGCCAGGATCGGCTTCGTAAACACCGATAATAATTTTAACCGGATGAGCATTGAAGGTAGCAATACAACAAATGAAACCAACCGCTTTAAATATGATGAGAACATAAATGCAGGGTATGTTAATTATAACCGTGCGTTCAAAGGGTTTATGATACAGGCAGGATTAAGAATTGAAAATACCAATTCAAAAGGGCATTCGGCTGGTATGACCAACAGCAGTACGATGGGCATCAGTAAATTTGATTCCAGTCTTGACCGCAATTATGTTGACCTATTCCCGAGTGCTGCCATTACCTTCAATAAAAATCCATTAAATCAATGGGGCATTACTTTCAGCAGGCGTATTGACCGTCCGGCTTACCAGGACCTTAACCCATTTGAATTCAGGCTGAATGATTACAGTTATATGAAGGGAAATACGCAGCTGAGGCCGCAATACACCAATAGCTTTGGTATTACCAATACCTATAAATACAAGCTGAATACAAGGCTTAATTACAGCCATGTGAAAGATATGTTTGCTCAGTTGCCTGACACTTCAGGATCAAAAAGTGTTATGACTAAAAGAAACCTTGCTACCCAGGATATTATAAGCCTTAACATCAGCTATCCTTTTCAATACAAATGGTACAGTTTCTTTACCAATATAAATTCAAGCTACACAAGTTATAAAGCTAAAATACCAGACCAGTCAGGTAAAATCAGGAAGGTTGATCTTGAGGTAACTACTGTAAGCTTTTACATGCAGAACAGTTTTAAACTGAGTAAAACTTTAACAGCTGAGTTAAGTGGGTTTTATAATTCGCCTTCGGTATGGATGGGTTCATTTAAAAGTAAATCTATTTATAGTATAGAGGCTGGCATACAAAAAACGGTTTTTAAAGGAAAAGGCAATATTAAAGCTGCTGTGGGTGATGTTTTTAATTCACTGAAGTTCAGGGGTGATTCTGATTTTGCCGGCCAGCAAAACACTTTCTATGGTAAACCCGAAAGCCGCCAGTTTAAATTAAGTTTTAGCATGCGCTTTGGTAGTGCCCAGATCAAAGCCGCACGCCAGCGCAAATCAGGCGTTGAGGAAGAAACAAAGAGAACAGAAAGCAGTGGAGGTATTGGAGGAAATTAATTCCAGGTAAACAAAAATAAATAAGCCGTCTCACCAGAAGTGAGGCGGCTTATTTTATCCGGGCATCGTAACGAAGCTGCATTTCAAAGAATTCCTTTAACGCTACTTTAACTGCATTTTGTATTTTCTTAACAGCACTGTAAATTAAATATTTGGATATTTGTGTTGTAAAAATTAAACAATAAAGATTTTCTCATAAGCAGTTAGTTTTGGTAACCGGCCCCTGTTTCTACAGGGGCCTTTTTTATTCAGAAGTTTTTGTGAAACGGAATCTTGTTGAACATTGAAAATTGAACATTGTGTATTGAGCATTCTACCAGCAATTCTTTGATTAAATATTCAATTCTCAATGTTTGCGCAGCATCCCTGCGGACAATTTTCAATAATCAAGTGGGAGAATGCTGATAACAGGGGTATTGTTCTATGATTGATCATCTGTTGCATTCCCAGATTCATTAAAAAGACTATTCACGAAATCCTGTTTATCAAAGACCAGAAGGTCCTCGGCTTTTTCGCCAACACCAATGAATTTTACCGGGATCTTAAACTGGTTTGCAATGGCCAGCACTACACCGCCCTTTGCTGTGCCGTCTAATTTAGTAATGGTAAGTGCTGTAACATCGGTTGCGGCTGTAAAATGTTTGGCCTGTTCCAATGCATTCTGACCTGTACTGCCATCCAGTACCAGCATCACTTCATGGGGCGCATTAGGAATCACTTTTTGTATCACCCTTTTTATCTTGGTCAACTCATCCATCAGGTAGGCTTTGTTATGCAAACGGCCTGCCGTATCAATTAAGATAACATCTACGTTTTTTGCAACGCCGCTGTTAACCGTATCAAAAGCTACTGCAGCCGGATCACTGCCCATATCTTTTTTTACAATCGGTACACCTGCACGCTCACTCCAGATGGTGAGCTGGTCCACTGCAGCAGCACGGAAGGTATCTGCCGCTCCCAACAAGACAGATTTTCCTGCCAGTTTAAAGTTATGGGCAAGTTTGCCGATGGTAGTTGTTTTTCCAACACCGTTAACACCTACAACCAAAATGATATGAGGTTTATGGCCCGCAGGTAGTTCATAATTTACATAACTGGTATCCTGCGGCGCAGAAACCAGGATATTTTGTACCTCTTCCTTTAGTATTTTATTTAACTCCGAAGTATTGAGGTATTTATCCCTTGCCACCCGCTTTTCTATCTCCTCAATGATCTTTACCGTTGTTTCAATGCCAACATCGGCGCTTACCAGGGCATCTTCCAGGTCATCCAGTACTTCCTCATCAACCGTACTCTTCCCGGCAATGGCTTTCGTTATTTTACTCAAGAATCCTTCACGGGTCTTTTCCAATCCCTGGTTAAGGGTTTCCTGTTGTTGTTTTTTGCCAAAAAGCTTATCGAATAATCCCATAACGTAAATGATATTTTGATACTGGATGCTGGTTACTTGATGCTGGATACACACTGAATTTTTGAAAAGTTATTAATTAATTGAGATGCATCCAGTATCGAGGATCCAGTATCCGTTTTTCCATCATCCCAAAAATAAAGAAAGCCTCCCAATTGCCGGGAAGCTCACATAATATTATCCTTGCATGAAAACTTAGCTCGCTAAGAATTCTTTTATTTTGTCTTTGTGTACGATCGCTTCCTTAAAAGTGTATGCACCTGTTTTAGGGCTACGTAAAGTACGTATCACTTTTGTCCAGTTCTTTGCATCTGCTGCTGCTTTCTGGTCTTTAGTTTTTATCGCGGTTTTAGCTGCTTTTGCCATTGTTTTTTAATTTGATAATGTGATAATATGCTAATCTGCTAATGCACTTTACCAATTAGCAAATCAGCTAATTAGCAATCAGCTAATTAATTATTTAATTTCTTTATGAACAGTAACCTTCTTTAAGATAGGGTTAAGTTTCTTTAACTCTAAACGCTCGGGTGTGTTCTTTTTGTTCTTAGTGGTAATATAACGGCTTGTGCCGGCCATACCGCTTGTTTTGTGCTCAGTACACTCCAGTATAACCTGTACCCTGTTGCCTTTCTTTGCCATTTTATTTTGTTTATATTGTTATTACTCCAATAATTCCTCCCCTCGGGGGAGGTTAGGAGGCGCCTTAAATTTTTTCACCTGCAGCACGTAACTTCTTTACTACAGACAGTAAACCATTCTTATTGATCGTTCTGATAGCTTCAGTAGATACTTTTAGTGTAACCCACTTATCTTCTTCAGCAAGGAAATATCTTTTGGTCTGCAAATTTGGTAAAAACCTGCGTTTTGTCTTAATATTTGAGTGAGAAACCTTATTTCCGGTGATCGGCTTCTTTCCTGTAACCTGACATACTCTAGCCATAGTGCTTATTTTTGGACGGCAAAGGTAGGGTTTTATCTTAATAATCAATGATTGAACGGGAAGAAATTTTGAGTTTTTATCGAAATCTACCCACAATTAAAGTCAAATTGTTAATAAGGCTATCTTTATCTGCATGAACCCCATCAAATTTAGTTTTCTTTTTACACTGGTATTACTGCATGCAAATATAATAAAAGCCGCTCCACCGCCTCTTGTTGAACTTAAACAAGGGATGGTGATAACCTCCTCAGTACAAATAAAAAAGGCAACTTATGGCATAAACGGGTTTGATTCCCTGAACCGCCCGGTGATCCTGATCCAGGGCAATATTATTACAGTAGATTTTAATAATGCGGTTTTACAGGGTAGCGTCTTAAAGCAATTACCCAATGAGTTTTACGGACTGGCCATATTGATAAAAGGAAATAATATAACCCTTAAAAATGCCCGCATTAGTGGTTACAAAATAGCTGTGATGGCTGTGGGCTGTAATAACCTTACCATTGAGAACTCAGACTTTAGCTATAATTACCGCCAGCAACTGCAAAGTACCTGGCTGCATGAAGATGTAAGTGATTGGATGAGTTATCACCACAATGAAAAAGATGAATGGCTGCGCTATGGCGCCGGTATCTCTTTAAAAGATTGTAACAAGGCCACCATACAAAAAAACAAAATAACGGGCGGGCAATGTGGCCTCATGATGATGCGAAGCAATGATGGGATGATTACCGACAATGATTTTTCTTTTAATTCCGCCATTGGGATAGGCATGTACCGAAGCAGTCGCAACAATATCTTACACAACAAATTGGATTTTAATGTTCGGGGACATAGCCAGGGCTTTTATAACCGTGGACAAGACAGTGCAGGCATTTTGGTTTTTGAACAATGTAACGACAATGTTTTTGCTTACAACAGCGTAACACATGGTGGAGATGGTTTCTTTTTATGGGCCGGGCAAACAACGATGGATAGCGGTGAGGGGGGGTGCAACAATAATTATGTTTACAAAAATGACTTTAGTTATGCGCCAACCAATGGTGTAGAAATAACTTTTAGTAAGAACAGTATTATTGAAAACATAATTAAAGAATGTGATCACGGCATTTGGGGTGGATATAGCTGGGAAACTATTATTGATGGTAATGAATTTTGCAAAAACCGTATTGGAATTGCAATTGAACACGGTCAGGATAATAAAATAACTGCCAATAACTTTGAAAGCAACAAAGTAGCTGCTGTAAAACTCTGGGCAAGAAAAACACAGCCAGCCGACTGGGGCTATGCAAATAAAAGAGATACACGTAGCATGAATTATTATTTTTGGGGAAATAGCTTTAAAAATGAAAACATAGCATTTGACCTAACTTTAACCAGTAATCTTGCCCTTATTAAAAGTACTTATCAAAATACTAAGACCGAAATAAAAAAGGACAGTTCTGTTATAAATCTTCGCAATGAACCACTAGATATAATTGATTATGCAAATCCAGTTCCTGATATAATTAAGAAATGGAAACCAAATTTTATCCCAATAACTACTTTTAAAAAAGGCCGTGATCAAATGCGTATCACCGAATGGGGGCCCTATGATTTCCGCTACCCTATCATTTTCCTAAAAAAGATAGACAGCAACAATATTTATTATTTTGATGTGCTGGGACCAAAGGGCAAATTCAAAATTAAAAAATCAAAAGATGTAACTAATATCAGTTTGAAGGAAGGAACTTTTCCTGCTGAAATAACAGCGAAAAAAATTGGCGAAGATGTGCAGTTACATGTGGATTATATTGGTGAAGCCTTTACTGACCAGTTTGGAAAAAAACAACCCGCAAGTAAACCTTATGTTTTTTCTTTCCGGGATTTTGAACCTACGATCAACTGGAATGTTGATTGGTACAAATGGGATGCTGCACATGACCCTAATAAAAATTATGAGCAGTTCAAAACAGTTTATACAAATCCTCCAGTAAAAAGTGAACAGGCCAATAAAGTGGATTATACCTGGTGGGGTACGATAGGGAAAAATTTACCGGCTGATTCCTTTGCCATAGTTGCAACAGGTACACTTGTTGTTACACCAGGTACGTATCAACTGGCGGTTACCGCCGATGACCTGGTAAAAGTTTTTGTAGATGGTAAACCGGTGATCGATTTTTGGGACGTATCCAAATTCAAATATGATGAAGACACTCACCATCGGACAACTATCCGCCTGGGCGGAAAACATAACATCAGGATAGAACAGGTTGAGAACAGCGGCTATGCAACTTTGATTTTTAAGATCATTCCCCTAACAAATAAATTATGACAACACATTCAGTAACTACAGTTTTTAATGACCACATGGCTTTTACGTCCACTATTAATGATCACGACGTGAAAATGGATACCACCGCAGATGACGGTGGCGAAGACAGCGGCCCCAGCCCCAAACGCCTGATGTTAGCCTCCCTGGCCGGGTGCACAGGTATTGACATCGTAGGTATCTTAAATAAAATGAAGGTTGAGTTTAGCAAGTTCAGCATCAATGTGCATGCAGCACTTAGTACTGATCATCCTAAAATTTACAACCTTGTAAAGATCACCTACAAAATAAAGCTTGCTGAAGAAGATAAAAGTAAAATGATTAAAGCAGTAACCCTCTCCACAGAAAAATACTGCGGTGTGTATGCGATGTTTAAGACCTTTGCAAAAATGGATACTGAAATCGATTACCTGTAATGTAATCTCTTTATAAGGTGGGCCGTGGAGTGTGTTTATATTGCCTTCTTATTCTCAGCATTTGTAAAATAACTGCCAGCAGTATCAGCGCTACACCAATATAGAATTCCACATGTAGGTTCTCATTTTCCTTAAAAAAGATGAACGCTAAAATGATCCCGTACACCGGCTCCAGGTTATAGGTAAGATTTGCAGTAAAGGCAGATAACTTTTTCAGTGCATTCAACTGCAGGTCGAAACTTACAACCGTGCAAAGCCAGGCCAGTACCAGCAACCATAGCCAATCAGTAACAGTAGGTAAATAGTATGTTGCCGGAAACTGCATTAAATAAAAAGGCACTAAAACAGTCAATGCCAGTAAACCGCCACTCAATTCATAAAACATAAGCGTTTTAGACGACCAGGTAAGCAAAAATGTTTTATTGAAAATAGGGAACAAAGAACTTCCAACGGCCGAAATGATGCCGAAGATGATACCCAGTTTATATTGAGGATGAAAATCGAAAATGATATAGATACCCAAAATTGCGATCAGCCCCAGTCCCACTTCGATCAAAGAGATCCTTCTTTTTAAAATCAGCGGCTCAAAGAAAGCGGTAAAGAAACCGGTGGCGCTAAAACAAACCAATGCAACCGATACATTGGCATATTTAACACTGCCGTAAAATGTTACCCAGTGAATGGCAACAATTATTCCTACCCCAAATATCTTCACCAGATCTTTAAACGGGATCTGCTGCAATTGTTTTTTATATAATAAAATGGCTCCCAATGTTACCACTGTGATCAGCAGCCTGAACCACACCAGCAAACCTTCATTTAGGGTGATCAATTTGCCCAATATTGCCGTAATGCCCGCTAAAAAAACAGCTATATGAAGTTGAATAAGGGCTTTTTTCATGCTGCGAAGATACAAACCCAGCCCCTTCTTGAACTTTGTTCTTTCTCTTTCAGAGAACCCCCGAGGGGAGGGAAATGTAGAAGATCGCAGCGAAGATTGGAACAATAAAAAGTATTTTTCTAATATTAAAGAGTAAAGAAATAATGCTAATGTGGAAGATTAAATGTTTGGACATGTTCACTGCACCGCTCCCTTTCTTCGGGAGAGGGAGAGGAGGGTGAGGCCGGATGAGGTAAAAATCCCAAACAACCATTATATTTGCCTCCCGATTGCTATCGGGATAAAACTAATCTATTTTATGAGCTTTAAACGCATCAACAACATTACGGGCTGGATCATTTGCATCATTGCCTGCGCTGTGTATATTATGACAATGGAAGCCACGGGCAGTCTCTGGGATTGCGGCGAGTTTGCTTCCAGTGCTTATAAACTGCAGATCCCTCACCCACCGGGAGCACCTTTATTTGTATTGATAGGAAGATTATTTATGGTTCCCTTTGATGCAGATCATGCAGCTACAGGTATTAACCTGATGAGTGCGCTTGCCAGCGGATTCACCATCTTATTCTTATTCTGGAGCATTACCCATTTTGCCCGTAAACTGGTAATGAAGGGTGCAACAGAAATGACCAACGAAAAGATCTACGGCATTATGGCTGCAGGTATCGTTGGCGCTTTAGCTTATACTTTTTCTGATTCTTTTTGGTACAGCGCTGTTGAAGGCGAGGTTTATGCATTATCTTCTTTCTTTACCGCCGTGGTTTTCTGGGCCATATTAAAGTGGGAACAGAATGTAGATGCAGAAGAAAATGAAGGCATTAAAGGCCGATTTACAAAAGCCGATCGCTGGATCATATTGATATTTTACCTGATGGGGTTGTCCATTGGTGTTCACTTATTAAACTTACTAACGATCCCCGCCATTGTAATGATCTATTATTTTAAGCGGTATGAAAAAATAACCAAGTGGGGAACTTTCTGGGCTTTTGTAATCGGTTGTATCATTACGGGCCTTGTTCAAAAAGCAGTAGTAGTTTGGACTATCAAAGGAGCTGGCAACTTTGATATATTATTTGTAAATAGTTTTGGCCTGCCCTTCTATTCAGGCTTTGTTTTCTTCTTTATTTTTATTGCAACCCTGGTTTATTTTGGTTTACGATGGGCTGCAAAGAATAACTGGAATTTCCTCAAGCTCGGGTTGTGGAGCTTTGTTTTTATGTTACTCGGTTACTCAACCTACTTCACCACATTGGTACGTTCAAGCGCCGATCCTTCGGTAGATATGTTCAACGTAGATAACCCCGTGAGTTTAGTGGGGTATTTAGCCCGTGAGCAATATGGCGACTGGCCAATTTTATATGGCCAGGATTTTACTGCGCAGCCGGAAGACACTAAAGTAACGGATACCTATGTTAAGAGCAATGGTAAATATGAAAAGAACGGGAAAAAGATGGAATATATTTATGCACCTGCCGATCAGCATCTTTTCCCGCGTATGTGGGACCAGAGCAATGACCAGGGGCATGCAGATTATTATGCGGGCTGGATGGGTATTGGAAAAGACCAACAGGGAAACTGGGAACGCTCCCCTACTATGGGTGAGAATATAAGTTTTGCGCTTCAGTACCAGGTAGGCTGGATGTATATGCGTTATTTCATGTGGAATTTTGCAGGAAAACAAAATGATATACAGGGTGTGAATATGGGTAACGTGAGAGATGGTAACTGGAAGACCGGTATCGGTTTCTGGGATAATATGCGGCTGGGTAACCAGGATGCATTACCTGATAGTTTAAAACACAACAAAGCCAATAATAAACTTTTTGCACTGCCATTGATACTTGGTTTACTTGGACTGGTGTTCCAGTTCATGAGAGATAAGCGGGACGGGTTAATTGTAGGCCTGCTCTTCTTCTTTACAGGGCTTGCCATTGTATTTTATTTGAACCAGGCAGGTAACCAGCCACGTGAGCGTGATTATGCATTTGTGGGATCGTTCTATGCATTTGCAATCTGGATAGGCCTCGGCGTTCTATATGTAAAAGAATTATTTACATCCTTTATCAAAAACCGGATGACCGCCGGCTTTGTTGCCGGTGCCGTATGTTTATTGGCAGTGCCCGTATTAATGGCCAGCCAGGAATGGGATGACCATGACCGCAGCAATAAAACACTGGCACGTGATCTGGCCAGGAATTACCTTGAAAGCTGTGCACCAAATGCCATCCTCATCACCTTTGGTGATAATGATACTTATCCATTGTGGTATGCACAGGAAGTGCAGGGTATTAGAAAAGATATACGTGTAATCAATTCAAGTTTATTAGGAACGGATTGGTATATCAACCAGTTAAGGTATAAAATAAATGACAGCGATCCTATTGATCCCATCTGGTCTGCTGCACAAATTGAAGGGGCCAGCAGAGATATTGTTTATTCTCCCGAGGGATTGTATGGCAATAATGCTACGTTCCTGAATAAATACAGGGCTAAGGCTGGTATCACTACCGATCCTTCACAGCCCATGGATCTTTATACCATGATGAAAGATTTTGCAGGCAGTGATGATCCAACCAAAGTTGAAATTGGAAGAGATGGAAGTACACTCAACATCTTCCCATCAAAAAAAGTTTTCATCCCTGTTGATATCAACATGGTAAGGCAGAATGGTACGGTTACTGCAACCGACAGCGTACTGCCGCAGGTTGTATTTGATATCACCAAAACTGCATTATTTAAAAATGATGCGGCTATCTTAAACATCATTGCCGCTAATCAATGGAAGCGCCCGATCTACTTTACATCACAGGATGCAGGCGGCCTCGGCTTCCAGAATTATATCCGCCAGGATGGTTTGGCCTACAGGCTTGTACCGGTAGCCAATGATGAAGTAAATGAAGACTGGGCTTATGATAAGATGATGACCAAATTTGCTTCAGGCAATGCAGATAAGCCGGGGGTTTATTTTGATGAAGAGAACCGTCGTCATTTGAACAGCATACGTATGGCTTATGCCGTAGCCGCATCAAACCTTGCCCAGGCCAATAAAAAAGAAGAAGCTAAAAAAATGCTTAACAAGGCAGATAAAATGATGCTGGAAGAGAACTTCCCTTATGGCATGGTAAGCCGTAACCAGCAGCAGAATTATATTTCTCTTTTAATGCTACAGGCCACTTATGCAGCGGGCGATACGGTGCTTGCTGCTAAAATAACAAAGAGCCTGAAGAAAGACCTGGAGCAACAGTTGAGCTATTATGCTTCGCTTGATGATAATAAAGCCGGAAACTTTGATTTTACTGACCAAACCGGGCGCAGCGGCGGTGATAAGAATGCAGCAGAACAGTTCCTGATGCGGATAATGCAGTTGGAGCAACAGTTTAAGGCGCAGGCAGGGCTGCCCACTGAAATACCGGGATCGATCAGTACAAACCCCGTGCAGCCGAAGGCACCAGATTCTCCAAAAAAATAAAATGGTATTTTTTATAAATAAAATCCCCCGAAAATTTTCGGGGGATTTTATTTAACATACAGAACAAAGCTGTGCACTTAAATGTTTCGTAATTTAGTAATCCAATTATCAATTATCAACTTATAACCATTAACTTCTCTTGTTAGGCTACAACTTCAGTAAATATGATCCCAATGAACAAGGCAAGTCTCCTTTTGAGACCTTGCTGAATCTCTTTTTACAATTACTTACTTATACCAATGGCGATTTTAATGAGGCCATGCAGTGGATGAATGAATTGGACAAGGAATATAAGCTTACCAATGATGATTATGGGATTGGTGATTTTGTGGAGGATCTTAAAGCCAAAGGATATATTGATGATAAGAATGAAACAGGCGAAATAAAAATAACTTCTAAAACAGAACAGGGCATCCGCAAAAAAAGCCTGGAAGAGATATTTGGGAAACTGAAAAAAACAAAACAAGGCAATCACCAGACCTTTAAACCCGGGGGCGGAGATGAGATCAATCCCGAGACCAGGCCATTCCAGTTTGGAGATACGATGGAGCAGATAGATTTCACCAACTCTATCCGCAACGCACAGATCAATCATGGTATTGATAGTTTTAAAATGCAGGAAGATGACCTGGAGATAAGAGAAACAGATTTTAAATCGCAGACCTCTACTGTTTTAATGATCGATATTTCCCATTCCATGATATTATATGGGGAAGATAGAATTACACCGGCAAAAAAAGTGGCGATGGCTTTAAGTGAACTCATTCAAACCAAATATCCTAAAGACACATTGGATATCGTGGTGTTTGGCAACGATGCCTGGACAATTGAAATAAAGGATCTGCCTTACCTGCAGGTTGGACCTTATCATACAAACACTGTTGCGGGATTAGAACTGGCCATGGATATTTTAAGGCGACGACGTAATCCCAACAAGCAGATATTTATGATCACTGATGGCAAGCCTACCTGTTTAAAAGTGGGCAAGCGTTATTACAAGAACAGTTGGGGAGTAGACAGGAAAATATTGAATCGCTGTATGAGCTTGGCAACACAGTGTAAAAAAATAAAGATACCCATCACCACTTTCATGATCGCATCTGATCCCTACCTGCAGCGTTTTGTACAGGAGTTTACCGAAACAAATAATGGTAAGGCTTTCTTTGCATCACTGGATAAGCTTGGGGCATTTATTTTTAAGGATTTTGAAAGTGGAAAGAGGAAGACGGTGTATTAATTATCGGAATTTCTAAATAGTAC
Source organism: Ferruginibacter sp. (assembly GCA_046596255.1). Lineage (GTDB taxonomy): Bacteria > Bacteroidota > Bacteroidia > Chitinophagales > Chitinophagaceae > Ferruginibacter. The sequence goes on along the minus strand of JBKJMZ010000208.1, from coordinate 9,314 downwards.
TGTCATGCTGAGGCACGAAGCATCTCAGCAGAACCAGTGTAATGTTGCAAGGGAGATGCTTCGTGCGTCAGCATGACAAAGTCAAAAAAAAAACGAATTTTGAAAAATCTAAAACCTAACCACCATGCAAAAGATAGCAACATTCCTTATTGTAGTTGTACTTGTAGCCCGTGGAGCTATTTACTTTTACGATCACAATAAAAATAAAATAGACAGCCTGGTTTCACAGTCAGATCAGGCTTACACTAAAGATGCTGTAAACAATGAAGAATCCGGCACACCAGGAGATGAAACCCAGGGGGAAATTGTTTCCCCTTTTACCTTAACATTTCTATTGGCTGGAAATAACGAGATCTATTATTATGCAGGAGAATTCAATGGGGATTTATATATACTCGATTATAATACCATCGGTATATTTATTAAAACATACAAGAGTGCTGTCAAACCCGATGACCTGATGTTCATCATCAAGGCCGATAAAACCTCTACATCCAAAAACGTGATCGATGTATTGGATGAAATGGTGAAGAATGAAGTTCCCGCGGGACATTATGCAGAGCGGGAGATCAGCAAAGCAGAGATAGACCGGATCAAGTTATTAAAGAGTACAAAAAATGGATAGTATAAAGATTAAAATAACCGGCGAATTAAAGAGGAGCGGCTATGTTTTAAAAAATTATTAGTGAAACGGGATTGTTAAAAGTACTGTCATGCTGAGGCACGAAGCATCTCCCTAAAAAATGAAATTTGCACAATTAAGAATGAGATGCTTCGTGCCTCAGCATAACAAAAGACAGCATTCCATTTACATAAGTATCAATTTTTAATTCAAATAGAATTACAAAACAGGCAATACAAAAAGTGGAATCAGAAGATATTGTGTAGAATAACAACAAAACGTCTTACCGGCTTCCCGGCAAGAAAAAATACTTAACAAACTAAAAACGTCTTACCGACTTACCGGCAATGAAAAAAAATACAACACTCGGAGAATTAAAAAAGAGCGGCTATGTTTCTAAAAACATCAAACAGGAGATCCGTGAAAACCTGATTGAAAAGATAAAAGCAAAAGAAAATCCCTTCCCCGGTATATTGGGTTACGAAGATTCAGTGATACCCGATACCGAGAGAGCATTGTTATCGCAGCATAATATTTTGTTCCTGGGTTTACGTGGACAGGCAAAAACCAGAATGGCCAGGCAGATGATAGCACTGCTGGATGAATATATTCCCATTGTTGCCGGCAGCGAGATCAATGACGATCCGCTACGGCCCGTCTCCCGTTACGCAATTGACCTTATTGAAGAAAAAGGAGATGATACGCCCATTGCCTGGTTACACCGCAGCCAGCGTTATGGTGAAAAGCTGGCAACGCCTGATGTAAGTGTGGCTGATCTGATCGGCGATATCGATCCTATAAAGGCGGCTAACCTTAAACTTAGTTTTGCTGATGAAAGAGTGCTGCATTATGGTATCATCCCAAGAAGTAATAGAAGCATTTTTGTCATTAATGAATTGCCCGACCTGCAGGCAAGGATACAGGTATCGCTGTTTAATATTTTAGAAGAGGGCGACCTGCAGATACGAGGTTTTAAATTAAGACTGCCGCTTGATGTATTGTTTGTATTCACTGCCAACCCGGAAGATTATACCAACAGGGGCAGTATTGTGACACCGTTAAAGGACAGGATAGAGAGCCAGATCTTAACGCACTATCCCAAAACATTGGAAACGGCTTTGGAGATCACCAGCCAGGAAGCTGCTATTAATGAAGCTCAGCAGCAAAGGGTAAAAGTGAGTGATCTTATAAAACGATTGATAGAACAGGTGGCATTTGAAGCCCGGGGTAGTGAACTGGTAGATAAAAAAAGCGGTGTAAGTGCAAGGTTAAGTATCAGTGCTTATGAAAACGCTATTAGTGCCGCAGAACGCAGGGCCATCATCAATGAAGAAAAAGAAACACAGGTTTGGTTGAGCGATCTTATAGGCATCATTCCATCTATAACCGGTAAAATAGAACTGGTGTATGAAGGCGAACAGGAAGGCCCTTACCAGGTTGCATTTAATTTGCTGGAACGTTCTATCCGCACACAATTCGGACAATACTTTCCTAACCCCGATACTTTAAAAAAGAAAAGAAGTAAAGAAACGGCACCGGAAGAAAATCCATATAAGGCCATCACCCGCTGGTTTGATGCGGGCAATACCCTGGATACTTTTTTTGAAACAAAGGATGAGGACAAAGTTCAGCTATTGTATAAAGTAGATGGGCTCCATGCGCTTGTAAAAAAATATTTTAAGGGGGCAAATGATAAAGAGAATGCCTTGCTGATGGAATTTGTACTGCATGGCCTTGCTGCACATTCATTGATCAGTAAAAAAATACTGGATGGCAAGATCGAATTTAAGGACCTGATGGGCAGCATGCTGAATATAGGTACGCAGCATTTTAGTGAAGAGGATTTGGATGAGGAGGATTTTAATTGATGTGGCTCGATACTGGAAGGACTCTTATATTTAGAAAAGCTGTTTTTCATGTTAAGATTTTTCCAGTATCAAGTATCCAGTATCGGTTCAATTGCGTTTTATTCGGGAAAATCATTATTTTGAATCATGAGAACTTCACTATTACTGCTTTTTTTTGGGTTTGTGTAACTGCAACAGCCCGGTCTCAAACTGCTGTAATAGATAGTTTCAAAACACAACTGGCGAAAGCTATTACTAATGACCAAAAAGTTGAGATACTTGGCTTGTTGAGTAAGACGCTCATGAATGTCAGCCTGCCCGAAGCGGAAAAATATGGTAAGCAGATGATCAAAGCCCATAGGGCTGAAACTTTGGTAATTCAATATATTTTTTGAGGCCCCCAGCCCCATCGGGGCGATATTTTTTATTAACGTCTCCCAAAATGTAGCCACGATGTGGCTACCAAAATGCCGCCACAATGTGGCTTTTATTAATTTTAATAATTTATCGCTACCAAAATATCACCTCTCCGAGGTTTAACTTAATGCCGATAGCTATCGCCATTGCTCTTCGGGGCAAAATTTTGCACCATTAATCATAAAATTCAAAAAGATATTTATCCTCGTAAGTAACATCAAAGTCACTCAGCATTTTTAAATACTCCTCTTTGAATGATTTGACCCGATGATGCTCTTCCTGGTTCATGATATATTTTATAACAATATTCCTTTGGCTCCTGGAATAAGAAAAAGCACCATAACCTTCCTGCCATTGGAATTTACTTTTTAAAAATGACTGCTCATTTATCCATTTACTGCTATTGGCTTTTACAATACTCATAAAATCTGATATGCATGTTGTAGCAGGCATTCCAAATAAAATGTGGACATGATCTTTCCATCATCCACCAGCTAAAGATTTTGCTCCCTTTTTTGTAATAATACCTGAAATATATTGATGTAAATTATCACACCAACTTTTATCAATGAAATTATCTCTATACTTTACGGCAAACACCGAATGAATTGTTATTTGAGAATAAGTGTTTGCCATAAACTACCGCCCCTAAGAGGCTAATTTTTTACTAAACGATTATGCTACCTAAAAACGCCCAAGGGGCTATAATATACTGTATTAAAATAGGAACAAATTTCACCAAAGTTCTAACTTAAGCAATATTTCTTAAACAATATTCACCTCCCGCTCCAACTCTACACCAAACTTTTCCTTCACGTTCTGTAATATTTCTTCACTCAGGTCATAGATCTCCTTACCCGTTGCATTGCCATAATTAACCAGTACAAGTGCCTGCTTTTCGTGGCAGCCAGCATCACCCCTCCTGAATCCCTTCCATGTCGCAAACCCCTGCGGACCACATTGTTCTATCAGCCAGCCGGCCGCAAGTTTTACGTTTCCGTTTGGCAATTCATATCCAACAATTCCAGGAAACATTCGTGCCAATTGGTGAAATTCGTGGCTACTAATTTCCGGGTTCTTAAAAAAACTACCGGCATTACCAATAACAGCGGGATCAGGTAATTTGCTGCTGCGAATATTGATGACAGCCTGCGATACTGCCTGCAGACTAAGATCTTTCACACCCATTCTTTCCAGCTCCTGTCCGATGGCTCCGTATGAAATATTGAATTCGGGAATGTGATTCAGGCGGAACGTAACAGCCGTAATTACAAACTCATCTTTAAACCTTCTTTTAAAAACACTTTCACGGTAGCCAAACTCACAATCGTTAAGGGTAAAGTTGATGAGTTTTTTATCTTTTATATGGTACGCTTCCAACGAATAGAAAACATCTTTTACTTCCACACCATAGGCCCCGATATTCTGCATGGGGGAAGCCCCAACATTTCCTGGTATCAGAGAAAGGTTTTCAACCCCTGCCAGTCCATGCTGTATACAATACAATACGAACCCGTGCCAGTTCTCCCCCGCCCCCGCCTGTACATATACATGGTGTTCATCTTCTTTAATGGTCTTAATGCCTTTGATCTCGTTCTTTAAAACCAGCCCGTGAAAATTTGTAGTAAAAAGTATATTGCTTCCGCCACCGAGAATTAAAGTTTGTGGTTGGTGGTTGGTGGTTTGTGGTTTGTGGTTTGTGGTTTTTGGTTGTTTATATTCAAGCAGTTCACCTAATTCATTTACCGAATTAAATTTAGCAAACAGATCTGCGTAAACATTGATACCAAATGTATTGTAATCTTTAATTAATATATATTTTTGCAGTTCCATTTTTATGCTCAAATCAAATGAGTTGTCAGCCTGAGCCCGTCGAAGGCGGGTTAACATAAATAATATCGGTTTCGACAAGCTCAACCTGACATCATTTTAAAATAATAAATCACGATCCTACATCTTATCTACATCCGCAATTACCGATACCGTTTTAAAAATCTTCTCAGCTGTAACCAGGTTAATATGGTTCCTGATGGCTGCCTTATACCTTAAACTCATTCCCGGTTCTTTTGGCAGCTTGATCAATATTTCCATTAAATATCGGTTTCGTATCCTGTTAACCACCGGCGCTGCCGGGCCAACAATAAGATCTTTAAGATCCTGCTTTAGTAACTGCGCCAATCTTTCTGAAGCAGCACTTACAATAGCTTTATCCCTGTGTTTTAAAGTTAATAAAATTATGCGGCTGTAGGGCGGATAGAAAAACTCCTTACGCTTTTCAATCTCCATGTTATAAAACTGTTTATAATCATGTTGCTGTACCAATTGTAAAACAGGGTGCTTTACATTGGTTGACTGTATGATCACCTTACCTTGTTCTTTTTTCCTGCCTGCCCTTCCGCTTACCTGTTCCATCAATTGAAAAGCCCTTTCATTCACCCTGAAATCGGCAAAGGCCAATAAACCATCCGCATCAAGTATCCCTACCAAACTTACCTTATCAAAATCCAGGCCCTTAACCACCATCTGTGTACCTACTAAAATATCGAGGCGGTGTTGCTCGAATAATTGTATCAAATTATCATGAGCCGTTTTACCACGAACACTATCCACATCCATCCGGGCAATCTTGTATTTGGCAAAATCTTCTTCAAGCTGTTCCTCAATTTTTTCGGTACCGAAATTTTTCTCCAGCCAGTTATTGATGCCGCATGCCGGGCAGGTAATTAATTTTGGATAAGTGCTTGCACAATAATGGCAATGCAATTTATTGCTGAACTTATGCAACGTAAGCGAAACATCGCAATGCGTACACTGGGGGATAAAGCCGCAGGTGCCACAAATGAGGTAAGGATTATACCCCCGCCTGTTTTGAAACAGGATAACCTGCCTGTCGGCTTCCAATGCTTTTTGCATGGCTTCCTTTAATTGCGGGCTGATCATCACTTTTCCTTTTTGTGCAACCTGCCTCGTATCAATGATCTCGATCTCCGGTAATTTGATGCCGCCAAACCTTTCATTCAATTCCACCAAAGCATATTTATCATGCATGGCATTAAAATAACTTTCCACCGAAGGTGTTGCACTGCCCAATAAAACCTTCGCATTAAAAAGCGATGCGTAATAAATCGCAGCATCCCTTGCATTGTACCTGGGAGCAGGATCCTGCTGTTTGAATGACGGATCGTGCTCTTCGTCCACTATTATCAGTCCAAGGTCCTTAAAGGGCAGGAAAAGGGCGCTCCTTGCACCGAGTACGATCTTTACTTCGCCTGTTCGTATCTTATTCCAAAGTTCAACCCTTTCGTTATTATTAAAACGGGAATGGTAAATGGTGATGTTGCCGCCAAAATGTTTTTGCAGCCTGCGGATGATCTGCGTTGTTAATGCGATCTCGGGCAACAGGTATAGCACCTGTTGGCCTGCTGCAAAATATTTTTCAATGAGTTTGATATAAACCTGCGTTTTACCACTGCTGGTGATACCATGCAGCAGGCAAACATTTTTTGCTTCCAGCGCTTTGGCAACAGCATCCGAAGCTTTCTGCTGCGCAGCGCTGAATTCAAAATCGATCTCTACATTTTTTGGCAGGGATCGTATCCGGTCAACAGAACGCTTCTCAACGATCAGGATATTTTTGTCTGTAAGCCCTTTCAATTGTGCTACAGATGCTCCTGCTTTTTTCAGTAATTCATTTTGAATAACATCTCCTTCCGTTTTTTGAAGGTGCAGAAATGCGAGCAATAATTCCATTTGCTTTGGCGCCCTGCTCCAGCCATTCAACAGTTCACTTAGTTTCTCATCATTGCTGTATTCCCGATTAAGCATAACATAGCTCTCTTTTTTAACCCGGTATTGTTCATCCATGGCTTCCCAAACAAAGCAAACTTTTTTATCTATCAGTTTTTTTATGAGGGGATACACGTGGGTGATATCCAGTATTTGCTGCACTTCTGTTAGCCTTAATTCTTTCTTTAGGAGTAATGCTTCAGCTACTAAAAATTCTTCGTCATTCAGGTTTGTAAAATCCTCTCCTATCTCTTCATTATAAATTAAAATGGTCTCGCTGCTTAGTTTAAAATGGGTTGGTAATGCCGCAGCCATCACTTCTCCTTCACTGCACATATAATATTCGCTGAGCCATTGCCAGAGTTTTAACTGCTGTGGAAATAAGATGGGCTCATCATCAAGTACATTCAATATGGACTTGGTAGGATACGGCGGCCGTTTATCAGATACCATTTTTATGATGCCTGCATATTTTTTCGTACTACCAAATACAACTTCTACCCGGCAGCCTGTAGTAGCTTTTTGTAATAATTGCGGTGGAATGGCATACGTATAAACTGTAGGAAGCGCAAGCGGAAGTATGATCTCTGCCCAATAGCCTGAGGATTCTTCCTCAAATAATATTTCGTTTCCTATACTCATCTTATGATTCTAAAGTCAATTTCATATACCCTTAAACCGTACAATCCCTGGCAACAAGCCTTCAACTCCCTTTTGCGTAGCCCCTACGGTCGCTTGCGCCATAGCTTTAGCGACGGGGCAGGAAGCAAGGCAAGCTCAGCTGACAGCTTTTTGGCTTGGTTGTCACAGGGAGCGTGGTCGAAGTGTTGGCAAACAAAACAAAAAGCGTTTTTAGATAAAAGGATCAAATTTAATAACGCATTTGACTAAAGTTAAACCAAGTTTTATTAGTTTGTTTATTCAACTGCAGTATCTATCCAGCTGGCCTTATAGGCTATTAATTTTTCTTCCATGATCTTATAGACCTGCTGCTTTAAACTATCCACATCATTCAATGTAAGTCCGGCTACCCTTATTTCTTCCAGGAACACTGTTCTTGATCTGCCCGGTCGCATTGAAAAAATGGATTTGTAATGCATCCTGTCATAAGCATCAAGTATCAGCATGGGCTTTATAGGTGTTTGTGTTTCTATGGCAACTCTAAATGCGCCATCATAAAATTCCTTAAGCGGCTGATGGGTTAAATTAAATGTTCCTTCGGGTGCAATTACGATGGAGACTTCTTTGTTTAAAACTGATTTAAGCTGTTGTACACTCCTCGCTCTTTTTTGTACATCACCCCTTTCTACGAGCACAGCAGCACTCCTGTAAATAAATCCAAACAGGGGCACTTTGGCCATTTCGGCTTTTCCCAGTACCCTGAACTGTTGCCTGCGAATACTTTTGAGCAGTATCGGGATATCCATATAAGAAATATGGTTAAATACGAATACATATTGGCGGGAACGGTCATGAGGCACTTCAAAAATGTTCCGGTGATAGACAGCTATCATAAATAAAAAGAAATCGGCCCATGCATGGCAAAGCTTATAAATGAAATTGCCACCCCTGATTTTGCCAAAAAATGAAGCTATCACCACCAGGGGGAATATCAACAGCAGGAAGCTGATAAAGACAAGGAAGGCATAAATGGTGTAAGGGACCTGTAAGATCCTGTATATATAGTGCATGGTTTATGTGGCGAATGTAAGAGAATATGCCGTTTAAAAGCAGGATTTAAACTGATTTTTAGCACGGGGCAGCCAGGTTTTCCCCAAATACGGGTTACTGCTGTATATTTTTTCAAATACATGACTCATTTTTAAAGCTAAACCCTTACCTTTGCCGTCCTAAATTTGGGAATATTATGTTAGCAATAGTTAAAATAGCGGGTCAGCAATTTACAGTTAAAGCGGGCGACAGCTTATACGTACCTCATATAGAGGGCAAAGCCGGGGATTCAGTAGAATTTCCCGATGTATTGATGACCCATGCCGACGGAAGCGTTGCTTTGGGTTCAGCAGTAAAAGCAGTAGTGAAAGCTGAGATCATCAGCGACCTGGTGAAGGGCGACAAAGTGATCGCTTTTAAAATGAAAAGAAGAAAAGGTTTCCGTAAAAAGAAAGGACATCGTACGCAGTATACCCACATTAAGGTAACTGGAATAGCTTAATTAAAAAGTTAAATGTTAATAGTTAATCGTTGTAACCCTACTAAGGCTGTCAACACAAAACTAAAAAACACAAAACACAAAACTTATAACACATGGCACACAAAAAAGGTGAAGGCTCGGTAAAAAACGGTCGTGATTCACACAGCAAAAGATTAGGTGTAAAAATTTACGGTGGTCAACCTGCAATTGCAGGAAATATAATTATCCGTCAACGCGGAACAACTTATCATCCCGGAAAAAATGTTGGAGTTGGAAGAGACTTTACCATTTTTGCATTGACAGATGGACTGGTTGAATTCAAAAAAACAAGAGGAGATAAGACGGTAGTGTCTGTTGCTGCGGTAGAAGCATCTGCATAATTTTTTTAATATTTTTTTGGTAGTTTAAAAAATGTTTTTATTTTTAAGTATTATTTACTAACCAATTAAATTTTAAAAAAATGGCAACAAAGAAAAAAGCTGCAAAAAAA
>JBKJMZ010000164.1:0-20495 GCA_046596255.1 Ferruginibacter sp. | reverse complement strand
TGCAAAACAATTTTTTGTATCTCCTTTTATAATAGGCTTTTCAAGACTCCTCCAGACCAAAATCTTCTATTAGAACCATCCTTTTGGATCGTAACGGGTCTCATCTTTTATTCATGTTTGTCTGTACCATTCTACGCACTTAATGATTATATCAAACAAAATTTTGTTGAGATCATCTCTTACAATATTTTCTCAATTTCAAATATGCTCATAATTATTATGCATCTTTTTTTTATAAAAGCCTATTTATGCACAATCCGACTACACAGGGCATAATTGTTTTTTTTATCGGTATAACATTTTTATTGTTATTATTCATAAGCTTTATAGTAACAATAGTATATAAATACCAACAAAAACAAAATATTTATTTTAAGGATCTGGAAGAATTAAAAGCATCCCACGAGAATGCCTTACTGCAGTCGCAATTAGAAATGCAGGAGCAAACCATTCAAAACCTATCCAGGGAAATACATGATAATATTGGGCAGAAACTAACACTTGCAAAACTTCATTTGAATACACTTGATTATGCTGATTCCCATAAAACAATTTTGCAGGTTAACGATTCTGTAAATATGATCAGCGAAGCCATTAAGGACCTGAGCGATTTAAGCCATAGCATGAGCAATGAGATAATCTTAAACAATGGCCTTATAAAAGGATTGGAGTTTGAGGCTGCACTATTAGAAAAGTCAGGTATCTATAAAATTAATTTTTCAACAACCGGTAATCCCATTTTCATGAATGCCAATACGGAGTTAGTGCTCTTTCGTATCGTACAGGAATCCCTAAACAATATCGTAAAACACGCAGGAGCCTCTGTGATCGATATTCTCCTGCATTATAATACCACCTTGCTTACGATGGAGATACATGATAACGGTAATGGCTTTGACCCCGATTTGGCCCGGCTAGGGACAGGTTTACAAAATATTAAAAAACGTGCAGCAATTTTAAAAGGAGATCTGAAAATATACAGCACAAATACAGGCACAAAAATTAAAATTGAAATTCCACTAGATGAAAGCAATACAGCCATATAAACTCATATTAGCAGATGACCATATTCTGTTAAGAGATGCACTTACCAACCTGCTTAATAATCTGGACGAGTTCACCGTAATTGCCAGGGCCGATAATGGTGAGGAAGTATTGGAATCAATAAAGAATGGCTGTAAACCGGATATTGTACTTATGGATCTGAACATGCCTAAAATGGATGGGTATGAAACCGCAAAATGGCTTACACAGCACCATCCCCAGGTAAAAATAGTTATACTCACTATGTACGATAGCGAGATCGCTCTAATCAGGTTATTACAGGCGGGGGTGCATGGATTTTTAAAAAAAGATATCCATCCTTCCGAGTTAAAGAACGCCTTATTGACAATTGCCGCTGGTGAATATTATTATTCAAATCATACAACAATCAAGATCGTATCCCTTTTTCGTAAGCAATCCGGCCTCGAAAAATCTATGCTAAATGAGACAGAAATAGAGTTTTTAAAACTAGCCAGTACTGATATGACCTATAAAGAAATAGCCAAGTTAATGAATATGACACCCAGGCATATTGATAGTTACCGGGATTCCCTTTTTTCGAAATTGGACGTAAAAAGCAGGGTAGGCCTGGCCATTTATGCCATAAAAAATGGTTTGGTGAATTTCTAATTCAGTAATAATTAAAAGGTACTAGATCACTCAATCAATTTATTACGCATTCCATACATGATTAACCCTCCTATGGTTTTTGCATCTACCTTGGTTTTCATATTCTGGCGTATGGTCTCAATAGTGCGGGGGCTCAGGAATATGATCTTTGATATCTCTTCTGTTGTTTTATCCTCAGCCAATAATTGCAGTATCTTCAGTTCCTTTTCATTAAAATTTATCGGTACATTGCTGCCATAATGGTGGCGTACATTTTTTTTCTGCATCAACTTACCCATTACCGCCTTATTCACCAGTTCGTTGAAATAAAAATCGTCATTCATGCAGGTTAATATGGCTTCGTATATTTCTTCGGGATCGGTTGTTTTGGTGAGATATGCATTGGCACCCATTTCCATCATCTTGCTGATCATCTGCTGGTCATCGTACATGGTGAGCACAATGATCTTTATATCCTCGTATTCCTTTCGTATAAGTTGGATGGCGTTAATCCCGTCAATCTCCGGCATCCTGATATCCATCAATAAAACTTCGGGCTTTTTAATGGCAATTTTATGCATCATATCCTTACCGTCTTCGGCTTCCCACAACATTTTAAGATTATCTTTACCCGATAGGGCCATTTTTATACCATCCCTGAAGATTTTATGGTCGTCGGCAATGGCTATCTTAATTAAACCTTCGTTTCGCATAGCATTGATAATTGGGGGTTAGTTTAAATACAGTTCAAGTTACAGAATTCATTCAACATCTGTTCAAATTTTAGTATGAAAGTGGAATACATGTTTACAATCTGTATTTGATTTTCAATTGTTTAGCAATTTACTATACGTAATTTTACGATACCCGGCCAGCGTTGATCTACGCAGGTCGCCTGCACAAATACGTTAAGCAAAGTATTTACAACAATGTTTAAAAAGGGCATTAATGCGCTTGTGGAGGAGCCGGACCTACTATACTTTTGTACAAGTTGATTGACATTGGTTAAATGAATATCCATATATCCAAATATCCAATAGAAATAGAAAAAAATTCCAATGTCCGGAAGAACCAGTTTGTGCTTGTTTTACCAGTGTCAATCAACTGTTTTTAAAATCCCGCTTACCGAATTCTATATTCATTCCATACGTCACGTAATTTACAATGACCTGAATACCAACTCTCCCATGGCAAACCGGGGAATAAGTAAAACCCCTATTGCCCACACTTTCCAAAACGTATAAATACGAAGGTAAAGCTACTATATATTATCATAGTAATTTTACTATAGTATTGACGTATATTTACCCTAATTTATTGGGGAGATCTACGCATTCTATTCATAAACATCTATAAATCTGTGCTTTAAGTGTTTTTTTAAGTGCCAGATAAAATTTATGGGGTTGCCTGTGGAGCGCATTTGGTGGAAGTTTACATCTCATTACTACTTTTAGAAACCTTAAAACTAATTTTTATGTTAAGCGGCTTACTGGATTTAATCATAGCGTGTTTTTGCTAATCTTATAGCAATTAATATTTTTGATTTTAAAAAAGCATTGGTTATTTTTGATTAAATAACCATTTTTTTATTTTACAGAATCTTAAATATATAACATACATATCTGAATTATTACCTTTTTTCTTGTGTCTTATCTTCTATAAAAGAATAACATCAAGGGAAAAAAAGGTATTTTTTTTATATACACTTCTAATTGCCATATTGGTTGTTGTTGGCTTTACCCTGTTATACATTTATAAATCACAGGCTAATTACTTCTTTGTTGTCAGATTTTATAATGTAATAGAATACTCTATTTTAGCCTATCTTTTTTATCTCCATATTTCAAATAGTATTATAAGAAGGGTACTAATTTTCTCAATAATTCCTTATTCCCTATTATGTATATGTGACTTTAGTATAGCTAAAGAAGCCACGTTGCCATTTTTACCCTTAATTGTAGAGTATTTTATTCTTTTAATTTTTATCATTTATTTTTTCTTTGAGGTAATGCAACATGTTGTTATTGAACCAATTTATAATAAAGCAATCTTTTGGATCTCCGTTGCTTTTATAATTAATTTCTCTGGTAATTTCTTTTTGTTCCTGTATTCAAAAAGCAGCTACGATGAGGAAGCTTTTAAATTTCAATACACAGTTATTTATACAAGTGTAACCATTATTAAGAACATACTTTTATGTATTTCTATATTTATTAAAGAAAGAGAAACAAAAAAATCCCAAGATGAATACGCAAGCCTTGATTTAGACTCTTATTTTACAGCAAAGAACCACAACTAACCCAGCTAAATATATCTATGTTTTTTTTACAGGCTAACAGCAATACTAACGGAATAAATACTGCAATGTTTCTGGGAACATTAGGTATGCTGACACTTGCTATAGCCATTGTTGGTTTTGTTATTTTCCACCAGCGTAAAGTAATACGTTATAATAACCAGTTGAAAAAACTGGAAGAAGAAAAGCAGCAGATCTTATTGAATGCCTCCATCCGTTTCCAGGAAGAGGAGCGTAACCGTATTGCAGCCGACCTGCATGATGATGCCGGGCCCTTGTTGGCAACTGCCCGGCTTTACCTGAACGAGAACCTGGTAAACCAGGAGAAGGCCCAGCAACTGCAAAGCATCTTCAGCGCTAAACAGATACTGGATGATGCTATCCTGCTGATCCGCAACATCAGCCATAGCCTGATGCCGCCTACCCTTAAGAATTTTGGTCTGGAGAGTGCGGCTACTGATTTGTTTCAGAAAATTGGTGCCAGCGGAAGCCTGAATGCCAGTGCGCGTTTTCACGACTACCGCACCCGCCTTAAAGTAGAACAGGAATTACTGGTATTCCGTATCATCCAGGAACTGGTGAATAATATCCTGAAACATAGTAACCCCGGTTTCATACACTTAACGCAAAATATCAGCGCCAATAAAATGTATTTCCGTATCCACCACGACGGAACAGGTATTGTACAGGCTGATTTTGAAAAACTGAACCACAGTACACTAGGCCTTGGTCTGAAAAATATTGCCAGCCGTATAAAAGTATTGCATGGACATATCTTCTTTGAAATAGACCCCAGTAAAACCTACTATAAAGTAACAATAGAAATTCCAAGGGAACCTATGATCTAAGAAAACCTGTATCCCTTTGAAGTTATCTGTCTACCTTTTTTATGGAATAATAATAACATTGAAGGATTGAATTTTCTTTACGTAATTTTACGGTAGGATAAACTATGAATGAAATTAAAGTAGCCATCGCAGATGACCATAAGATTTTCCGGAAAGGCGTGATCCTTTCCATGCGTTCGTACTCCAATATCAAGTTTGTGATGGAAGCTGATAATGGTGAGGATCTGCTTCAAAAGCTACCGGAATTTGAACCCGATGTGGTGCTGTGCGACCTAAAAATGCCTGTTAAAGACGGTATTGATACCACTAAACAAATTACTAAGAATTTCCCCAATATCCGTGTGATCATCCTTACCATGTATGAAGATGAACGTTTTGTAGGACATTTGATGGATTGTGGTGCGGCGGGATATCTTTTAAAAAGTACCGATCCGTCGGAAATTAAAAAAGCGATCATGGACGTAATGCGTACTGGCTTTTATCTTAACCCGTTCGTGAATAAAGTACTCATCAAGAAAAATTATTCGAAGCAAAAATTCAACCCCTCTCTTACCTCCGAGGTTGTACTGAGTGAAAGGGAAAAAGAAGTACTTACCCTGGTTTGTATGGAGTTTACCGCATCTGAGATCGCTGCTAAAATGGATATCAGTGCCCGAACCGTTGAGGCTATTAAAGACAGGTTAATGGAACGTTTTGGTGTTAAAAATTCAGTTGGCCTTGTTTTTTATGCAATGAAAAACTCATTGATAGATTAGAAAATATTTTCTTCTCTTAAAATAATCCAAACAACTTGGCATCTATGCTGCTGATGATCTGACCAAGGTGCTCCTCATTTTCTGCAAACTTATTTTTATCCGCATCAATGATCAGTAAAGGCCCTTCTTTATAAGTATCGATCCAGGAATTGTAAAACTCATTTAGTTTTTTTAGATAATCCAGGCGGATATTTTCCTCATACTCCCTGCCCCTTTTTTGTATTTGTGCAACCAACGTAGGTACAGATGCCTTCAGGTAAATGATCAGGTCCGGCGGCTGCACCATGCTTTTTAAGGTTTCAAAAAACTTATAGTAATTGTCAAAATCCCGCTTGGTCATCAGTCCCATATCATGCAGGTTGGGTGCAAAAATATTGGCATCTTCATAAATGGTCCTGTCCTGTATTACTGTCTCGGTGCCATGATGTATCTCCAACAATTGGTTAAGCCTGCTATTCAGGAAAAAGATCTGCAGGTTAAAGCTCCACCGGGGCATGTCTTCATAGAAGTCATTCAGGTAAGGGTTGTGATCTACATCTTCAAACTGGGGTATCCATTTGTAATGCTTACTCAGCATTTCAGTGAGCGTTGTTTTTCCTGCACCAATATTCCCTGCTACAGCTATATGTTTTGGTTTTTTTGTCTTTGCCATTTTTTATTGTGAATTTGCGTCCCGATAATTATCGGGAGCCTGTTTATATCAAGCTAAGCATCTAAAGTAAACAAAATCTTAAATCAAAAATAATTTAATCCTATTGCCTGCCTTACCAGTTGCATGGTTTCACCTGCACTTCTATTAGCCTTTTCTGCTCCTTTCTTCATTATCATCTTAAGCCCCTCTTCATCATTTAAAATAGCATCAACCTTATTTCGGATAGGTGCAATAAAACTAACCATATCTTCTGCCAGTTGTTTCTTCAGGTCGCCATACCTTATGGTACAATTATTATACTCATCCTCGAATTGCTGAACTATAGCAGGCGAGCAAACAAGGCTCATCAGTAAAAAAATATTCTGGATATAATCGGGTTTGGGGCTATTCTTCTCTGAAGGGCCACTATCAGTCTTAGCTTTCATTACTTTCTTGCGGATCCAGTCGTCTGTATCGGCCAGGTACAACGTAGCCATCTGGTTCTCACTTTTGCTCATCTTTCCTGCACCATCGAGGCTTGGAACTTTTACCAGGTTTTGATTATAATTAAATGCCTGTGGCTCGGGAAATACATCACCATAACGGTGATTAAACCTATTGACAAAATTCCTTGCCATTTCCAGGTGTTGCTCCTGGTCCTTACCTACCGGAACATATTTAGCCCTGTGCAGGATTATATCAGCGGTTTGTAAAACCGGGTAGGTTAATAGTCCTGCATTCACATTGTCAGGATTTAACCGCACTTTATCTTTAAATGTAGCTGTTTTTTCCAGCTCGCCTTTATAAGCCAACATGTTCAGGAAGAGATATAATTCAGCAGTTTCATGAACCTGACTCTGGCAATATAAAGCCACTTTATCGGGATCAAGCCCGCATGCTATATTCTCGGCCAGTGCCCTGTGAACATTGGCCTTCAGTTCTTTGGTATCGGGATGTGTTGTAAGTGAATGGAGATCGGCCACCATAAAAAAGCAGTCAAATTCATCCTGCATTTTTACGTAATTTCGGATAGCTCCAAAGTAATTACCCAGGTGCAGAAATCCCGTAGGCCTTATGCCGCTCATTACAACCTGCTTGCTCACAGAGTCCTGCAGACCGGCAGGTATGGTTTCTTTTTTCTTTTCCATAAAAACTTCGCTGCAGCTTCGTTCTACGCAGTCAGGTGGCGAAGATATGAAAAGTTGGTGCTCCCCGATTATCAATTTCCATTCATAAATGATATATACCGGCTGCCATGGCCATGTTTGCAGCAACAAACTATCTGTTATATTTGTGCTATGGAAGTTAATGATGCCCTGGTAGATAAACTATCCCACCTTGCCAGGTTAAAATTCAATGCCGCCCAAAAAGAAGGCATTAGAAATGACCTGCAAAAAATGATTCATTTTGTTGAAAAATTAAATGAGCTGGATACTACTGGTGTAGAGCCGCTATTGCATATCAGCAATAATGTAAATATCCTGCGTGCGGATGAAGTGAAAAGTAGCATTACCCGTGAAGAAGGATTAAAAAATGCTGCTGTGCATGATGGACTTTTTTTTAAAGTTCCAAAAGTGATCAAGAAATAGTTAAAATAGTTGAGAAAGCTTAGATGGTTTAAAAAGTTTAGTTTGATCTAATAAACGATCCTACATTTTCTAAACTTACTAAACCTCCAAAACAATAATTTATGCAGGGAATCATTCATTTGGAAAATATTCGTAAAAGTTATTACCTCGGCAAAAATGAATTGCCTGTATTAAAAGGTATCACTTTGAATATTTTTAAAAATGAATACGTGGCTTTGATGGGCCCCAGTGGTTCGGGCAAGTCTACCTTGATGAATATTTTAGGTTGCCTGGATACAGCATCTTCCGGGAAATATGTTTTGAATAACAAAGATGTAAGCCGCATGCCTGATAATGACCTGGCTGAGGTCCGCAATAAAGAAATTGGTTTTGTGTTCCAGCAATTTAACTTATTGCCCCGATTAACTGCTGCTGAAAATGTAGCACTGCCATTGGTTTATAGCGGTATCAGTAAAAAGGAAAGAATAGAAAGGGCTATGGAAGTGTTAACCAGGGTAAAACTTGACGACCGGAGCCATCACAAGCCGAATGAATTAAGTGGGGGGCAGGCACAGCGTGTTGCAATAGCCCGGGCCCTCATTAATAACCCTTCAATAATCTTAGCCGACGAACCCACCGGTAACCTGGATTCAAAAACATCTTACGAGATCATGGAAATAATAGGAAAGATCCATGCAGATGGAAATACTGTTATTTTAGTTACACATGAAGAAGATATTTCCCACTATGCTCATCGTGTTATACGGTTAAGGGATGGCGTTGTAGAAACAGATAAAATAAATGCAAACCCTGCCGTTATTGATTTGGCGGTTTAACATTTGTGCTATTCTTCTCACAAACTTTTTAAGTTTTAAGCATAACTAATATTTTAGATACCTTTGAAAAGGTAACTCAATAACTATGGCATTTAAGATCTACACAAAAACAGGAGACCTGGGCAAGACCAGTTTAATTGGTGGTACCAAAGTAGCAAAAAGCAATATCCGTATCGAAGCTTATGGTACTATTGATGAGTTGAACTCATTTATTGGTTTAACTGCAGACCAGTTTACCCATGAATCATCCGTAAGCATTTTAAAAGAAATACAGGATCGGTTATTTACCATCGGCTCTTCATTGGCATCTGATCCTGACAAAGAATCTCAACTAAAAATTCCCGATCTAAAAGAAACTGATATTGAATTACTGGAAAAAGAAATAGATAAAATGCATGAAGAACTGGCACCGATGAGATCTTTCATATTGCCAGGTGGCCATGTTGCTATTTCAACAGCTCATGTTACCCGTTGTGTATGCAGGAGGGCAGAACGTATCTGCGTGGATATGCAGGAGCATGATCTCTTTGTTGAGCCACTTATAATAAAATATTTGAACCGGCTCAGTGATTATCTTTTTGTATTGGCAAGGTATATTGGGTATACATTGGGTGTTGAAGATATTCCATGGAAACCGAGAATTAATTGATAATGAATTAATGGATAATGGGAACTCAAAGAAATGGCAGTTACCCAGCTTTCAAAACATTATCAATTATCCACTAACACATTATCCATTAATCATCTTCCCATCTTTCATTTGCAGGATCCTGTCGCTCATTTTAGCAAGTTCTTCGTTGTGGGTAACGATCAAAAAAGTTTGATCAAATTTATTACGCAGGTTAATGAATAATTCGTGTAATTCTTTGGCATTTGCACTGTCGAGGTTACCCGTAGGTTCATCTGCCATTACAATAGAAGGGCTGTTTATTAAAGCACGGGCCACCGCCACCCTTTGCTGCTCACCGCCCGAAAGTTGCTGGGGTTTGTTCTCCAGCCGGTCGCCAAGTCCTAAAGTTTTCAACAATTCAGTGGCATTTATAACCACTTCCTTCTTTTTATCGCCAGCAATCCAGCCAGGTATACAAACATTCTCTAAAGCCGTAAATTCGGGTAAAAGGTGGTGAAACTGGAAAACAAAGCCAATATGCTTATTCCGGAAAGCAGCCAATTTAGAACCATTAAGCGATTCCAGGTGCTGATTATTTAAGATCACTTCGCCTTTATCGGGCTTGTCGAGGGTGCCCAAAATGTGCAGCAGCGTGCTTTTGCCTGCTCCCGACGACCCAACAATACTTACGATCTCCCCTTTATCAATTGAAATATCCACCCCCTGCAGCACAGCTAAATGGCCATATCGCTTAAAAATTCCTTTTGCTGTTAACATGCTTCGAAAATAGGTAATAATTGTAAATCTCTGCTTTAAAACAAGGTCTTAGTATAGTTTTTGCCATTGTATAAAGGGATAATTATTAAAAGGATCAGGAAAAACACTTTTGGTTATTCCAAATGAACTTATACATTTGCAAAAATTAAACCCTTACAAGATGTTTTGGACACTAGAATTAGCTTCTCATTTAGAAGATGCACCATGGCCGGCCACTAAAGATGAATTGATCGATTATTCTATCCGCAGCGGTGCACCTATTGAGGTTGTTGAAAATTTACAGGAGCTGGAAGACGAAGGTGAAATTTATGAGGGCCTCGATGATATCTGGCCCGATTACCCCAGCCAGGAAGATTTCTTTTTTAATGAAGATGAATATTAATAGCACCCCCTCCGCCCCCTGAAGGGGGAACTGGAACTCTACAATATTAAAAGCCTCCTGATTTTCAGGAGGCTTAATTATTTTTATAAAAGAAAAGAGATTTAGAATTCCGAACTCCAAAGTTCCCCTTCAGGGAGCGGAGGGGGTTTCTACATCTTATTGATCACCGCCTCAGTTACCCCAGTAAAAGAAAATCCTCCATCATGAAAGAGGTTCTGCATGGTTACCATCCTGGTCATATCACTGAACATCATTACACAGTAATTGGCACAATCATCAGAGCTGGCATTACCCAAAGGGCTCATTTTTTCCGCATACTCCATAAAACCATCGAAGCCCTTTACTCCACTGCCTGCCGTGGTACGCACCGGCGATTGTGAAATGGTATTAACACGAACATGTTTTTTAACACCATAATGATAACCAAAACTTCTGCTCACACTTTCAAGTAAGGCTTTTGCATCGGCCATTTCATTATAGTCGGGAAACACCCGCTGGGCAGCTATGTACGTTAATGCAATAACACTACCCCAATCGTTTATGGCATCCAGCTTCATGGCTGTGGCCAAAACACGGTGTAAACTCATGGCAGAAATATCCAGTGACTTTGAATTAAATCCATAATCAATTTCAGTATAGTGCTTCCCTTTACGCACATTAATGCTCATGCCAATAGAATGCAGAATAAAATCAACACCGCCACCAAAATGCTCCATAGATTTTGTGATCAGGTTGGTCACATCCTCATTACTACTCACATCACATGCAATAACAGGTGCATTAACTGCTTCCGCAAGTTTATTGATCTCGCCCATGCGCATGGCAACGGGGGCGTTGGTTAATATTAGCTCTGCACCCTCTTCATGACATTTTAATGCTGTTCTCCACGCAATTGACCTTTCGTCTAAAGCGCCAAAAATGATTCCTTTTTTCCCTTTTAGTAAGTTGTATGACATGTTTTGGTTTTTATGCGGTAAAGATAGCCCTAATTAAAAATAAAAAAAATCCGGAGTAACTCCGGACTTAAAGTATCAAAACAATTCTTTATTTTACATAAACATCATGCCACCACCAGTATGTTCCCGCAGTACCAACTACCCTAAAATATAATACCATCGAATCACTGCTCAGATATTTGAAACGGTAATTAAGGCCTGTATATGGTGGAGTTGCAGGCCAGGTATTGGGACCAAAATCATCGTTCGTATAAAATTCCGTCCGTAATCTTAAACTCCTCAATGATTCATTCATTGTTACATAGCCCCCCTTCTCCCCCTCCATACATAGGCAGCGACCGCGATTCCGATCTCCACCATTTAAAGGTAGAATCAGATTTAATTTCAAAATAAGAGAAAGGGTCATAGTGGCCGCTATACAGACTATCTATAACAACTGTTGTATCGGCCTGGGTGGTTACCAGCCTGTAATCATATGTACTTCCACCTGCCCACTAAACTGTCGAATGTGGAGGCTATAGTTTGATTTGCGTTGATTGAAACTTCTTTCTGGCAACTGAAAAATAGAAAGCATAAGATGATTAAAGCAATTATACGCATGGGGTGAAGTTTTTAATAAGATTGCAACTGGCAACAAACTGCTGCTTTAAATACAAAAAAATCAATTTCCAACCATTTCCCTCGCATTCTGTAAAGCAGCAGCAGTAGGCTTTTCACCACTCAGCATCTGGGCTATGCTGGTAATGCGTTCATCATTACTCAATAGCCGGATCGACGTAAAGATCTTGTCCTTATTGATCGCCTTATACACAAAATAATGGGCATCTGCCCTTGCAGCGATCTGGGGCTGGTGGGTAATGGAGATCAACTGGTGTGAGCCGGAAAGTTCCTTCATGATATTGCCTACCTGTTTGGCAGCTTCGCCGCTGATACCGGAATCTATCTCATCAAATATCAGGGTGGGTAATTGCAGCTTTTTTGCAACCAGCGATTTAATGCACAGCATCAACCGGCTTAACTCTCCCCCGCTAGCCACTTTACGCAAAGGTTCAAAGCGGTTACTCTTACCTGCCTGGTCGGCAGGCAGGTTGCCATCGAATAAGAATTCAATTTTATCTAATCCTGATCCAGCCAGCGCATCCAATGACTGTATATCTACGTTGAACCTTGCATTCGGCATACCTACTTTGTTCAACAACTCATTCACATGTTGCGTAAATGGCTTGATGGCTTTTTTACGATTATCAGAAATTATCCTGGCAGCTAATTCACATTGCTGCAACAGTTCATTGGTTTGTTTTTCTTTTTGCTGAATGGCTTCGCTGATATTTAAAATATCATTGAGCTTACCCTGTAGTTCCTCCTGTATAACCAGTAACTCATTGGTGGTGGTTACTCCATGCTTCTTTTGAAGTTTGTAACCCATGGAAATACGGTCATTAACAAGTTGTATCCGCTCCGCACTGTAATTCACACCATCATTGATATGTTCCAGTTCATCCGCAATATCCGCCAGCTCTAATTGTGTACTCTGCAATCTTTTCCCGAGTTCGGCAATGCCGGAATGATATTCATCCAGGGCATGCAGTTTATTATAGAGTGTTTTTAACCGCTGAATAATTGGTTGCTCACTTTCTTTTAGTTCGTAACAAATACCGGCAAGCTCCTGCTTTACATTTTCTGCATTGCCCAACAGTTTCAATTCTGAATCCAGCTCTTCCAGTTCATTTTCCTTAAAGCCTGCTTCATAAAGCTCATCAAAAAGAAATTGATTATAATCCAGTGACGCATTGGCTGCTGATTGTTCGGCCTGTAGTTGAACGAGTTCATTTTTCGCTGTTTTGTATTGTTGAAATACCAGCTTGTATTGTTGCAGTATTTCAATATTACCCGCAAGTGCATCTAAAACCTCCAGCTGAAAATTAGCCGAATTTAACTCCTGTGTATCAAATTGCTGGTGCAGGTCAACCAATAAGATACTGAGTGTTTTCAACTGGTTTAAATTTACCGGTGTATCATTGATGAATGCCCTGGATTTACCATTAACAGCAATTTCCCGGCGTATGGTTAACAGATCTTCGGCATCAAGATCATTATCCTTTAAAAAATCACGGATGCTTTCATTACCACTTGCTTTAAATACACCTTCTACCACTGCTTTTTTTTCTTTTTGCTGCAATACGGTACTATCGGCCCTTTCGCCCAATACCAGGCTTAATGCGCCCACTAATATGCTTTTGCCGGCACCGGTTTCTCCTGTTATAATATTAAGTCTGCCTGAAAAATCAATTTCCAGTTCGTTAATTATGGCGTAGTTCTGTATATGTAATTTCTGGAGCATGCGTTTATATAACCTGAGGGCAAATTAGTGAAAAAAGCTTTAGCTGTTAGTTGTTAGTCTTTGCGGGGAGAAATAAAGTGGACAAAAAAAAGCCCATTCTTTTTAGAATGGGTTAACAATATATTTTATTAGCTAAAAGCTTACAGCTAATGACTAACAGCTATTTTACTACCACGGAATCATTCAGGTCAGCATCAACCAAGATACGGCCACAGTTCTCGCAAACCATAATTTTCTTACGCAATTTGATCTCACTTTGTTTTTGAGGAGGAATTGCGTGGAAACAACCGCCACAACTATCTCTTTCTACTGCTACCACTGCTAAACCATTACGGTAGTTCTTGCGGATACGATCGTAGCTCGTTAACAAGCGGTCATCGGCATGCTTCCTTGCAGAGTCAGCATCCTTGTTGTAATGTTTTTCCTCTTTTTCAGTCTCGCTGATGATCTTTTCCAATTCACCTTTTTTTCCAACAAGATGCCCCTCTTTATTTGCTACCGCTTTTTTAGCGATCTCGAGTTGCCTTGCTTTTTCCGCGGTCTCTTCAGTTGCATCCTTAATATGTTTTTCGCAAAGCTTAATTTCCAAGGTCTGCATTTCTATTTCTTTGTTGATTGCTTCAAACTCACGATTGTTTTTTACATTATCACTTTGCTTCTCGTATTTTTTTACAAGGGCTTCAGCTTCTTTAATGCCTTCTTTCTTTTGAGCAATAAATTCCTGGATGCCGTTTATTTCTTCTTCCACCCTGGTTTGCCTTGCATGCAAGCCTTCAATTTCATCTTCAAGGTCCTTTACTTCCATAGGTAATTCACCTTTCAGGATTTGAATTTCATCCAGTTTACAATCTACTTTTTGTAAAAGTACTAATGCGCTTAATTTTTCTTCAATTGAGAATTCTTTAACTGAGGCCATTTTTTTATTTGAAGTTTGATATTTGAAATTACAGGAAGTAATGTACCGGGTTGGTTTTTACCCCTGTTTTTTGGACGGCAAAGGTAGGGAATTTTTGGCTCAAAATAGCAAATAAGAGGTCTATTGTGAACTGTTCACTTTCGTAATGGCCAATATCAGCTATGACCATCCTGCTGTTGGCATCAAAAAACTCATGGTATTTAATATCCCCTGTAATATAGAGATCGGCGCCTATGTCCATTGCCGCTCCAATTAAAAAGCTGCCGGCTCCCCCACAAAGCGCTATCTTTTTAACCGGTTTACCCAATAATGGGGTATGTCTTATTAGGGTTAGGTTGAATTTTACCTTCAAAAGCTCCAGGAATTCGATCTCAGTGATCGGTTCAGGCATTTCCCCGGATAAACCACTTCCAACCTGCGGGTTGGTATTGTGTAGGGCAACGATATCATACGCCACTTCTTCATAAGGGTGAGCAGCGATCATGGCAGATAAAATGCCTTGCTCCCGCCAGGCCGGGAATATCATTTCCATTTTAACCTCCTCTGCAGTGTACCTTTCTCCAACTACACCCGAAAATGGGTGGGTGCCCACCCCGGGTTTAAAAGTTCCGTGCCCGGTGGTATTGAAACTGCATTCACTGTAATTGCTGATTTCCCCGCCGCCCGAAGCGAAAATGGCTGAGCGTACTTTTTCAGCATGCGCTACGGGCACAAAGCTGAGAAGTTTTTTTAATGTTCCGTATTTGGGTTGAAGAATACTACGGTTTACTAAACCCAATTTATCCGCAATTGAAGCGTTTACACCATAGATCACATTATCAAGGTTGGTATGTATTGCATAAATGGCAATATCATTTTTTATGGCAATGATGATCGTTCTTTCTACATAGTTCCTGCCTGTTATCTTTTTAAGCACTCCGAAAATGATAGGATGATGCGCTACAATAAGATTGCATTTTTTTTCGATCGCTTCATTTACTACTTCCTCCGTAGCATCCAATGTAGTGATGATGCCGGTACACTCCCAGCCCAGGTTACCAGTGAGCAACCCTACATTGTCATAAACCTCCTGCAATGATGTTGGCGCAACAGAATCCAAAAAAGCAGTAATTTCCTGTATCTTCATTTTACTAAATTAATGTGAATTGAACGAACTGTACAACCGATATAAAACAAAGATGCAAAAAATTGCCGATGTTAAATACGCATCTGCTGTTTTACAATGGGACCAGGAAACCTACCTCCCTCCAAAAGGTAACGATATCAGGGGGAGGCAATTGGCAACGCTCAACGAATTAGCCCACCAGCAATTCACGGAATCGGTCACCGGCGGGCTTCTTGAAGAATTATTGGCACAGCATAACCTTACAGAAAAAGAGAAAAAGAATGTACAGCTAAGCCTGGAAGATTTTACCAAAAGCAAAAAACTGAGCAGTGATTTTGTGCGTAAGATGAGCGAAACAGTACACAAAAGTTTTCATGCATGGATAAAGGCAAGGAAAGATAATTCCTTTAAATCCTTTCAGCAACCACTGCATGAGTTGATACAACTCAAAAAACAGGAAGCTGATATGCTGGGATACGAACAGCATCCATACAATGCATTGATGAATGACTATGACAAAGGGCTTACCGTTGATATTGTTGACAAAATATTTGCAGAACTGAGGCCTGAATTATCTGCATTGCTTAATAAAATAAGCAATAAACTGCAGGTAGATGACTCATTTTTGAAGCAGCATTTTAATAAGGACCAGCAATGGCAATTGGGCCTTGAGCTTTTAAAGCAAATGCATTTTGATTTTGAGGCCGGAAGACAGGATATCAGTGAGCACCCGTTCACCATCAACTTCAATAATAAAGATGTAAGGATCACCACAAGGATCGATGAAAATGATTTTGGCAATATGACCTGGAGCTGTTTACATGAGGGCGGCCACGCTTTGTATGAACAGGGTTTACCCGAAGAAGAATATGGATTGCCCCTGAGTGAATATTGTAGTCTCAGCATCCATGAAAGTCAGAGTAGACTTTGGGAAAATTGTGTAGGCAGGAGCTTTGCTTTCTGGCAGCACAATATGCCCTTATTAAAAAAACAGTTCCCCACACAATTTAAAGATATTACTGCCGAAATTTTTTATAAAGGAATCAATAAGGTTCAGCCTTCGCTGATTCGCACTGAGGCGGATGAACTTACTTACCATTTTCATGTGATGATCAGGTATGAAATTGAAAAGATGCTGATCGAGGGAAGTATAGACACTGCAGATATACCTGCATATTGGAACGAACACTACGAAAAATACCTGGGCATAAAAGTTGCTGATGATAAAAAAGGCTGCCTTCAGGATGTACACTGGAGTCACGGTAGTTTTGGCTATTTTGCTACTTATAGCCTTGGCAGTTTATATGCAGCACAATTCTATGAAACTTGCAGTAACCAAAATAGCTCATTGGAAAATGAGTTAGCTTTAGGTAATAACAGCAATTTACTGACCTGGCTGCGGCAACAAATTCACGGGCACGGGCGTTATTATACTTCAGCGGAACTGTGTGAAAAGGTAACGGGGGAGACATTGAACAGTAAGTATTTTATGAATTATGCAAGGAATAAATATGATGATATCTACACAAATAAATAAATGTATGAAAAGAATTCTCAATATACAGGCAGTAGTGATTTTGTTATGCATAACCATCTGCACGGGTTTTATGGGTTGCAGCAAAAAGGCTGTAGAAACTGCACAGGCAACTTACTACCAACAACAATTCGAGGACAATATTCTCAACAAAAATTTCAGGGTACACCTGGCAATGGATAATGGCGTAGACCTTACCGCACAATTCACCGGCTATACTTTTGTTTTGTATAAATCCACGTATTACAACGGGCCAATGACTGCCGTAAAAAATGGGACTACCTATAACGGCACATGGAGCAGTAATGATGATTACAGTAAGCTGGTGATCACATTTTCATCTTCGCCGCCGGAATTTATTTTTCTGAACAGGGAATGGAAATTCACGAAAAAAGCTTTACCCATCATGGAACTTGCCCCATGGGGAACTTTAGAACCTAAAGTACTGCACATGGAAAGATTTTAGTTTCCCTTTAATTTATTTACAAGATCAACATATTGCTGCATAGCTTCCGCAGAAGATTTGCCTTTTAATTCAGCCCATGAATCATACTTGGCTTTATTTACAAAATCAAAGGGATTGGATGGAGCTTCGCCGCTTATATCACCTTCGGTAGATTGTTTATAGAGGGAATACAACTGTAGCAATATTTCATTATCAGGTTTAGCTGGAAGGGATTTACTGTCGGCAATTGCTTTTTCAAATTGTTCTTTAATATCCATAATATTTTTTTATCAAATTTAAGCGAAACGACTTCAAATAACTAAAAAAAACGGTTCAGCAAGCTGAACCGCATTCTTATATTTTAATACACTTATTGTTTTTTTTCTTCGTTAGATCTAGCATCCGTTCTATTGGTAGCTTTAATCGTTTCAAATTTAACTTTAAGTTCCGAAATTTTTAATTTATCGGCTGTAGTCATCTCTTTCTCTACCTCATTTTTCCGGGCATCCAGGGCTTCATACAAAGCTTTTATCTCCTTCCAGTCTTCTGCTGTGTAAGATTCTTTATTTGTGGATACGGTGTTTACAAAAGTTTCATAAACAGCTACAGCATTTTGTGAGGTTACAAAATCAAAATTCAGATCGGCACCCACTTTGCCTTCCCCAAACAAATTATTCCTCAATGTCAACTTGTTATCGTCGGCTGGTAATAAATTCACTTCAGCTTCGTTAAGTTTGATCTCATAGCCCGCTTTTATGGCTGCAAATTTAGCTTTTATCGCTTCTGCTCTTTCTTTTTCAGTCACATCCAGGTTTGCAATGGCTGCATCGATCCTTGCAATTCGTTGATTAAAGCCGGATTCTATGTCTGACCAGTTTGTTTTTGAATACACTACCGGAGGTACAGATTCTACAGAATCTACATAGCGGGTTAATACTTCTACGTCATATTTGGCCGTTTCTCTTTTGGTATTGGTACAGGCCGAAAAGGCTGATATTGCTGTAATTGCAGCAATGATCAAATGGATATTTTTCATTTGAAAAATTTTGTTCAGCTTATAAAGACAACATTTATGCCAGTTAAACTAAATTGTATTATGGTTATAAGGTAATAAATTTTATGTTCATAGATCTGCATAGATTAACTGCTCCAGCAAAACAGGATAAAATACTGCAAACATTAATTTATTTCACGGCTAACATATCTACCTTTTGAATTGAAGGTGGCTTACTCAACAAAGTATCGGCATTTGCCATGAGCGCTGCTGCAATAGGGCCACTCAAATGTGCATCGCGGCCTTCATCACTTTCAAACGTATCAAAGATCCCAAAAGTATTATCGTTCACTTGAAAGGCATACCAATTGAGCGTTAGTGGCTCGCTTTCGGCTAAGGATAAAGCACTTTTAAGGAAATTTGCCACTTCTTGTTCTTTTCCTGGTTTGGCTTCAACCAATGCCAGGATAGCTACTTTTGCCATGTTATTGTTTTTTTGATTAAATAAATGTGAGAATATCGGTATTTACGTAAATACAGTCTTTAAAGATTAGAATGCTTCAATCTTATGTTATTAACAAATAGAAATCAGCCTTCATTTACAATCGTAAATCTAGCTGTAATAAAAGCTAATAACAACTTTAATTACACCCGAAGGGACTCTATAAAAAAAAGGCTGCCTCTTAGCTTCCATCCCCAAGCATCATTAACTCGAACCAGATATTGAAGGATTTGAAGGAAATTGGCGACATGAGATAACATTTTCCTACACCAATCTACATGGAAAAGTTCGAGGTGGTTTGGATGTATTAAATCCCCCTGTCAGCCTCGATCAAAGCAGAAAGCTGCTGCCGATTTCTACCACATCTACACCACTGTTTTAAAGCACATGTTAGCAGTTCGTACTTTTTTTCCTCTCATTTTCAAAACAGTTTAGTTCTTCTAATTGGTCATTCAAAAAATTCTATTTTAATTTGGTCTGTTTTAATTCGCATTTAATACTTGTGTGAAATTAGGGTTCTTTCAGAATTGCAACCATTAAGAAACTAAAACCTATAAGACTTAAAATAGCCCGTGATGCATGAGAATATTCCCAATTTTTTTGAAGCACTTGCCAGTCTTGCGAAAGTTGAGTCCAATTTTCTGTAGCTGTATTAGCCGGAAAAGTAAAAATGAAAAACGTAATAATGCTTACTACAAAAAATAAAAGGGCGGTCAATAAAAAAGGAAATATTTTTTTGTTTCTACGCTCAATAATTGCCCAGATTAATGTAAGCACTATTGCACCTATTTCAAATATGCCAAGCCACGACC
The DNA here is from genome assembly GCA_046596255.1 of Ferruginibacter sp. GTDB lineage: Bacteria > Bacteroidota > Bacteroidia > Chitinophagales > Chitinophagaceae > Ferruginibacter. The sequence goes on along the minus strand of JBKJMZ010000164.1, from coordinate 534 downwards.
AGCCCCGGTAAATTTGCTGAACGGATTGATAATTATCTTTTGATAAGTTCATCTTGTTGGGTAATTCTAACAGATGAGCCATTAAGGCCGATAGAGTAATTACAACAAATAATATTGTTAGAAATTTGAGCAAGTTTTTCATTGGTTTAAATTTATTCGATAGCCAGTTTTAAAAGTTTGTTTAATTCTTCAGGGTTTTCTATCATCGGAAAATGGCAGGTTCCTTTTATCTGGATTATTTCATAACCGTTTACAGCATATTGTTTCAAAGGTTGTTCATTGGTTGGCATATAATCAACATTTATGAGGTACAATTTCAATTTCAGTTTGGGTAATAACAGTTTTTGCTTTTTATAACTTTCAAAAACTTCATTGGTAATTGGAATGCCCATTGGTTGGTAAACATTGCGATAATCCTTTATTATTCTTTCATTAATTGCAGGAGACGTTTGCGGAGATAGTAATACCATCTTTGCATAATCTTCATTCGTCTTTACAAAATCATTTTTAAGGTTTTGTTTGATGCCCTCAATT
>JBKJMZ010000142.1:0-7296 GCA_046596255.1 Ferruginibacter sp. | reverse complement strand
CCTGTTACATTCACTGCTCCGGCATCATTGATGCTTAAACCTGATGCTGTCAGTACATGTGTTGTTCCTACATTCTTATTGTCATATACCTGTGTCGGCGCTGCATTCACTACATCCCCTGCAATCAGGGTGCCCACTGTTGGTGATCCACTGGAGGAAGTTGTTCCGTCATAGGTCTTCGTATCCGTTACCGCTGTTACGATTATCCCAAACGTATTCACAGATAATATCGCATTTCCATCACTCGTTGCATTTCCACAACCATTTGTAACCACACACTGGTACTTATTTGTGCTCATGGATACGCCTGGCTTTGTGAGGGTTAAAGTAGCTGTTGTTGCTCCTGAATAAACTCCTCCATTTGTAATATTAACAAAAGAGCCTGCGCCTACTTTTTCCTGCCATTGATAAGAAAGTGTTGGCGTGCCGCTGGCTGTTACTGTAAAGCTTGCATTATCTCCATAAGTAATTGTTTGATTTGCTGGTTGTGGAAGAGTTATTATTGGTGCTGTACAAGCTTCACCAATCGCAAAATCACTAAAAGAAGTAAAATCATTACCCGTTGTACTATTGGTAGCTGCTGTAGAACCTCCGGGAGGTGATGACCATGTTGGAGAATTAAATTTTCTGACAACAAAGTTGGCCGTATTTGTTCCGCCATCTTTATCTCCGTTTACGAATGTAAATGTGGCATCATAATTTGTAAATGCAAGTGTACCCCCTTGTGTAATTGTCCAATACCGATTTACACTTTTTGAAGCATTAATATCTGAAGTGCCTAAAGAAGGATGATCACCTGCCGTTGTGCTTGCTGTTAATGTACCCGATGTACTCGTAGTAACATTATTAAATGCAATAGATGCAGGTGTATAATTTGCAGCATCTCCAATTGCAAATGCATAAGTATTGGTACCGGTTGCGATGGAACGTTTGAGATTACCGTATATGTAGGTGGCCGAAGACCCTCCGGAAATTGCGCCTGCCGCAGTATTGGTAACTATAACCGTTCTATTATTTGTAGCCGCATCAAGAATACCGTTTGTAAGTGTAAGTGTGCCGCTAATTGTTTCATCAGAAAGAAGTGTAACCCCCGCGGCATTATTTATAGTTAGGCTATTAAAAGTAGAGCCGCTCATTGTTTGAGCGGATGTTCCATTCATTGTAACAGTACTACCAGTACCAACTGTGAAAGTTCCATTATTTATCCAATTGCCTCCGATATTCAGGTTTGTAACTACAGTTCCAGTTATGGCAGGTTGAAGCGTACCGCCGTTAATTGTTACATTTCCAGTAACATTAACTGTAGGATTACCAGTTGTACTTGAAAAGTTTAAGATACCAGCGTCAATTTGAAGATTCCCAGAAATGCTTACTGTTGGGCTTGTTGGTCCAGCTAATCTATAACTTCCACCTGTTGTATTTTGAATAATAAGATTACCCTGTACGGTTGTTAATCGGCCAGTTGCATTGTTATTTCCTGAAGCTGAATTGATAATAAGATTTCCAAAACTTATACTTGCAAGTGAAGGAAAATCACCTGTACCACGCCACTCATATGAACTCGTTGCACCAAAAGTTTTTGTACCGCCTGGTACAATCGAATTTGCGAAAGTGTGAATATACTTTCCGCCATTTTGTATTGCAAATGTTCCAGTAGCTGTTGTAATTACTCCAGAATTACCAGTTAATGTTGATGTAGATGTAATAGTTAAATTATTAAAATCAATCGCTACGCCGCCACTTATAGATTGTGTAATTCCATCAAAAGTTACAGTGCTTGTTGACTTTGTAAATAAACCAGCATGTGTCCAGTTTCCGGCTATATTTAAAGTGCCAGCACCTGAAAAGCTTATTAAAGAATTTGCACCAGCTGCATTTGTTGTGATGTTACCATTAACATCAACACTCCCTGTTCCACCAATCAAACGACCTTTTCTGTTACTACTGCTAATAGGTGATCCTTGATCAGCAGTTCCATTAACACTTAAATTACCGCCTACAGTCAATATTCCTAAACCTACAATTTCTATATCATTTTCTCTTGAATTTGATCCTGGACTATTAATAGTTACGTCTCCTGAAACAGATAACGTAATTCCTGTATTGATTTGAAGCTTTGTATTAGTAGCACCTCCAGCAATTGTTACTGATTTTGCTGCTCTATTATTTGTAACTATTACTGTTGCTCCAACAGCAATTACCACATCGTCAGTTGATAACGGCACATTCCCATTAATCCAAGTACTACCATCATGCCAATTACCTCCAATGGATGTTGAGGTAATCGTTGGATCTGTAAATTCAGTCCACACATTTTCACCTGATGCTTGTCCGATAGCTGTAGCTCTTAACAATTTTCCAATACAATGTAAGAAACTCAACTGCCATGTGGTTACAAAATTTCCGTTAGCATCTGCTGTTACAAACCAAGCAGCATGTTCTGAAGCAATAGAGTCAGCTGGATTGGCCGAATGTAAAACCTGAAGTCTTACATATTCACCGGGCTGGAATCCTGTAGCAGCTAATTTTGCAATGGAACCAGGCTGATAATCTACAGAGTCTGATGATAAAGTTGCCTGCCCAAACGCCCCACCTACAAACAACAAATTCCCCATAACAATAGCGATTATAGTTAGGCTGTACTTTCTAAACATTGTTTTCATAATCATTTTTTTTACAGTTAGGTTTAAAGCAAGGGCAGGTTGTGCTGCGGCTACTACGGGTAATATAGACAAGGTTGTTGTTGTTAATAGATGCCGCTTGGGCAGTTGTAATAACAACGCCGGTGCAGCATTAATTGCCGCACCGGTTGGGTTGCATGTTTGTGTGTTATAAATTTTTGTGGATGTACTGCCCGTGTAATTATCAATTACAGGTGTACAAGAATTGACTGTACAAGCTGCAGCATGGGTTCGGCTAAGGCAGTTGCTAAAAATAACAAGCACCCTGCGTACAAAATTAATCATACAATTAGGTTTAGGTATATTAAGGTTGGTTCTACAGATGGATATTTGGGTTGTATTGATCTTTTGGTAGAATGTTGGACGCAGACCTCTACGTCTGCCGGTATATTAATGTACTAAATACAATTCTGCTTAATTTAAAAAAATGGGCAACTGTTTTGTTTGCCGGTTGAGCGGCACACCTGCTGCCAACGCTGCTCTGGCCACCGGCATAAATGCCCAACAAGGTAAAATTAAATACGCGTTGACCCGCTCGTTATTACACCTAATTGGTAAGGGTTAAAACACCTATTTGTATTAACCCGCTAACCCATTCGCAAATATGCATGTTAAGCAGTTTCGTCTATAACCGGTCGTTTATAATACCAGTTAACATACAATCGGGTGATTTATGCCCTGCAATAACAAATAATACCTTACGGCATCATTTATAACTGCTATAATTTGGGCAATTAAACAGGTTTAGATAAATCTTAATCTGAGGGAAGTTTTTAAAATTGCGTATTACAACAATACAAGGGATATAGGGTAACAAAGGTTTTGGTTCCACAAGATTAACTCATTAAATTCAACATATACAATATTTGGGCAATTTTTTTCCCATATTTTTATTTAATCTATATGTTAAAAAATACAAGAAGTTTTTTATTGGCACTGTATTTTACTTAACTCACTGGTTAACATATTTTTAAACCTATATCCGGCCTGTTTTAATGACACGCTGTGTGATTTTTCACAAAATATTATAATGCTCAAGTACAATAATTGTACGGTTTAATTGTTGGATTTATATATTCCTACACTGGCACCTATTCATTACAATTAAAATTAAAACCGTATGGAAACTAATCAATTAAAAGCTGTAGTACAGCAGGTAACTAATAACACTACTTCATGGATCGGCCACCGACATGGTGAAACCAGGAGCAGGATAACGGGCCAAACCTTTACCTGCCCCAGTGAAGGTGAACTCGACAGTATTGAAGTGGTTTCGGCCCATGTTACCAATGATGGACCCGTTCAACTTACTTTACATGCATTTGATGCTGACCATAAAACCTGGGGGCCGGCGTTAAAAACTTCTTCAGCAGAATTCAGGAAAAAAGATACAGGGAAATGGATCGCTTTCCCGCTTGAAGGTATACGCCTTGAAAAAGGAAGTAGCTATGGCTTTCGTTTAAAAAGTGAAGCAGGCCTTGTTGGTGTAGGTGAAGCTGCGGGCAGCAACGAACGCTTACCCTTTATAGGTGGACAGGAATGGACCGCTACCGCGGATGATCAGTCTGGAAAATTTTATTCCTATCTAAGTCTTGCATTTAAAGTTGAACTCAGAGCTTAATTAAAAACTAAAAAAAGCTGTCCCGTTACCGGGACAGTTTTTTTATGGATCGTAATTTGAATTTAATTGATCGTTACCGTTTGCAGGTTTTCATTCAATGTAATGGTATAAGTTCCTGCTGTTGTGGGTGTTCTGAAATTAGGGCCTCCGTCCCATTGTATCTTTCTTGCTGTACCCAAGGTCTGGCTTTGACCACTGTTATCCTCATAATCAAAAGCACCCCAGTTATTACCTGCTAAAAATTTAATTTCTTCATTGGCGTCCAATGGCAAGGTTATTGTCCAGATACCATTACCTCCATAAACCATTTGTGGCGAAGCTCCCGGGTTCCAGTCAGGTACCCCTGTCATTCCATTTCCAACTACCCTCATCTCTGTACCCGGACTTGTAAAATATTTTACATTATCCCTGTCACGGCCATCCCAGATAACCCTGTGGCGACCTGCGCTTGCAAAGTCATTGAAGTTAGCTCCATTTACTTCCAATGTACTACCATTACCACCTGCTGTACCATAGCTTCTTGTTTCATCTACTGCATTACTTCCATTGTTCCATGCATTATTATCAATTAATTTCCAGCCGCCAGATGTAAAATTGGTAAGTCCAACAAAAAGGTTTGTGCCTGAATTACCCAATGCATAATTTGGAAAAACGCCCGGAGGGTTCCATCCTGCACCGGTTGCTCCGCCTACAAAGCCCATGCGACCTGCCATGATATTATATTGTAACGTAGCTACGTTAACTGATATCCTGTAGTAACCTGCTGTTGGTACAGTAAGATTTGCTCCACCGCTCGACAGCACACCGCCTGTGCCTCCATAATTAACAGCCCAGCTTCTGCCTTCCGTAATTTTAAACGCAGCATTAGCCGGTAAATAAATGTACATGTAATACAATTTGTTGAATACTGCAGGACGCATGTCCCTGATGAACTCAGGAGCTGTTCCCGGATCCCAGTCGTTACCGTTACCTGTTGAAGCCTGATAACCACCTGGCATATACAACCTTAATATAGGTATATAACTTTGTATGATAACATTCACCACATTTGAATATGCAACTGCACCCTTTGCTGTAACTGCTTTTATCCTGTATGCAACTTTACCGCTGTTGCCACCCGGAATTCCGGAATTCAATGCGGTTTGATTCATCTGGCTTTGGGTTAATGTAAGGGTATATAAAGAAGCCCCTACAGGAATTTCAAAGGGCGCCACAAAATTCTTGGTTGCAGAATCGTACTGTAAAGTATAAGTTACCACATCTGCATAACCTGTAAATGCAGCCGACCATGAAAAAGTATTTGATGGTAATGATGCATTGGGCAAAGTTACAGTTACGGAAGTATTTTGTGTAACTAAGATGGCAGGGTCAGGAAATGGCGTAACCATTATCTTTAAAACATTGGACGTATACTTTTCATTGTTATTGTTGTAAGAAGAGATAAGTCTTACGTCAATAGATTGTGAGATACCCAGCTTAAACCCAAGGTTCAGCAACATGGCATTCAACTCGCGGCCACTTAAAGAAGTGTTCAGCACACCAAAAACTGTTTTGGTATTCTTATTGGCAAAGTTCTTTCCTGTAGAATCGATCTCCAGGATATACTTTGTCGTGGCCGAATCATTGGAATACTTAGGATTGGTCCACGAAAAATTAATTACAGCATTACTGGTATCTGCAATTGTTGGTGCAACTGTTGAAACCGAACTGCTCAATACAGGAGAAACTCCTAACTGGTAAACAGGCAAAGCCTCAACCTTGGTAAGATTGTCGGTTTTATTACAGGCGCTGATAAAAGCAGCTGATAACACCGTTGCAAGAATTGTTTTAAAAATATTTTTCATCTTCTAAGTTTTTATAGTTGATTATTGTTTAACAGCAGTAAATTTTCCTGAAATAAAGTTTACAGTGATCTTATACGTGCCGCTTACAGCCGGCCCTTTAAAATTATCGCCCTGTGCTTTAAAATCATCCGCGGCATCGTTGTTACAACTGTTGGATCCACATGCATTACCATATTTTTTAGCCCAATCTCCATTTTTGGGAAGAAATAAATATTCTTTCCCACCGATCAGTGGAAGCGTAATGGTGTAAGAGGTAATACTTAACTTAGTGAATTTTTGTGAAGGCACCGGTACGGGGTTATTCCAATCGCCGTTAGTGGCACTACCTACAATAAACAATTCACCATCAGAATAATTAAGAGCCGGCGTTCCGGGGGGAGCAACTGCCGCATCTAAATAAGGAGTGATTATGATCTTAATTACATTAGAAAAAAGAGGAACAGATCCGTTAATTGATGATTTCACCCTGAATTCTATATTATGGGGTTTATCGGCTTGTAACAGTAATTTATTTAAAAAAGTATTTACCTCTTTAACAGTAAAAGATCTACTCAGGTCATTGGCTATTGATACTTCCTGTTTTTCAGGATTGGTGAAATTAGATCCTGTTGTATCAATCTGCAATATATAGGTAACATTCTGCGAGCTGTTACCTGTATTGAACTTGTAATTTGGATTTGTCCAGGAAAAAGTTAATGCTGTTGTATTCTTTTTAGTACTGTCTAAAAAAAGATTGGCAGCAGAAGATACAGTAAGCACGGGATTAGTGCCGCCGGTAAAATATACTTTATGCTCATCCTTTTTACAGGACATCATCAAAATTGATATCAGAACAGTACCCGTTAATAATTTTATTAAATTTTTCATATAATTACTTTTTTATTATTCGATTTTAATAGCCTGTGTTTTGAGTCAGGTTAGGATTTGCAACAATGTTTGATGCCGGTATCGGGAAAATATTATACTTGCCATCTACTGCTGTGCCCGATGCTACACCACCTTTCCATGGCCATAAATAAGTACCCGATGTTAATAATCCATAACGGATAAGATCCGTACGACGATGTCCTTCCCAATATAATTCTCTTCCTCTTTCATCCAATACGAACTGCAGGTTTAACTGTCCTGATGAAATATTGCCGGTTGTATT
>JBKJMZ010000093.1:0-6161 GCA_046596255.1 Ferruginibacter sp. | reverse complement strand
TTTAAAACAACCCTGCCAATATCCTGCGAAATAATTTTTATTAAGCCGATACTTTCATCATAATCTGTTTTCATGGCCGAATTGAAAGTTTTGTCTTTGGCCCTGAAACCATGATAGGCAAGCCGCAGGTATTCATCGGCCAGTGCATTTATATCGGTGAGTTCTTTTACACCGCTGCTGGTACGGCTATGTTGTAACATGCCTTTTACAATTTCGCCGGCACGTTTGCCATGGTGATTTATTTTTTCAAGATTTTGTTTTAAATCGGTTGCTATTTCTTTTGCAGTTTGCATATTGTCAATTGCTAACTGCCAATTGCCAATTGCCAATTGTGTATTCGCATTATCAATTTCCTCATTCATTTCATTCACCAGTTCGGTACTTACTTCACTAAAATTATTTACAAAGTTCAATGGGTTTTGAATTTCATGGGCAATGCCTGCAGTTAACTCTCCCAAACTTGCCATTTTCTCTGATTGAATCAATTGTGCCTGGGCTGCTTTTAAATCTTCCAGCGACCTTGTCAGTGCCGAATTAGTTTCTTCAATGGCTTTTCTTTTTTGTTCCAGCTCTTCAATAGTTTCTTCTAACAGAATTGCGGTTGTCCGTTTTACCTTTTCTGTCCGGTCAAGTTTGAAAGCAGTTATTTCTAATTCTTTGTCTGCATCCTTTAATGATTTGGAGATAGCTGCTTTTTGTTCAGCCGATAAACTTTCATCCTGCCCGATAATCGTTAGTATATTTTGTAAATGCTGGTTCATTTTATTTTTCTTTTAAAGCCACAACACAACACGTGTTGTTATGAAACTCATGTTTACCACTTTTTGATCTTCCAAATTCGCCATAACTGAAAAAGCCTGCTAATGGAACGTTCCATAGCTGTTGTATCTGTTCTATTTCTTCTTTTATTAAAACCCCAAAGGATAAATGACGGCTTATGCAGGAAAACATAATCAGCGCATCTGCTTCGGGCTGCTGCTCAATTTTTAGTTGCTTACATTCCTCAACCACCTGTTCAATGGCATCAAAATCCGGGGGCAGCGAAAATTTTACTTTAGAACCCTGTGGAATATTGCCTGCACAAATAAGTGAACGGTCATTCCTGTTGGCAAACATAGCCGTTCGCATAACGGGAGCAACTCCTTCCCGTTCCATCTGTAAAGGATAAAGGGCACCCAACTGTGTTACTATTTCTTTGCCCGAATCAAAATCATAATCAACGCCGAGGTATTTCAGAATCATATCCAGCGCAGGTTTATCATCAATAGTGTACACGATATTTCCTTCGCTTTTGGTTATGGTTTTGGTTGTGCCAATCGGCTTCCAGCCACAGGTAGCAATACCGTTTATCTGAATTTTATCTTCATCAATAATCAATGCCAGCAAACCTTTGGAGCTGCTTTGTCCATTCGTAAAAACAAATGGGCCATCCAGTGCCAGGTCATCTCCGGCCATGCCACCAAAAATGGTTACACCGGCACCAAATCCTTCAGTAATACCTTCCACTATATTTTCCCCGTCCTGCGTTAGCCAGCCGGAAGCAATAAGGAATGCGGCATTGCTGTAAGTATTTTTTCCGGCCCGGCCAATCTGTTTTGCGTTTTCAAACGTGGTCTGTTCCCCGGTTTCCAGCAACAACAGTTTAAAATAAGCAGGGTTCATATCCAGCAGCATAATTATAATACCGCCTTCCGAAATTTCGCTGCTGATAAATTCGCCAGATGAGGTTGCGCCAAAAATGCTGATGTTTTCGTTGTTAAGCAAAGTGCAAATGGCATCCCAGTCCTGTTTTATAGAAATGAAGACGATGGCTAATGTGGGCTTAAAATTCTCAGCCAGGCTTTCCTTTAAAGCAGTTTGAATTTCGATGGGTGACTTTCCTTTGAGTGTTTTTGCTTGCATTTTATAAAAAGTAATTAAAAAAAATTTGATACAATTATTTCATTGCGTCTGCAACCTGTTTTGTGTCGGCATATTGCTGAAACTGTGTCGCTTTACCATTGCTCAAAGTCCACATATGCATAAACTGGGCTTTGATAATTTTTTCTGTAATCTTATTTTTTGCATTGTACCTGCCGGTTACAATTATTTTGTGGCCACTGCATTCAAGGTACTCAAGATCCGACAGGGTCCAGTATTCCCAGTCGGCGGCTATACGACCAAATACGTCTCCTGCAATAGCGTCAGGGCCTATATAAGGATTACGGTCAGCATACGGAAAGTTCTCCGCTTCATTCCATTCAATAGCTGCATCCATACTATTTAAAAAAGCAGGAAAGTTTCCTGTAGCCACAGCATTATACATTTCTTTGATGATGTTTAAATTTTCCATGATTGTTAATTTTGGTTTTTGATTATAAAATAAGTTGATGTTACTTTTCTTTTAAGACTACACAACAGGTGGTACAATTATGCATTTCCAAATTACCTCCTGTGGCTCTTGCCAGTTCTGCATTGGAAAACATACCGGCCATTGGCACATTCCATACATTTTTTATTCCTTCAATTTCCATATTCATCAGCGGGCCTAATGCCAGTATTCGTCCTGCACAACTGAAAACAACCACTGCATCTGCTTCGGGCATTTCAGCAGCTTTCATTTCTTCAGCAGCTTTGATTACTTTTTCCATTACGTCAAAGTCGGGCGGAATGGAGAAGCGAACTTTAGAGCCCTGTGGTACACTGCCACTGCAATAAAAAGAATGATCATTCCAGTCTACCAACAGACCTGGCCTCATTACCGGGTCACCAAATTCCCGCTGTAATTGCAAAGGAAAATTTACCGCTATCTCCAATGCAACATCTGCATTGTTCTCTTTAATGTTTTCAAGTCCGCCATATTTTATCGTTAAGTCCAGTACGGGAATGTTATCAACTGTGTAAACATGGTTGCCTTCACTTTTTGTTACTGTTTTTTCAGTACCAACTGCCTTCCAGCCGCAAGTAGCTTTTCCCCGTATCATAATTTTATCTTCATCCAGCGCCAATACTACCATACCACGGTTGCTTTCTTTATCATTGGTAAAAACAAATTGTTCTTTGAACACATAATCATCTCCGGCCATGCCGCCAAAAACATTCACCTGTTTGCCCACCACTTCTTCAAAACCAAAAAGCAATTGTTCTGCATCTGTTTCCATATGGCTGCCTGAAATAAGGAATGCAGGGTTTGGAAATAATTGTTTTGCACTTTTAGCTATGCCTGCTGCAACTTCCTGGTAATTTTTTTCGGGATATTCTGCAAACAGAACACGGAAATGATCAGGGTTTATGTTGAGTAAAAGAATGGCTGCGGATTCTTTAGAATGATTCTCATCAATGAATTCTCCATTGGTAGTAGCTCCGAAAATGGCGATGCCTTTTTCAGCCAACAAATTACAGATGGCTTTCCTGTCTTGCTTTATAGAAATAAAACAGATAGCAAGCGTTGGTTGAAAACCATCAGCCATGCCTTGTTGTAAAGCTGCTTTAATTTCTTCTGTTGATTTTCCTTTGATTGATTTTGCTTTCATGTTCGGTTCTTTATTTTTCTTTTAATGCTACCCAGCTTACGGTGGTTCCATGAAATTCGGGCCGGCTGTCACCAAGCTTTCCAAATTCTCCCAGTGAGAAAAAACCTGCCATTGGCTTATTCCATGTAGTTACCAAACCCTCCAGTTCTGAAGACAGTAGCGGGCCTAATGAGCTGAGTCTTCCTATGCATGAAAAGATCAGCATGGCATCAGCTTCGGGCAATTCATTTTCTTTAATTTGCCTTGAACTTTCAATTACAGTATCAATCACTTCTAAATCGGGGGGAAGTGAAAACCGAAACCCTGAACCTTCTTTTACTATACCACCAAGCATTACCGACTGGTCTTCTGTGTTCCAAAATAAAGCAGGCATCATCATTGGATTTCCTGATTCCCTTTGAATCTGCAATGGATAATTGATATTAAGTGGTACAAGGCCTGTTGATTTTTCAATCGTCTCAATATCTTTTCCCAGGAATTTTTTAATCATCTCCATGGCAGGTTCATTGTCTATTTCATTGATCCATGCGCCTTCACACTTAGTAATTTTTTTTAGTGTTCCAACAGGTTTCCAGCCGGAAACAGCAGTTCCTTTTACATCAATCTTATCCTCGTTGAGGATGAGCGTAATTAAACCATTTTCAGTTTTAGTATGATTAGTAAAAACGAAGCCGGTAAAATTTACAGCTTCACCTGCCATGCCCCCAATCACTTTTACATGATCACCTGCTTTATCTAATAAACCTTTTATAATTTCTTCGCCCGGAATCCTGAAATTAGCAGCGGAAATAATAAAGGCTGGATTATCAAAGGCATCTTTGCCTGATTGTCCAACCTCACATGCAGATTCATATGCAGATAGCTTTTCAAAATCCTTTAGAATGATTTTAAAATTAACCGGGTTAATATCCAACAGTAACACAACAATCCCATCTGGCTCTATACCCTGATCTGTAAATTTTTCGGAAGTGCTGGCTCCGAATATGGAAATTCCCGCCGCATCCATCATGGCAGAAACTGAATCAATATCTCCTAATTCAGTTAAGAATACAAAAGCCAGTGTTGGTTTGTATCCATCGGCCATACTTTGCTCCAATGCACTTTTAATTTCTTCGGTTGATTTTCCTTTGATTGATTGTGCGTTCATAATTATTTTTTGCCGGGAAGACGGGAAGGCGGAATGAATTTTTTAATACGCCACATCGCCTTGCCGGCTATGATTTTTATTTTTCTTTAAGTGCTACCACACAGCATGTATTATTATGATACTCATTTTTACCGGTTTTTCCTGCCTGTTGGGCAGACAGGGATTTTCCATATTCCCCATAGGAAAAAAAGCCAGCCATCGGCGCATCCCAAATTTTTTGCACCCCTTCTATCTCCTCTTTCATTACCATCCCAAATGATAAATATCTGCTCACGCAAGAAAACATGATTAAGGCATCGGCTTGCTGTGTATTGTTTTTAATGCTCTTACATTCCTCAACAACTGTTTCGATGGAATCAAAATCCGGTGGCAGAGAAAACTTGATTTTTGATCCTTGAGGCACATTACCGGAACAAATCAATGAACGGTCTTCACTATTGGCAAACATGGCTGTACGTATTACCGGATCTGCATTTTCCCGTTCCAATTGCAATGGATAATACCAGGAACTTAGAAATGTTACAATTTCCTTGCTGCCTTCCTGCTTTATCTCAACACCGAGGTAATTCAACAAGGTATCCAATGCTGGCTTATCGTCTATAGTATATACAATACTACCTTCACTTTTAGTAACTGTTTTTGTGGTGCCAATCGCTTTCCAGCCACAAGTAGCAATACCTCTGACATCTATTTTATCTTCATCAATAATGAGTGCAACAATTGCGCAGTCTTTACTTTTCCCGTTGGTAAAAACAAATGTTGATTCAAGTGCCAAATCATCTCCTGCCTTACCACCGAAAACCGTTACGTCCCTGTCCGTCGATGAGGGGGTTCCAAAGCCTTGAATAATGCCTTCAACAATGGGCTCACCATCTAAGGACACTCCTCCGGTTGCTATAATAAACGCAGGGTTGGTAAAGGTTTCTTTTCCGGTAACACCTAGTTTGTTTGCGTCTTCTAAGGCGTTCTCAGGGCTTGTTTCAAGAAATTCCATTTTAAAATAAGCTGGATTCATGTCGAGCAACATCATGACAATGCTGCCTCCTTCAATTTCGCCATCAATAAATTCGCCTGCAGTGGTAGCACCAAATATCTGAATGCCTTTTTCGTCAAGTAATTCGGAAATTGCTTCTCTGTCCTGTTTAACAGATATGAATACAATGGCTAAAGTTGGCTTGAATTTGCCGACCATAGTTTCAGTTAGAGCAGCTTTAATTTCTTCTGTTGATTTTCCTTTGATTGATTTTGCTTGCATATTTATTTTTATTTGCCGGGAAGAAATAAAGACAGGAAGAAAAATTTTTCGTCTTACCGTCTTTCCGGAGGTTTTATTTTTCTTTCAATGTCACCACGCAACAAGTATTATTATGAAATTCATGTTTACCTCTTTTGGATTTGCCAAATTCACCATAGCAGAAAAACCCAATGAAAGGAGCATTCCAAACATTTACTACCCGTTCAATTTCTTCACTCGTCATAACACCAAAAGATAAATAACGGCT
>JBKJMZ010000092.1:0-4980 GCA_046596255.1 Ferruginibacter sp. | reverse complement strand
TCATCAAAATCAGTTTTCATTGTTGCATTAAAAGATTTGTCTTTTGCACGCTGGCCATGATAGGCAAGGCGTAAATATTCATCAGCCAAAGCATTAATATTTGTTGGTTCTTTTTTGCCGCTGCTGCTGCGGCTGTGTTGCAGCATGCCTTTTACGATCGCATCGGCCCGTTTACCGTGATGATTTATTTTTTCAAGATTTTGTTTTACATCAGCTGCAATCATTTTTGCCTCCTCAACATCGCCTTTGTCTAATTCTGCATTCATTTCATCAATGAGTTCATTGCTTACTTCAGAAAAATTATTTACAAAGTTTAACGGGTTTTGAATTTCATGTGCAATGCCTGCGGTGAGTTCACCGAGAGAAGCCATTTTTTCTGATTGGATTAGTTGGGATTGAGTTGCTTTTAAATTTGCTAAAGTTTTCTCCAACACTTTATTGGTTTTTTGTTTCTGGCGGTTATTCCGGAAGAGGGCCAGCCCGATCAATATGAATATTCCCAGGCCTATTAAAAGTGTGTAGACTCTTACCCTGCTTTGATAAAGCCGCTTTTCTTTTGCCAGGTTTTGTAAGCGAAGCTGTTCATTGAATGCAAACTTTTGATAGTTAGTAAGGGTGCTTATTCTTGCAGTTTTCAGACTGTCGTTTAATCTATTTGATAATCGCTCATACTTTAGGGCACTGTCTATTTTATTGTTTAATTGGTTTGCAATGGAAAGGCATTGATAAGCCTGTTGAAGCGCACCTGGCAGGCCTGTAATGCGGGCAGCCTCTAATGACTTATTTGCATAAAACAGACTTGAGTCTTTATTGTTTTGCCTGCCGAATAAAAAAGACACGCCATAGTAAGATGAGACTAATGACCTGAGAAAGTTATCTGCCTTATTTACAGCTATTGATTTTTGTGCAAAAATAAAAGCAGAATCCCACATGCCTTTTCCAGCATAAGCTCCAGCTAAATTTATTAACGAATTCCCGGTTCTCCTGAAACCTGCTACAGCTGCAAAGTGGAGGCCTTTGCTGTTAAACCTAATTGCAGAATCTGGAGGTAAAATAGTGGCTATGCTTGAATAACCCAAAAATATGATTTTACCATTATTGATAGACTCTCCCAATTTCACAGCCTTTTCATAAGATGACCTTTGTTTTTCCCGTTCACCCAAATTGCCCCATAAATTTCCCATCATTTGATAATTCATTGCTAAAATGGCAATCCGGGCATCATGACCATTTGTTGCATTAGAAAATGTCCAGGGCCGCCAATTGTCTGATTTATTTTTTTCATCTCCTGCCAATTTCATGGCCTCAGAATGGTAATCATACGCTTTCATGAAATTGCCTAGTGTTACCAGGCAATATCCCGCCTGGCTGTATGCATCTGCTTGCCATAATGTTTTATTTAACTTTTTGGCTAATACCAATTGCTGTTCATGAAAATACAGTCCGCTGTCAGCAATAAAATCCTGGTAATAAAATCCCATGCTGCGGAAGGCGGCCATCTTTAGCGTATCATTCTTTTCTGTTACCAAAAAACGTTTCAGACTATCTGCTTGATTACTGGTTACGTATCCCCAGGTAGGGTCTTTTTGTGCCATTGCAAATGCAGGTATCAAACAGAGCAGGAATATTTTTACAAATGGTTTCATTATAATTTTTGTTTTGATGGGGTAAAAATGTTTCTCCGGTAATTACTTTCTTTCAGGTTTCATTTTCTCTTTTTTAATTGTCCGATTTTTTCGGACAGTTCACTTCCTTTTTTTTGAGCTTCGTTTTCAGGTCATTCCAGTATTTTCTTCCCCGAGCAGTACCTGTAAGTATTTCAATAACATCAATAATGGAGAAATACCATTTTTGTTCGTCCTCATTCCAGGTAGAGCGAAGTTGCTTGCTTTCAAATAATTTAATGTTGCTCATAAAAATTTATGCTGGTAATTGTATAATAAACGTTGTTCCTTCTCCTTCCTTAGTTTCCGCTCTCAACTCCCCGCCATGCCCTTTGGTTACAATATCATAACTCAAACTCAATCCCAGGCCCGTTCCCTGACCCGTTGGTTTGGTGGTAAAGAAGGGTTGAAATATTTTATCCAGTACTTTTTGTGGAATGCCCGGGCCATTATCCTTTACACTTATTAAAATTTTATCGCCAACCTTTTTGGTACTTACCCAAACGGTAGGATTGTGTACATAATCAGGGTCTGAGAACCCCCCTTCGGGGGGTAGGGGGGCTGCATAAAAAGCATTTGTCAATAAATTCAACACCACTCTTCCAATTTCTTGCGGAATGAGGCTGATGTTGCCGATAGTATTGTCAAAATCAGTTTTCATTGTAGCATTAAATGATTTGTCTTTTGCCCGCAAGCCATGATAGGAGAGGCGCAGGTATTCATCACACAAAGCATTAATATCGGTTGGTTCTTTTACGCCACTGCTGGTGCGGCTGTGTTGCAGCATGCCTTTTACAATGGCATCAGCTCTTTTACCATGGTGATTTATTTTTTCTTCATTATCGGTAACATCTTTTGCAAGTGCTTTAACCTCATCAAAATTTCCTTTTTCAATTTCTTCATTCATCTCAGCAAGTAATTCTTTATTTACTTCAGAAAAATTATTAACGAAATTCAACGGGTTTTGAATTTCATGTGCAATACCTGCGGTGAGTTCACCAAGGCTTGCCATTTTTTCTGATTGGATGAGTTGTGTTTGGGTGGATTTTAAATTGGTAAGCGTTGTTTCTAATACTTTGTTTGCATTTTGCTTTTGCCGGTTGTTGCGATAGAGCAATAAACCAACTATCAGAAAAATGCCAAGGCCCGCCAACATTCCATAAATCCTTATTCTATTTTGTGTTTGAATTTTTTCTTTTTCCAGTTCTTCCAGTCGCAACTGTTCGTCAAACCCAACGTTTTGAAATGCCTGCAGGTTTTTTTGTTCTACAAAATACAGGCTGTCCTTCAATAGCGTGTATCGTTGTAAATAAGCAAAAGCGGAGTCAGTTTTGTTTTGTATAGTATATAACGAGGAAAGTAATCTGCATGCATTTGCTATTCCATCAGGTTTGCCAACTGCTACAAATGTTTCCAGGGCTTTCCTTGCATAAGAAAGGCCGGTGTCAGGCTGATTGATTATTTTATATAATCTCCCCAATGAAATATAACTATCCCCCAGAAATGCAAGATTGTTTTGTTCTTTATTGATCCTGACTGACTTTATCAAGGCATCCATTGCTAAACCAGATTTCCCTTGTCGCTGAAAATAATCACCCAATTCGTTTAAGGTAAGACCCTCATATTTTCGTTGTTCAAATGGTAGCCTTGACCAAAATGCAAGTGATTTCTGCACAAAAAAGATTGCCGAATCTATTTTATCGAGTGTTGAGTAAGCCCATCCCAGGTTCATATTTACTAATGCAAGTTGCCTTGTGTCCCGAATAGATTCACTAATACTTTCAGATTCCCTGTAATTTAAAATTTGCTTGTTTGTATTACTGGTTCTTCCATACAAATGGCCCATATCATGGTGAATACTGGATAATACTTTAAGCCTGAAAATTCGGGGAGTCTCCCTTTTATCCATTCTAAAAAGATTATATTTATCCTTTTCTGATGAAGGGTCTTCTGCAATTTTCAAAGCCAATAAAAATGTTTCAAGTGATGTTGGATAATTCCCCAAATGCATGAGTACATATGCCTTGCCATCTAAAATATCCGCCTCGTGTAATCTTAATTTTAATTGTTTTGCAATTGGCAAGGCATTATCGCTATAAAATAGAGCACTATCCCGGTTCACTTCCTGGTAATACCAATGTAATTCCTGATATGTTTCCATCCGCACACTATCATTGGCAGCCTTGCTAAGCGCTATATAAAGGCTATCCAATTTTTGCTGAGATTGTGACGATACAAAAACAGGTAGTAATAAAAGCAGGGGGAGTTTTATAAATATTTTCATTTTTTATTTTAAAAAATTGGTAATTGAATAATAAACTCACTCCCTTCACCCTCCTTAGTCTCCACCTTCAACTCACCACCATGTGCTTTTACAATATCATAGCTCAAACTCAGCCCCAGTCCTGTTCCCTGGCCAGTTGGCTTAGTGGTAAAGAAGGGTTGAAATATTTTGTCTAATATTTTTTGAGGAATGCCCGGGCCATTATCACGAACCGAGATCAATATTTTATTACCTACCTTTTTTGTACTAACCCAAATAGTAGGACTGTGTTTGTAATCGGGGTCCAAGAACCCCCCGGAGCCTGTCCCGATTTTTTCGGGAGGGGGCAGGGGGGCTGCATAAAACGCATTAGTAATTAAATTTAAAATAACTCTTCCAATATCCTGCGGAATAATGTTGATGTTACCAATGCTCTCATCAAAATCAGTTTTCATTGTTGCATTAAATGATTTGTCTTTTGCACGTAAACCGTGATATGCAAGGCGTAAATATTCATCAGCGAGAGCATTAATATCTGTTGGCTCTTTTTGGCCGCTGCTGCTTCGACTGTGTTGCAGCATACCTTTCACTATTCCATCTGCCCTTTTACCATGGTGGTTTATTTTTTCCAGGTTTTGGATCACATCGGTCATGATCTCTTTTGCATCTTCTATGTTACCACTGTCCAGTTCGGCCTTCATTTCATCCAGTAATTCCTTACTCACTTCACTAAAGTTATTTACAAAGTTCAACGGGTTTTGTATTTCATGTGCAATGCCTGCAGTGAGTTCTCCAAGGCTGGCCATTTTTTCTGATTGGATCAATTGAGATTGGGTAGATTTAAGATTTGCAAGTGTAGTCTCTAACACTTTATTTGCTCTCTGTTTCTGACGATTATTACGATAGAGAAGCAATCCAATTAATAAGAATATAGCCGAACCACTAATAAAGGCAATCGTTCGATTCCTGTTTTGAACAATCACCTTCTCTTTTTCTAATTCTTGTACTTTTAACTGCTGATCAAATCCTATATTCTCAAATTGTTTAGTTTTC
>JBKJMZ010000039.1:0-3211 GCA_046596255.1 Ferruginibacter sp. | reverse complement strand
TAATCCATAACGGATAAGATCCGTACGACGATGTCCTTCCCAATATAATTCTCTTCCTCTTTCATCCAATACGAACTGCAGGTTTAACTGTCCTGATGAAATATTGCCGGTTGTATTTCCATAAGCTCTGGTCCTGACGAGATTTATATAATTTAAAGCTGTGGCAGCATCTCCGCCTGAGCCTCCGCGTAAAACAGCTTCAGCATAGATCAGGTACATTTCTGATAACCGGAATACTGGAAAATCAATATCTGCAAAATCACCCCTGGTATCCGATACCGGTCCACCATCTGAACGTAAATTCACATATTTTTTTACATGAGGTCCCTGGTCAAAATTACCAATATCAGTAATCGTTAATTGTGCAGGGCTGGTTCCATACCTTGAGGTAGTGAACATGGCTCTTTTATCAGTGGATCCTGTTTTATCAGGAAAAAGGTTCACAAAGGATGATGTTGATCGGTAACCAAACCAGCCACCATTAACGCCGTACTCCGAACCTTCTGCTCCACAGGCAGCGTGTACAAAAAAAGTGGTATTACCAAAAGCCTGTGTACGTAAGCCATCACAGTTTATAGCAAACATAAATTCGTCCTTTGCTTTATCATTATCAGCCATAAAAACCCTGGGGTATCCACTATATAAAGAATAACCGGCTCCAATTGCTTTTTTTGCATAAGTAACAGCTTCTGTAAACTTGGATGCACCTGAATATGTACCCGCATTTAGATACATGCGTGCCAGTAAGGCCCATGCCGCTGCCTGGTCTACTCTACCGTACTCAATGGTTTTTGCAGGAGCCAACAGTGCATCTATAGCCTGTAGTTCCTTTTCAATGTAAAGAAAAAGGTTTGCACGGCTTATTTCTTTTGGTAAAATAGTACCGATCAGATCATCTTCAGTAATAAAAGTTGACTTACCAAAAAGATCCATCATTACCCAATAATTATAGGCACGTAAAAAACGTACTTCAGCAACTGTCTTTTTAATTTCTATTGCATCGGCACCCGTAATATTCCTTTCTGCTAATTTAGCATCGGTGCTTTCTCTTATATACTCATTTATCAATGTAATGTTATAGATAGGCCTGGCATAAATTCCTTTCAAAAAGGGATCAGCGCTTGTCCACCTCAGGTTGTGAAAATCTTTAATGGTCTGGTCATTCCAGGCTACAACAGCTTCATCAGTAGGTAGTTCCTGGCAGTTAAAGAACATGCGGATGAATGCAACCTGTGAGCCTTCATCCAGTCCACCACTAATGTCGGGGTTACCTGAAGGACCGGTGTTACCGGTAATGGAAAGCGTTCCATATATTTTTGCCAGTACACTTTTATAGCCCGCGGCCGTAGAATATGTTTTTTCTGGTGTAAGGTCATTTGTTGGGTACAGGTCGAGTTTTTTTGCGCAGGATACCGCAACAACAGCAACAACAAGCATTCCCGTAAAGTATTTTATGAATTTATTTTTCATATCGATCGTTATTTAATTATTTAAAAATCTAAGTTAAAGCCCAGAGAAAATGTGCGTGGCCTTGGATAAATGTTATTATCTACCCCGGTCTCGTTTGCATTTTCAGGATCCAGACCTTTGTACTTGGTTATAATAAATACATTCTGCACGCTTGCAGCAATACGTAAGCTTGCTTTTCCCTTAAGTACCTTACCCCAGTTATAACCCAGGTTAATATTATCAAGCCTGAAGAAAGAAGAATTCTCAATATAATAATCAGATAGATATTGATGGTTTGAGAAATTGGTTTCCTGGTAATTGGCTGATGCATTTCCAATAAAATTGATCGGGTTTTTGATCTGCCTCAATACGCCATTGTTTGAATTATAGTTATTATACATGTAAGCCCCAAAAGCCCCATGTCCTGCAATTCCTAAAGAATATTTCTTATACAGCACCTGTGTACTTAAACCCATGAACACATCAGCAGCAGGCTTTTTATAATAATAAAGATCTTTCTGATCAATTGTTCCATCGCGGTTCAGGTCTTCATAAAGTCCTTCAATGGGCTTTCCTGTTTCAGCATTATACACCTGCTTGTAAACAAAATATGCAAACGGGCTATACCCAATATTGAACCTACCTATATTATTACCGGTACCACCCGATATGCCGCTTGTTTCAATACCTTGAAAATTGGGGTCATTCTGTTTAAGCAGGTTGGTTATTTCACGGGTGTTGTAGGTAACATTAAATCCTAACTCCCAGGTTAGATCTTTCTTTTTAACGGGAATAGTATTCAAAGTAAATTCAACCCCTTTATTCTCCATATTACCTACATTGGTCAATAAAAGAATATCAAAATTACCCCCTGCTGCTACAGGCACCCTGCTCAACAGATCCTTTGTTTTTTTGAAATAATAATCAACTGAACCAGATATCCTTCCATTCATCAAGCCAAAATCAAGACCAACATTGGTTGTGGTTGTTGTTTCCCATCTTCTATCAGGATCATACGCATCAGGTCGTAAAAAGCTATAATAGGTATTTCCAAACTGGTATTGTGCAGAAGCATTACTGCGGGCATAATATGGAAGGTAAGAATAATAAGGAATCCCATCCTGCTGGCCGGTAATTCCCCAACCCACTCTTAATTTAAGATCTGAAATAATGCTAACTGATTTAAAGAAATCATCCTTTAGTCTCCATGCGGCAGCCACGGCAGGGAAATAACCTACCCTGTTTTCTTTGGCAAATTTTGAACTTGCATCTCTGCGGATAGAAGCTGTAAGCAGGTATTTTGATGCTACATTGATATTGATCCTGCCTAAGTAAGATTCTAGGCGATACTGCGGTTTATCTGTAAGGAAGGGTGGTTGAGAACCCGCAATAGTATCCTTTCTTTGGGGATTTACAGGATCAGCTATTGGCCTGTAACTGAAAGAAGCAAAGTTCTTAACTTCCGTAATAAAATCCTGGTAGCTATGTCCTACCAATACATCAACTTTAGTATTTAGCTTTTTAAGGTCCTTGTTATAAAAAAGCTGTACATCGGCGATCGTATTTTTCTTCTTTTGCTCATAGTGTGTTTTACGGCCTCCTGTTAAAAAATTAGTTGCTAATGCCGGGTCTACATTATCATCTTCTTTGCCTGATGCATTATCAATACCCAAATTCATCAGTATATGAAGGTCAGGAAACCAATGGATCTTATAATCCAGCTGTACGTTACCAACGATCCTGTTCACCGTAGAGGTATTAT
>JBKJMZ010000035.1:0-5231 GCA_046596255.1 Ferruginibacter sp. | reverse complement strand
TCAAGAAATTGATACTGAAGATTGCAACTTTTGTTTTAATTCTTTTCATCTTTTTTGATCACAAATTTAAAATTATTAACAATGAAACTGATACTAAGATTTACAACTATCATTTTGCTGATAGGCTTATTTATCAATATCTCCTGTCAAAAAGAACTCTCTTGTGAAAATTGCGGAGTTAATCCACAAGGCAGCTCTAATAAATCTCCTATAGCAAATGCCGGGGCAGATCAAACTATCATTTTGGCTGTGGATAGCGTAACGCTCGATGGCAGTGCTTCCAGGGATCCTGACGGTACGATAAGCAGTTTTCAATGGACAAAAGTTTCTGGACCCACATCTTTTCTTGTTATTAATGCATCGGCTTCAAGAACTGTTGTAAAACAATTGGTAACAGGAGTGTACCAGTTTGAATTAAAAGTAATTGATGATAAAGGAGCAAGTGCTAAAGATACCGTTCAAATATTTGTAACCGATCCATCGCAGCCTAACCGGCCACCTGTTGCCAATGCAGGAGCAGATCAAACTATTACCTTGCCTGTAAATATTATTACCCTTGATGGCAGTGGCTCCACAGATCCGGATAATAATATTACCGCTTATTCGTGGACAAAATTATCCGGGCCGACATCTTACAATATTGCTAATACAAATGCAGTACAAACACCTGTAACAAATCTTGTACAGGGCATTTACAAATTTGAATTAAAAGTAACAGATGCCGGTAGTTTGTTTGCAAAAGATACAATGCAGGTGATAGTAATGGGGCAGGGGCCGTCATGTACTAACTGCAAGATCGTTTTCGTGAGCTCCCGCGATGGCAATGAAGAGCTATATTCATGTAACGTTGATGGCTCCAATATACAACGGCTCACTAACAATGCCGGGGCTGATGTTCAGCCTGCGTGGTCAACCGACAGAACGCTCATTGCGTTTACTAGTGACCGCACCGGTAATCACGAACTATACATCATGAATGCGGACGGTTCAAATATAGTACGCAAGACGTTTTCAGGAATTGACACTCAAAATCCAACCTGGGCACCCGATGGAACAAAAATTGCTTATTCGACTCTGAGCAACGGCAGTTTGAATATCTGGGTGATTGATGCAATCGGTGGGTCACCTTCACTCCTTTTCGAAGCTCCGGGATATGACGCCCAACCTACATGGTCGCCAGATGGAACGAAGATCGCATTGGTCAGCGACTGGATAGCTTACGACTTCGTATATGATATCTACACCATCAATGCCAACGGCACTGGCTTTACTGCTCTAACCGGCAATATCTTTGATCAACTTGATTACCTGTATCCGAGCTGGTCGCCCAGCGGTACTAAGCTTGCCATGGCTATCAGTGAGAGGATCGGCATCAATCAATACAATACGAAGATTGGTATCAGTAATGCCGACGGTAGTGGACTTACTGCGATCATGTCGGGTGCTGTAGCATGGACGAAAACCTCGTGGTCGGGTGATGGAAGCAAGATAGCTTACACCTCGTTGTCTGGCTCGAGAAAGGACGTCTCCTGGGTTTCCGCCGATGGTTCTGCGTGGGGAACCATCGTGACCAACGGCTGGGACGCCAACTGGCAACACTAACATGAACTCTTTGAAAGCGGGTTGTAGCAAGACTTTAGAGGGTTTTTAATTCAACCTTCGATTATTTACAGTTTATTCAATACAGAGATCGTAAGATTTTTAGGATAATGCAACTGGTTAAAACATACATTAGGTTGCCAGATGTAATGTTGAAATAGTAAACACATTGAACAGTTCTGGTGCCAATCTATTAAGGGCTTCCAGGTGATTGACCAATGATGGACAACCTGCAGTAATAAAAAATAAGGTCGTTTTCTTTGACCTGATGGCGGGGATGGAAGCTTTAAAAAAAGCACACCAATCTTTTTGGATGAGAATCCGTTGAAAATGGTTCTGTATTATTGATCAGGTAATATTTGTAGCACCTAATTCCCAACTCCTGACTCCAAACTCCTAACTGCTTATTACTAATTCCCAATTCCTAATCTCAAATTTCCCTTTTCTCCCTTATCTTTGCCGCCTAAAATTAAACCCATTGGCTACCAAGTTTTCTAAGGAAACCTATTTATACTGGTACGAATTAATGCTGCTTCTCCGTCGTTTTGAGGAAAAAACAGGCCAGTTGTATGGTATGCAAAAGATCCGTGGGTTTTGTCACCTTTACATTGGACAGGAAGCTGTTGCCGCGGGCTGTATGACGGCTACCACCCCCGATGATAAATTTATTACTGCTTACCGCGACCATGCCCTGGCTATTGCCAAAGGCATTACGCCCAAAGCCTGTATGGCTGAGCTTTATGGCAAAGCAACGGGCTGCAGTAAAGGAAAGGGTGGGAGTATGCACTTTTTTGGTGTAAAGGAGAATTTCTTTGGCGGTCATGGTATTGTAGGTGCGCAAATAGGTACCGGCGGCGGATTGGCCTTTGCTGAAAGATACCGCGGTACCAATAATGTAGTGCTTTGTTTCTTTGGCGATGGGGCTGCGCGCCAGGGTATGCTGCATGAAACCTTTAATATGGCCATGCTTTGGGACCTGCCCGTTGTATTTATTTGTGAGAACAACCATTACGCTATGGGTACATCGGTAGCCCGTACCAGTAAAACACTGGATATCTATAAAATGGCCGATGCATACGAAATGCCAAGCGACAGCATTGATGGCATGAGCCCTGAAGATGTTCACAACGGTGTTTTAAGGGCTGTGAACCGTGCAAGGGAGAAGGGCGGACCAACCTTACTTGAAATTAAAACATACCGCTATAAAGGTCACAGTATGAGTGATCCGCAAAAATACCGGACCAAGGATGAGCTGGAGCAATACAAAGAGAAAGACCCAATTGAGCATACGATGAAAGTATTGAAAGACCAGTACCAGGTTACCGATGCTGAATTTGAAGTGATCATTGAAAGGGTGAAGGCTGAAGTAGAAGAATCGGTGAAGTTTGCAGAAGAAAGCCCCTGGCCCGATGATAACGAACTGCTGAAAGATGTATATGTACAGCATGACTATCCTTTTATTACCGACTAACAATTTATAATTCTTAATTTTAATTCTTAATTAATCGAAATGGCAGAGAAGCAAGTAAATGATAATGAAGTTGTGATCGAAAGAGCAAAAGGTTTTTGGGCAGCACACAGCAAAAAGATCCTTATTGCAGGAACATTGCTGATCGTAGTGCTGGGTAGCTTTATTGGTTACAAATACCTGGTTCAGATCCCGAACGAGAAAAAAGCGAATGACCTTATATTCCCGGCAGAGAAATTATTTGTCAGCATGTCAAATACCTCGTCATTTAACAAAGACACAGTGAATATGGTATTGAACGGCGACAAACCAAACGGCGTGACCGGCCTGTTAAAGATAGCCAGCAGCTATGGCGGTACCAAATCGGGCAACCGCGCCGAATTTATGATCGGTTCTATTTACCTGCAGTTAAAGCAGTTTGATAAGGCCATCAAGCATTTAAAGGACTTTGATGCCAATGGCGCAGACCAGGTTAAAAGTAAAGCACACATTTTATTAGGTCATGCTTATGCTGAGCAGAAGAAAACCAATGATGCTTTAGATCATTATACAAAAGCAGGTAATATCTCGGGCCTTGATGAGGGTATGGCTTCCGAAGCTTTATTTATTGCAGGCAGGTATGCTGATGCTATGGGCAAAACAAAAGAAGCCACAGAAATATTTCAGCAGTTGAAAGATAAATACCCTGCAAGTCAAAGGGTAGGATCTGGAGATGTTGATAAATACCTTTTTGCTTTAGGCACTGTTAAATAGTTGTGAGGCTGGAGTCGGGAGTCAGGAGTCAGAACGCTCACCACTCCCGACTCCTGACTCCCGACTCTAGACTCAATAAATATGTCAACAGACTTTTCAAACTTATACGATACAGCAGGCATCCAATTACCAAAGGGTGCCTGTGTTGTAATTGTACGCACCGAATGGAATGCATTAACTGTAGATAAACTGGAAGCAGGCTGTAAAAAAATACTGAATGAGCACCAGGTAAAGCATATGACCATTATCGTACCAGGTGCATTTGAGATACCCTTTGGCATTAAAAGCTACTGGGAGTTTCATAAATATAAGGATGACAAGCCCTGTGCCTTTATAGCCCTGGGCTGTGTAGTAAGAGGCGATACCCCACATTTTGATTATGTGTGCAAAGGCGTTACTGATGGTATAGTACAATTAAATTTAATGCTGCCGGTGCCAACAGTTTACGGCATACTTACCGTGGATAACCAGCAGCAGATAGACGAGAGAACAGGAGGAGCACACGGACACAAAGGTGAAGAAGCAGCAGTAACCGCCATGAAGATGATCTCTTTAAAAAGCGGGTTCACGACTAACAACTAACATCTAACAACTAACATTTAATTTGAAAGTCCAGCTTTTTATACCATGTTTTGTTGACCAGCTTTACCCGCAAACCGCTTTTAACATGGTTAAAGTGCTGGAGAAAGCCTGTTGCGAAGTAGTATATAATACCAACCAGACCTGTTGTGGCCAACCCGCATTCAATGCCGGCTTCTGGGATGTATCAAGGGACGTTTGTACCAAGTTCATCAAGGATTTTGAGGGAGCCGATTATATTGTAGCGCCGAGCGCAAGCTGTGTTGGCTTTGTACGTAATTATTACAGCAAGCTTTTTGAGAACTCCACACAGCACAATGCTGTTAAAAACCTGGGCAAACGCATTTTTGAATTCTCCGAATTTTTAACTGATGTGTTGAAGATAGAAAATTTTGGCGCTGAGCTGCCCGGAAAAGCCACTTACCATGATAGTTGTGCTGCCCTCCGGGAATGCAAAATAAAAACAGGGCCACGCAGGCTGTTGAGCCATGTAAAAGGACTTGAGCTGGTAGAGATGAGCGATGTGGAAACCTGTTGTGGCTTTGGCGGAACCTTTGCTGTAAAGTTTGAAGCCATCTCTTCTGGTATGGCCGACCAGAAAATAAGCAATGCACTGGCAACCGGTGCCGAATATATCATATCTACCGACCTGAGCTGCCTGATGCAGCTTGATGGTTTTATCCAACATAAGCAACTTTCTTTAAAGACCATGCATCTTGCCGATGTATTGGCAACGGGGTGGGAATAATTGCTTTTGTCAATCCCGAAGTAGGAGGGATCTGCTGCAGCCATATCTTATCGTAGATATCTTCAAACAACTTGATCAATGGGA
>JBKJMZ010000014.1:0-2511 GCA_046596255.1 Ferruginibacter sp. | reverse complement strand
TTAGTTTTTAGTTTTTTGTTCTTGGTTGGTAAGTGCTTAGGCTTTTAAGTTTTTTTAGTATTTCTGGCTTTAAATTTTTGACCTTTTAAATCTGAATTGCCCAGATAAGTGATCAACGCATTTGTCATTTTTTTGATCTCTTCAATTAAACCAAACAGTTCTTCTGATTTTTCATTGCTGATGTATTTTCTGTCAAATGCCCTATAGAGCTGGGATTTACATTCAAGTGCCGAGCCATAAGTGTAAGTTAGAAATTTTATAAATTCTTTATTGCCCATTCTCCCAAATCCTTCTGCTATATTATCCATTACGGAGCCGGATGACTTGTTTATCTGATTAACCAGCGCAAAATCTTTCGCGAAGCTTCCGGTTGTTATTAATTCAAAAATTTCCTTACATAGTATTCTGGATTTTTGCCAAACTTTTAAATCTTCAAAACTCTGAATGGTTGCCATAATTATACTGTTTATGATTAACTAAAAACCAAGAACTAAAAACTAAAAACTAAGAACTAAAAACTAAGAACTAAGAACTAAAAACCAAAAACCAAAAACTAAAAACTAAAAACTAAAAACCAAAAACTAAAAACTAAAGTATCCCCTCATCAGCAAAACTGAAAAAACCTTCTTCACTTACAATAATGTGGTCAATTACCTTAATGTCGAAATAACTGGCAGCCTCTTTTATTTTTTTTGTCAGCTCTTCATCAGCCCGGCTTGGCTGCAAATTTCCCGAGGGGTGATTATGGCATAGAACGATCGATGTTGCATCTTCTTCCAGTGCCTTTTTTAAGATGATCCGCGGATCTGCAACTGTACCTGTTATGCCACCTTTGCTGATGATCTCAAAGTGATTGATCTTGTTTGCCCGGTTTAGAAAAACCACGGCAAATATTTCATAATTAAAATCTTTCAAAATAGCCTGAAGGTATTGAGCCAGGTCCCTGCTGGATCTGATGACCGGTTTTTCCAATGCAGATGAAGCCTGTCTTCTTCTTCCAAATTCAAGTGCAGCAGCTATTATAATTGATTTGGCTTCGCCAATCCCTTTGACCTGTTTAAAATCGTGAAGCGATAATTTACCCAGTTCATTTAAATTATCTTTCCCCAGTTTTAAAATTTCTTTTGCCAGTTCCACTGCGCTTTTATCCTTACTGCCGTTATTTAACAGGATGGCCAGCAATTCGGAATTGCTGAGTGATGCGGGGCCTTTACTGTATAATTTCTCCCGGGGGCGGTCGTCAGTTGCCCAGTTTTTAATAGATGTGGAAGGCTTGTTGACATTTTCCATGGTACGGTAGATTAAATCATCTAAAAAATGATACTTTCGCAGATATTATTATTTCGCTTATCTAATTTAAATCTATATGGAATCAAATGCAAAAATATTTTCAGGTACGGGCTCTCAATATTTAGCAGAAAAGATCGCAAAAAAATTTGGCGAACCTTTGGGTAAAGTCAATATCCAGCGCTTCAGTGATGGTGAGATCTATGTAGAATTTAAAGAAAGCATCAGGGGCAGGTTTGTATTTTTAATTCAAAGCACTTACGCTCCATCAGATAATTTAATGGAATTGCTTTTAATGATCGATGCTGCTAAAAGGGCATCCGCATATAAAGTAATAGCCGTTATTCCATACTATGGTTTAGCCAGGCAAGACAGAAAGGATAGGCCAAGAGTAGCCATCGGATCCAAATTGGTTGCCAATATGCTTACGGCTGCCGGAGCTGACAGGGTGATAACTATGGACCTCCATGCACCACAGATCCAGGGATATTTTGATATTCCTGTTGATCACCTGGATTCCTCTGCAATTTTTATTCCTTATATAGAGAACCTGAAATTGGCTAACCTGATATTTGCAGCGCCTGATGTGGGTAGTGCTAATAGGATCAGGGAAATTGCCACTTATTTTGAGTGCGAAATGGTTATTTGTGATAAACACCGGAAAAGAGCCAATGAAATAGCCAGCATGGTTGTAATTGGTGATGTAACAGACAGGGATGTTGTATTGATCGATGATATCTGCGATACGGGTGGTACATTGGTTAAAAGTGCGGCTCTAATGAAAGAAAAGGGTGCAAGGAGTGTAAGGGCTTTATGTACACATCCGGTTTTAAGTGGTAATGCTTATCAAAACATAGAACAAAGTGTTTTAGAAGAAATGGTAGTATGTGATACTATTCCATTAAGAGGCGAATGCAGCAAGATCAAAGTAGTGTCCACAGACGAATTATTTGCGATTACCATACGTAATGCCTTTGAAAATAAAAGTATTAACAGCCTTTTTATGAGAAGCAGGATGGCGAATAAGAAGTAAGCAATGGGCAATGTGCAATGGGCAATGGGCAATGGGCAATGTGCAATGGGCAATAGGCAATGGGCAATGGGCAATGGGCAATGGGCAATGGGCAATGTGCAATGGGCAATGGGCAATGGGCAATGGGCAATGGGCAATGGGCAATGGGCAATGGGCAATGGGCAATGGGCAATGGGCAATGGGCAATGGGC
>JBKJMZ010000182.1:0-3061 GCA_046596255.1 Ferruginibacter sp. | reverse complement strand
GCTAAAGGGCAGGCAAGGATCAGGGTACAATTAAGTGCTGCACATAACCAGCGGCATTTAGATAAAGCGATTGAGGCATTTACTAAGGTTGGGAAAGAGTTAGGGGTGTTGAAGTAATTAAAAGGATGCAAATACTTACTCAAAATAATTATACCATTATCAATCTTACTGATGGTAAACTAATGCCTGAAGCAGTTAAACTAATTAACAAAAAACGTGCTGACGGGATTAATTTCAACTTTATAAAAAAATTTCCAGCTCATATTAACGAAATAGGCTTAGCATCAAACATCAAGTATATTCAAATTAATGACTACAGTTGGGATTTTGATTATAGTGCTATTAATAATCTAGTAAAATTGGAACATCTTTCAGTGTACACAACAGATAAAAAAGAGATTAATTTCTCAAATTTCCCATTTCTGAAAAGTGCAGCATTATTTTGGAGAGCTGCGGCTCACTCTTTATTTAAATGTATAAATCTTGAAAGACTTTTTATCGGAAAATATAATCAACAAGACCTTTCAAAATTTGAATTCTTGAATAACTTAAAATATTTAAGAATAAATACAGGTAGTGTAAAAACACTAAAAGGAATTGAGAAATTACAAAATCTGGAAACTCTTTTAATTATGCAAGCAACTAAACTCGAAGACTTAACAGGGATTGAGAATCTTCCAAACTTACGGCACTTGAGAATAGATAATTGCAAAAATATAAACAATATGAATATTGTTGCTGATTTAAAAGATTTAACCACTTTAGAGATCGTTGGCACAACTCCATTAATTTAAGTAAATTTTTTTTAAAAAATTTGCCAACCCTAAATAATAATAACTTTGCCCTTATAAAAGATGATAAAAATTACAACATTTGAACAAAGCGTCGCCAATACGTTCGATCGAGGTCCAAATGCCGGAAACAAAAAACATAATCTACCAGAATATCTTCTCCATTTCCTCCCCCTTCGGGGGAGATAGAGGGGGCCAAATAATCAAACATGTCAGAACAATCAAAAACCTTTATAGCCAAAAGCACCGTAAAAGCTGCCGACCTGGAACACCGTCGTAAGATCAATTTCAATATTGGTAAATACAATGCAGTAGTACCAAAAGGCAAAGAACAGTTTGCTGATGTACACCTGGCCAGGGAAAGGGCAAAGAACCTTAAATGGCGTGCCATTGAAACACTTGACCAGCAACTGGAAGAATTTGAATTGAATTTTACAAAGCGGGGGGGTAAAGTAATATGGGCAGAGAATAGTGCTCAGGCCATTGAAGAGATACTGCAGATATGCAAAGCAAAAAATTGCAGGTCGGTAGTAAAGAGCAAGAGCATGGTCACGGAAGAGATACATCTGAATGCTGCCCTGGAAAAGAACGGGATAGAAAGCGTGGAAACAGACCTGGGAGAATACATTCAGCAACTCGACGGTGAAGCACCTTACCATATTGTAACACCGGCCATGCATAAAAGCAAGGAAGATGTTGCCAGGCTGTTCAACAAAAAATTAGGTACTCCCATTAATTATACTCCCGAAGAATTAACACAGGTAGCCCGTAAGATATTACGTGAAAAATATGTGCAGGCCGAGATAGGGGTTACGGGCGCTAATTTTATCATCAGCGATATTGGTGGCATTGCTGTTACAGAAAATGAAGGCAATGCAAGGCTTAGCTGTGCTTTTCCTAAAACACATATCGTTATTGTGGGTATCGAAAAAATGATCCCATCGTTAACTGACCTTGGATTGTTTTGGCCCTTACTTTCAACTTTTGGTACAGGGCAAAAGATCACTGTTTATAATACCATTGTAACCGGGCCACGACAGGAAAATGAAACTGACGGGCCTGAAGAGATGTATGTGATCTTACTGGATAACGGCCGTACCAATATATTACAAAATCCAAAACAAAGAGAGAGCTTGTATTGCATAAGATGTGGCGCCTGCCTGAATGCCTGTCCCATTTATAAAAATATTGGTGGCCATGCCTATGGCGCTACGTACAGCGGCCCTATCGGCAGTGTTATTACACCACACCTGCAGGGAATGGATGAATTCAAACATTTAAGTTATGCATCATCGCTTTGCGGTAACTGTACCGAAGTTTGTGCAGTAAAAATAAATTTACATGAGCTGCTTTTGGAAAACAGGCACGAAGCTGTTGAGGAAGGCTATGTAAGCTTTAGTGAAAAAATGGCCTGGAAAGCATGGCGGATGGCCAGTTTAAAAAGAGGCTTTATGAATATAGGTAGCGGAAGCCTGAAGAATAAAGTGGTGAATGGCATGTTCACCGGTTGGAAAAAGAGCCGGGGCGATCTGAATTTCAGCCAGAAGACCTTTAACCAGATGTGGAAGGAAAGGTATAAGAATTAAAAAATCAAAATTAAAAATTAAAAAAGGTCCTGCTTTGGCGGGACTTATTTATTTTGTGGCAGAATGATACTGGTTTATGCACATACAAGTTCTTCCCGCCTGCAGTACACCTGTTCTTTTATTTTTAAAGAACTTATGGGTATTGAATATGAGCTAACCATTGACCCGGAGAAATTAAGAACGCATGCAGGGGCTAAGATCAATTATAGTACCTCAAGGATCATCAAAGATGAATTTTACATCCAAAATCATAACTTGCTTTTTGAACAGGATATAAAAGTTCAGGTTATTGATTGTTTTACCGCACAAAATAACAAGGCTTTTTTTAAAACTCCCATAAGTGATCTTCCTTTTGATATTTTTGCTGCCAGCTTTTACCTGCTCAGCCGTTATGAAGAATACCTGCCGCATGAAAAGGATATGTATGGAAGGTATGCCTGCGAAAATTCATTTGCTTATAAAAATGGATGCCTGCACTTGCCTTTGATCAATCTCTGGGTTATGGATCTTGCCAGGGACCTCCGGCTTAAATTCCTTGTCATCAATTTCAAGTTGCCGGCTTTCCATTTTTTACCTACTTATGATATTGACATTGCCTATTCCTATAAACACAAAGGATCACTGAGGAATATCGGCGGATTTTTCAGATCACCTTCTTTAGAAAGATTACAGGTTTTAACAGGC
>JBKJMZ010000108.1:0-77025 GCA_046596255.1 Ferruginibacter sp. | reverse complement strand
CAGCATACGTGGCGAAGGCGAAAAATTAAGTGGGGGTGGTACATCAAGCGGCTTAATGAGTTTCTTAAAAATAGGTGACCGTGCGGCCGGGGCTATTAAAAGCGGAGGTACAACAAGAAGAGCCGCCAAAATGGTTTGTCTTGACCTTGATCATCCCGAAATTGAAAAATTCATTAACTGGAAAGTTCAGGAAGAAGATAAAGTGGCCGCATTAATTGCTGCGGGTTATGCCAGCGATTATGAAGGCGAAGCTTACCGGACAGTAAGCGGACAAAACAGCAATAACTCCATCCGCATACCCAATTCATTCTTTAATACATTGGATGAAGATGGCGAATGGGAACTAAAGGCAAGAAGTGATGGACGGGTAATGAAAAAAGTACAGGCCAGAAAATTATGGGAGCAGATCACCTACGCGGCATGGCGTTGTGCTGATCCCGGAACTCAATATGATTCCACCATCAATGAATGGCATACCTGTCCCGAAGGTGGTCCTATCAGGGCTTCCAACCCCTGCAGTGAGTATATGTTCTTAGATAACACAGCCTGTAATTTGGCAAGTGTGAATCTTCGTCAGTTCTTTGATGAGAGCAACAATTCATTTAATGTATCCGGTTTTGAACATACCTGCCGTTTATGGACAGTTGTTTTGGAGATATCTGTGTTGATGGCGCAATTCCCTTCAAAAGAAGTAGCGCAGCTTTCTTACGATTATCGGACATTGGGATTGGGCTTTGCAAACCTCGGTTCCATGTTAATGGTAAGTGGTATTGCTTATGATAGTGAAGAAGCAAGAGGTATTGCCGGCGCTATCACCGCTATTATGACAGGTGTATCTTATAAAACATCTGCGGAGCTTGCCAGTTTGCTGGGTGTTTTTGATAAGTACGAAGAGAACAAAACACATATGTTACGGGTAATGCGTAACCACCGTGCTGCTGCTTATGATGCGGCTGATGCGTATGAAGGCATTGAAATAAAACCACAGGGGATCAATGCAAAATATTGCCCGGATTATTTATTAAAAGCTGCTACCAAAGCATGGGATGATGCTGTACAGATGGGAGAGAAGCACGGCTACCGCAATGCACAAACAACAGTGATCGCACCAACAGGCACTATCGGGTTGGTAATGGATTGCGATACCACCGGTGTTGAACCGGATTTTGCTTTAGTTAAATTTAAAAAATTAAGCGGCGGCGGTTATTTTAAGATCATCAACCAAAGTGTACCACAGGCATTGCGCAATTTAAAATACAGCGAGCCGGAAATTGAAGAGATCGTTGCTTATGCAAAAGGCCATGCATCTCTGGATAGATCCCCGTTCATCAATACAAAGACATTAATAGAGAAAGGTTTTACACAGGAAGATATAGATAAACTGAATGCCGTGTTGGGTGCAGCATTCGAGATCGGCTTCGTCTTTAATGTATATACATTGGGCGAGGCTTGCCTGGAAAGGCTTGGATTTAAACCTGAGCAATACAGTGATTTTGGCTGGAGCTTACTGGAAGCTTTAGGATTCAGTGATGAAGAGATCGAGGCAGCAAATATTTATATCTGCGGAACCATGACAGTGGAAGGGGCTCCTTATTTAAAAGACGAACACCTTTCAGTTTTTGATTGCGCCAATAAATGCGGACAGATCGGGGAGCGTTTCATCCATGCACATGGGCATATCCGTATGATGGGTGCAGCACAGCCTTTCTTAAGCGGTGCCATTTCAAAAACGATCAATCTTCCAAATGAAGCTACACAGGATGAGATAGCAGATTCATACAGGTTGAGCTGGGAGCTTGGCTTAAAAGCATGTGCTTTATACCGTGATGGCTCTAAACTGAGTCAGCCATTAAGCAACAAGAGCGATAAGAAAAAGAAACTTGATGAAGTGATCAGTGAGGAGAATGCAGCAGCATTGGCAGCGGATATTTCTACCATGGTGGATATGGGTAAACTTACCATTGATGACCTGCTGGATGAAATGAATAAGCGGGTGCAGAGTAGTGCTGATACTACATTAAAGCGCCAGCTAGCCATGATTGTAGAGCGCAGAACATTACCTGCCAAACGCAGAGGGTTTAATCAAAAAGCAAAAATAAACGGGCAAACATTATTCTTACGTACCGGTGAATACAGCGATGGAACTTTAGGTGAAATATTTATTGATATGGCCAAGGAAGGAGCTACCATGCGTAGTATGCTTAACTGTTTTGCCATCGCCATTTCCATTGGCCTGCAATATGGTGTGCCTTTGGAAGAATATGTAGAAAAATTTGTGTTCACCCGCTTTGAACCCAGTGGCATGGTAGATCATCCGAATATTAAATCAGCAACATCTATTGTAGATTTTATGTTCCGCTCACTGGCTTATGAATACTTAGGCAGAAATGATTTAGTTCATGTATTGGATGCTCCTGAAGTGCAGAACATCGGTAACGAAGAATGGGATCAAAATACACCAACTATTGGCGACCGTAAACCGGAGCTTAGTGAAGTGAGGGTGATTGGTGGAGTTGCAGCAAATACAACTGCGCCGGCCAAGGCTCACCGCACTGCACATAAAAAAACAGACGGTGGAATGGATGCTGTGAATGCTGCGGCTAAAAGTATGCAGAGCGATGCGCCTGCCTGCAATACCTGCGGACATATAACAGTACGTAGCGGCACCTGTTACAAGTGTCTGAATTGCGGTAACAGTATGGGCTGCAGTTAAAAGCCCTGCCCCTAAATCCCCGAAGGGGACTTTATACTCTGAAGAGTTGAATAGGCTTTAGATGTTTAAAGTGTTGGAATAATTTGGTTTGAATAAGCACGAACATACATTAAACCATCGGTATAAAAACCAGTGGTTTTTTTGTGGGACAAACTTTAGTTCTCTGGTCATCATTGTTGTGTCACTCACTTGTACCGCATACCTATGTGTAGCATTACAGAATTTTTATTTTAAATGCTATTGCTGAGGGTTTTTAGTTCCGTTAGGAACTTGTTGAGGGTAAAGACCCGGAAAAACGTAAAAAGCGTTCCGAAGGAACGCCTCGTGCTTTTTTTTAAATGATTTCTACCCATGAAATATTCCTACGGAACAAGCTCACATTTCCTCGTTTCAGGGTTTAATGAATTCAAAAATTAATCATCTCTATAATAATAGCATCCCTGCCAGTTCCATGCATGCGGTACTTCGGGATTGAAAGATTATGCTGTTATCACTTCTTCCTCACAAAATCCCTTAAATAGCTGCAGCGGTTGTAAGCTTCTTTATAAAAAACTGCATTACTGTATTCTTTTATAATCTGCAGAAAATATTTATTAGCCTTAAATCTTTTAAAGAAGATATCCTCATCAGCCTCCATTTTATCATAATTACTTGCATAATCATCATACTGCGGGCGGCGTAATTGCTTCTGTGCACATTTAGCCATCATGAATAAACATCGGGCTTTAAAGTATTTATCTTTTCACCACCGCCGGTCTTCCCCTCAATCTTCGCAATCGTAAAAAATTACTGATATCTAGTGCTTATATTTGCCGCATGACTTCTTCATTCTTTACCTACGATAAGAAAAAAGTAATACAGGCATTACGGTACCATTTTATTACCCGCCGGGAAATTAAGATAATGATGATTCTGGTGAATGTATTTGCTATCCTGTCTGCCGGGTTGTTTTTTTTTAAGAGGATATCTCCTTTTGCTTTTTTAATAAGTTCGCTTTTGTGGTTTTCCTTAATGATCCTGTTCTGGTTCGTAATGCCTTATATGGTGTACCGGAAAGCAGAAACATTTAAAGACCGCTTTAAAGCCATACTGGGAGAAGATGTTTTCAGGATAGAGAACGAAAGGGGAGGCAGGAGCTGGAAATGGGCAGACTTCAGCACCTGGATAGAGAGCCCGCATTTTTATCACTTGTATTTTAACAGCCGCTCATTTTTTATTGTACCCAAAGATGCTTTTGAGGGAGATGATGTGCATGAGGCAAGGAAGATATTGAGAGCTAAAATCAGTAAGAAGTCGTGAGTCGGGAGTTGAGAACATCAATGTTCTGGAAACTTTGCCAAATTAAAACAACTTTAAATTAGAAGGGCCACTCCGAACTCCGAACTATTGATTGCGAACTATAACTTCTTCTCCATAATAAAATGCGGAATGGTTACTTCGGTGAATTTATCACCAACAACTTTATAACCGAGTTTTTCGTAAAAACCAACTGCAGTTTCCCGGGCGTGCATGATCAGTTTTTTGTAACCCTTATCCCTGGAGACGAGCTCGGCAAAATTCATCATACTGGCGCCAATACCTTTCCCCTGTAAGTTGTTCTGAACCGCCATTTGCCTTAACCTTAAACCGTTATTGCCAGCTTTGGTAAGCATGCAGCAGGCCAGCATCTCGTCATCATCAAAAGCGGCGATCAAAATATCCTCTTTCTCCTTTTCCAGTTCATCGGGAGAAAACTTAAGCCCCAACGGTTGGCGAAGTATCTCATTCCTCAACTTTACCATCTGCTGGTATTCTTTAGTGCCGTGGTCTATTTGTTTTAAGGCCATAACAGGATTGTTGTTTTTGTGATATAGGTTAAAGGTTTTATTAGGGACGGGTTAACAATATACAATTTTTTTAGATTATAGAACTCATGTAAAAAAACAGGGATAAGTTATGTTTACAATTTTTGATCTTTAAACCAATTGCAGGAAAAAACTTTATAAAGGATATAATGCGGTTTCTGAAGATTTTAGCAAACAATATCTATTTCTTTGTAATTACCTCAAAATGTATATTTTTGCAACCAATACAAACTAAATTTAATTATCATGTCAGACATTGCAACAAGAGTAAAGAAAATAATTGTTGACAAATTAGGAGTAGATGAAGCAGAGGTTACGCCGGAAGCTTCTTTTACCAATGATTTAGGTGCCGATAGCTTGGACACCGTAGAACTAATTATGGAATTTGAAAAAGAATTTAATATTTCTATTCCGGATGAGCAGGCTGAGACCATTACTACAGTAGGTCAGGCCAATGCTTACTTAGAAGAGCATGCTAAGTAATTAATTTAATTATCACAGGCAAATTTTATGGTTTTAAAACGAGTTGTAGTTACCGGATTGGGAGCACTAACTCCATTGGGCAAAACTGTTGAGGATTACTGGCAGGGCCTGGCTGATGGTGTTAGTGGTTGTGATTTTATCAAACAGTTCGATTGCAGTAAGTTTAAGACCAGGTTTGCCTGTGAGGTTAAAGATTTTGAACCCACCGATTACCTCGACCGTAAAGAAGCCCGGAAAATTGACCGCTTTACCCAGTTTGCTTTGATTGCCAGTGATGAAGCGATCAAAGATGCAGGCATTAGCAAAGCAAATGTTGATGTAGACCGGGTAGGTGTGATCTTTGCCAGCGGCATTGGCGGTATTACCACTTTTTATGAAGAAGTATGCAACTATGCATTAGGCGATGGTACACCACGTTATAATCCTTTCTTTATTCCTAAAATGATACTGGATATTGCCGCAGGGCAGATATCTATGCGTCATGGATTCAGGGGGCCTAACTATGCGGTTGTTAGTGCATGTGCCAGCAGTACCAATGCGGTTATTGATGCTTTTGATACCATCAGGTTGGGTAAAGCCGATATTATTGTAACCGGTGGCAGCGAAGCGGTTATCAGTTCACCGGGTGTAGGTGGTTTTAATGCCATGAAAGCACTGAGTGAAAGAAATAATGACCCTGCAACTGCAAGTCGTCCATTTGATAAGGACCGTGACGGTTTTGTAATGGGAGAAGGAGCCGGCGTGTTAATTCTTGAAAGCCTGGAGCATGCCCTCGCAAGGGGCGCAAAGATCTATTGTGAAATTGCAGGTGGAGGAGCTACTGCCGACGCACATCATATTACAGCACCACACCCGGAAGGGTTGGGAGCACAAAATGTAATGAATGTTGCATTGAAAGATGCGGGAATGAAGCCCGAAGATATTGATTACATAAATGTGCATGGTACTTCAACCCCGCTTGGCGACCTGGCCGAAACAAAAGCTATACTGAATGTATTTGGCAATCATGCTTATGAGCTCAATATCAGTTCTACCAAAAGCATGACCGGGCATTGCCTGGGAGCTGCAGGCGTTTTGGAGGCACTGGCCTGTATCATGGCCATAGTAAAAGGTATTATTCCTCCTACAATCAATCACTTTACTGATGATCCCATGCTGGATCCAAAACTTAATTTTACATTTAACAAAGCACAACAGCGAACGGTTAATGCTGCCCTCAGCAATACCTTTGGGTTTGGCGGGCACAATGCGAGTGTGATAGTGAAGAAGTATTTAGCATAAACTATTTCACAGGCAATTTCCTTTTAAACATAGTTCCCCGTTATAATAAATATTTTATCTTACAGGTATGAAGATATATTTTCTTGCTATCGCTTTACTTATAACAGTAGTAAATGTATTCGCCCAGGATATAAAGATATCTAAATCGATAAAAAAATCGCTTGCAAAGGTAGACACGAACCTGATACGTTCGCATATTGCATTTCTTGCTGATGATAAACTGAAGGGACGTCTTCCGGGTACTGAGGGATTTCAAACAGCAGTTGATTATGTAGTTGACCAGTATAAAAAAATAGGCTTACAGCCAGGGGGAGATAACAATGGGTTTACCCAAAAACTCATTATACGCAAATCGGTGCTTACTAATAGCTCAGCCGTTGCCGTATTGAAGGATAAGCATGGCAATATTGATTCACTTAAATTTTCAACAGATTTTGCGCCCGTTCCCCATCCTTTAACTGAAAAGGCAAGTGCAGAAGCGCAGGTGGTTTTTGCAGGCTATGGGGTAGATATTCCCGGCGGCTATTCAGATTTTAGTACTGTTGATGTTCGCGGAAAGTTTGTTGTGGTGATCAATGGTGCGCCCCCAGGATTGATCTCTACTTTATCGGCACATTTTTCAAACCCCGGAAACAAAGCCACCATGGCATTTACAAAGGGTGCTATCGGGGTTATATTGGTAAATCCTGCCGCAAGGCCTGGGTCAATCCAAAATCCGGTTATCCAAATCAATAACACACTTGATCTGGCCAAAACAACGGCTTACGGGCGTGGCCGCACTGGTGATCTTAACGTTGTTATGAACGGGACACCCGCGTTACTGAAAAAATTCTTTTTAAACTCAGGCAAAAATATGGAGCAAGTGCTTGCTGATCTGAAAAATGGTAAAGCTTCCTCATTTGATCTGCCGCTAAGTATATCCGTTTCTTACACAACCGTACATACAGATTTTGAAAGCTATAATATTGTTGGCCTTATTACCGGCAGTGATGCAGTTTTAAAGAACGAATACGTGGTTCACTCTGCCCACCTCGATCATTTAGGCATCGGAAGGGCAGTTAATGGCGATTCCATTTATAACGGCGCACATGATAATGCTTCGGGTGTGGCTTC
Organism: Ferruginibacter sp.; assembly: GCA_046596255.1. GTDB lineage: Bacteria > Bacteroidota > Bacteroidia > Chitinophagales > Chitinophagaceae > Ferruginibacter. Next base: position 69,591 of record JBKJMZ010000108.1, on the reverse strand, counting down.
TTTGCTGGAAATTGCCCGGATATATAAGACCTCTGGCGCAAAGCCCAGGCGCTCTGTACTTATTGTAATGGTAACCGGTGAGGAGATGGGTCTGATCGGTTCAGCTTACTTTGCGTCCAATCCAACGGTTCCAAAAGCTTCCATAGTGGCTGATGTAAATACAGATATGCCAACTGTAATAGCGCCACTTCTTTCCATAGTGCCCCTGGGTGCGGAACATTCCAGTATCATGGGGAATGTAAAATTTGCAGCCAGATATCTTGGCCTGGAAGTTGAAAAAGATCCTGAACCCAATGAGAACCGTTTTGTACGAAGTGATCAGTACAGCTTTGTTTTGAATGGCATCCCGGCACTGCATATAAAATATGGTACAAAAACCAATATATCCGGTTTTGATCTTATTGATTTTGTAAAACAGTGGAGGGCTAAATATTACCACCAGGCAGCTGATGGCATCGATGGTATTTTTAATTTTGCTGCTGCTAAAACTTATGTGCAATTAAATTTTCTCATCAGTTATTCAATAGCACAAACTTCAGAGCGTCCGAAGTGGAATAATGGTGATCTGTTTGGAACGATCAAATAATAAATTAGGTGAACAATAATTTACCCCCGGGCATATTGTTTCTTTTATTTTGACATCAAATAAGATTAATTTCACGCAAACATTTATCCGTCTTGCAATTCATCAAAGATTTTTTTAAGGGCCAGAATAATAACCGGGAGTTTAAAAAACAACTGAGCAATGTGCTTGGTTTTACCCCCGGGGAGATAACGCTTTATAAAACTGCTTTAAGCCACCGCAGTGTTAGGGAAGGGGCAGATGAAAATAATGAGCGGCTGGAGTTTTTAGGCGATGCGGTGCTAAGCTCGGTAGTGGCACATTATCTTTTCAGGAAGTATCCATACAAAGGAGAAGGGTTTCTTACAGAGATGAGAAGTAAAATGGTGAACCGCCAGAAGCTGAATGAGATCGCTTTGAAGATGGGGCTTAAGAAGATCACCTTTTATAATAAGTATGACAATGCTTTAAAGATCTCCCAGATATTTGGTAATACCCTGGAGGCTTTGATCGGGGCTGTTTACTTAGACAAAGGATATGCAGGTACACATAGGTGGGTTGAGCGATACATCATCATGCCCCATATGTTTATGGACGACCTGGAAGATGTGGAGATAAATATTAAGAACAGGTTATACGGATGGGCCAATAAGAATGGTAAAGCACTTGAATTTGAAACACTGCATGAAAAATTTGAGAATGGCCGTAGGTTGTTTACCATTGGTGCTACTGTAGATGGGGAACTGATAGCAGAAGCAAAGGGATATAATAAGAAGGATGCCAGCCAGATAGCTGCCCAACTGGCGGTGGATAAATTAGGGCTTTAATAGTTATAGGTTAATTGTTATCCGTTATTTAGGGAAAGACTTAATTGCAGCATACTTCCCAACTCTTAACTAATAACCCTTAACTGCAAACAGAATATATGACTTTTGGAATTTTAGGAAGCGGAAGCTGGGGAACAGCCATAGCAAAGATCTTAACGGATAATGGAAATATTATCCATTGGTGGAACAGGAGTGAGGCTCATATCAAATTCATCCAGGAACGTCATCATAACCCACAATATTTATCCGCTGCACATTTTGATGTATCAAAACTAAAATTAACCACAGATCCTGCTGAGGTAATTAAGAACAGTGATTGCATCGTTTTGGTAATTCCATCTGCCTATACTGATAATGCTTTGGCCGGGCTTGACAGGAATATCTTTGAAGGCAAGAAGATCATCTCTGCCATAAAAGGAATTTTACCTGAAAGCAATTTGCTGCTCAATGAATATTTAAAGAATGAGTTTAATGTAGAGCTGGAAAATTATTTTGCTGTACTGGGCCCCTGCCATGCTGAGGAAGTGGCGGCTGAAAAATTATCTTATTTAACCTTTTCGGGCATTAATAAAAAATCGACTCACGAAATTGCCGCCTGTTTTAAGACCGATTATTTGAATACGGTTGAAAATGATGATATCTATGGCGTGCAGTATGCAGCCGTATTAAAAAATATTTATGCCATTGGCTCGGGAATAGCCCATGGGCTAGATTACGGTGATAATTTTTTAAGTGTATTTATAGCCAACTGTGCCGATGAAATGGCCGGGTTCTTAAAAAAAGCCGGTATAAAGAATATTGAAGTGGGGCATACAGATATTCGCAAACCATCAGAAGAACCTGCTTACCCTACAGGCAGGCACCGCTCTAATAATTATGCAGCATCTGTTTACCTGGGCGACCTGCTGGTTACCTGTTATTCTTTGCATAGCCGTAACCGTGCTTTTGGAAATATGATCGGCAAAGGCTATTCCGTAAAGGCAGCCCAACTGGAAATGAGCATGGTTGCCGAAGGTTATAATGCAAGCAAATGTATCCATGCCATTAACTATACCATTTTAGCCGATATGCCAATTGCCGATACCATTTATAAAATTTTATGGGAAAACCAGGCGGCTGCCGAAGGTTTTAATGGTATTGAATTGGCGCTGGTATAAAAAGGCCGTAACTTTATTTCAACACATAAAAGATGCCATTCTCATTCTCAAATATCAGCAGTACAGCTATAATTTTTATGGTGCTTTGCTTAAGTATTGCAGAGCTTGTAAATTATTTGAGAAAGCAGTACAGGCACTCAGAAAAATAGATCTGCTGCTATTCCATCAGCAAATAATTTTCCTTCCCTGGTTAAAATAAGTTTATGATCAATGGCTATTAATCTTCCTGTATTTATGTATTTATCACCCGCAGATCTGATCTTACTGCTTTTTTCCTTTCCGAATATTTTACTTACATGATCAAGATCTAATCCTTCCATAGTTCGCAGCGATGTCATGATATATTCATTCAGTTGTTGGGTTTGTGTAAGTATCTCTTCCTCAAAGGGGATAATATTTTGCTCCATAGATTGAAGGTATAAAGCGTTGTTGGCAATATTCCATTTTCGTTGCTGTCCATCAAATGCATGTGCTGCCGGCCCAAATGCATAGTAAGGTTCTCCAAGCCAGTAACTACTGTTATGCTTGCTTCTGAACCCCGGCTTTGCAAAATTGCTGATCTCGTAATGTTCGTAACCGGCCTGTTCCATCCAGTCCATTAACAGTAAAAACTGCCGGGCCTGTTTTTCCGGATCAACCGGTTCCTTTTTATGTAATGCTATCATTTTATCCAGAGCAGTTTTTGGCTCAACAGTTAAAGCGTAGCAGGATATGTGCTGAATATTTTTTTCAATTACTGTGTTTACATTTTTTTTCCAGTCCTCATCAGTTAATAAAGGAGATCCATAGATCAGGTCCACAGAAAAATTGTGGAATCCTGCTTCATTTATCTTATCAATGCATATCAAAGAATCTGCAGCAGTATGCGCCCTGTTCATCCATTTTAATTCTTCCTCTATAAAACTTTGTATGCCCACACTAAGCCTGTTAATCCCCATATCTCTCCATTGTTTCAATTTTATATCTGTAATATCATCAGGATTTGCTTCCAATGTAATTTCTATTCCATCAGCAAAAACAAATCTGGTATGTAATGCAACAAAAATTAATTGCAATTCTTCATTAGATAAAATACTTGGTGTACCTCCGCCAAAATACAGCGTTGAAATAATCTCTCCCTTTTTCTTCGCTTCAATCTTCGCAATACCCTTCTCCTTCAGGAATAGGGAAGGGGATGAGGTTATCTCTTTTGCTATCGCTGCTATCATTTTTCCCTTTAGCGCCATAGAAGTAGAGAAATGAAAATTACAATAATGACAAGCCTGCCTGCAAAAAGGAATATGGATATAAATGCCTGCCAAAGATTTATGATTTTAGTCCCGATAAGTATCGGGATAATATTTTAGATTTGATGATCAATGGCTCCTCTTAAATTAATAAACTGTAAAATAATCTTACCTGTTTTTTTGGTTACAGGCATTTTACTGTCTGCTTTATTTTCTAATGCACAGGTTACAAAAAATGTAACTTATCAATTAAAGATCAACTTCGTTGACAAAGATAGCTCCTTTGATCTGCAGGTATTAAAATTGCAAACGGCTTTTACAGGTAAAGATGAACTCCGGAATTATATCAATGCTTTAATTCCGCTGTTAAATTCAAAAGGTTATCCAACTGCATCAGTTGACAGTATTTTTGAAAATCCCGGTCATACCTCTATTCATTTATTTTTGGGTAAACAATACCAATGGATAAAGCTTACACCTGATGGTATTGAAAAAGCTGCCATGGATGAAGGCAGGTTTAAAGAGAGAGATTATGCAGGCAAGCTTTTCAATATTCAGCAACTGTTGGCATTGCAGGAAAAAATATTAGGCTATTATGAAAATAACGGGTATCCTTTTGCAGAAGTTTTTTTGGACAGTATCAGGCTGGAAGAGGAGCGGATGGAGGCTTTATTGAGATCACGAAAGGGGCCGTTGTATCATATTGACAGTATCCGGGTTTTTGGAAAGGCTAAAATATCCAAAAGATTCCTGGCCCATTATTTAGAGATACCCAACGGCAGTTTGTATAATAAAGAAAAACTGGAGCTTGTTGGCAAGCGGATCCTGGAACTTCCTTATTTGCAGGAAATGCAGCCAAATGATATAACGATGTTGGGTACGGGGTCAGTTGTTAATCTTTATTTGGCACCCAAACGAAGCAGCCAGGCAAATTTCCTGATCGGGTTTTTGCCTAATTCAAATCAACAGGGCAAGCTGCAATTAACTGCTGATGTATACCTGGATCTCAAAAATGCTTTAAATAATGGCGAAACCATATTATTTAAATGGCAGCAGTTGCAACCTAAATCACCGAGGCTAAACCTGGGCTACCAGCAGCCGTATATTTTCAATTCAGCCTTCGGTATCGATTTTTTATTTGATCTTTTTAAAAAGGATTCCACTTTTTTACAGGTTAATGCCCAGTTGGGCCTGCAGTATCTCTTGTCGGCAAATCAGGCAGGTAAAATATTTGTGCAATGGCAAAACAGTTTCCTGCTGGGCACCGGTGTAGATACTAACCTCGTAAAAGCTACAAAAAAACTTCCGCCCAATATTGATGTTAGTGCTGTAAATGTGGGGTTGGAATACGAGTTGAATAAAACAGATTACCGGCTTAATCCCCGAACGGGTAATGAACTAAAAATAACCACGGCGGTGGGGATAAAAAATATTAAAAAGAATAACGAGATCCTCAATTTAAAAGACCCATTTTTTAATTACAGCACGTTGTATGATTCTGTAAAAGCAAGGACCTACCAGTTCAGGGTAAAACTGGCCGGGGCACATTATTTTCCGGTTGGTAAACAGGCTACATTAAAAACTGCGGTCAATAGCGGCATGTTCATTAGCCCCAGTACCTTCCGCAATGAGCTCTTCCAGATAGGCGGTTACAAACTTTTAAGAGGTTTCAGCGAGGAAAGTATTTATGCAACTCAGTATGCGGTGTTAACTGCAGAATACCGGTACCTGCTAAGTTTAAATTCTTATATGTTTGGATTTGTAGATGCAGGATGGGTTAAAAATAAATACCAGTCAGTAGATCTTAACAACAATTTTATAGGGGCTGGTCTTGGGCTTTCTTTTGAAACCAAATTCGGGTTATTGAATATAAGCTATGCTGCCGGTAAGCGAAACGATGTTAAACTGAATTTACGGGAAGCATCTAAAATCCATTTTGGCTACGTTAATTACTTTTAAAAATCTCATGCACAGTATCTATTTTTGCTGCAAATATTCCTTTAGTGAAGCAGATCTTTTCCTCCCTGTTTATACTGTTTTTTTTTTCTGCGGCAGTATTTGCACAATCTGTTGATACCTTAAACAAACCTATAGATACTTCGGGCACTACATCACAAATTCAGCCTGATACTGCTGTAAATGCTGTTGATACTGTAAAAGCCGATGATACCCTAAAAGCGGTTGTAAAGCCACCAGGGAGTAAACTTTTTAATCGATTGCTGAACACCGGTGAGCCGGTAGCTTTTACTGTTTCCTACAAACAGGATAAAAATAAGGATACCCTGTTTTATGTAATAGCAGGTTTAGTATTGTTGCTGGCTTTTTTTAAGTACATCTACAACCGGTATTTCATAAACCTCTTCCGGGTGTTTTTTAATACGTCCTTAAAGCAAAGCCAGTTAACCGACCAGCTTTTGCAGTCCAAATTGCCTTCACTGATGTTTAACCTGTTCTTTGTGATGAGTGCCGGGCTTTATGCTTACCTGGCCCTGTCAAATAACCGCCTTATCCGGGAGAATAACTGGTTATTTGTTTTATTTGCTGTGTCCCTGATAGCCGCGATCTATCTAATTAAGTTTTGTACGTTGAAATTTACAGGTTGGGTTGCCGGAATGGCCGAAGTGACCAATACCTATATTTTTGTGCTATTCCTGATTAATAAGATCATTGGAGTTTTTTTGGTACCCTTTATCATTATCCAGGCCTTCTCCAGCCCGCCGATCGTGGAAATCGCCACCCTCATTTCGCTAATATGTATAGGATTATTTTTGTTGTTAAGGTATTTTAGGTCTTATGGGTTATTGCAAAATCAATTAAAAATCAGCAAGTTTCATTTCATGTTATATATTTTTGGTATAGAGCTATTGCCCCTTTTATTGATTTACAAGGGCTTAATGGTTTATTTTAAGTAAAATCATGTAATTTTGCAGAACTACTGCAGAAAATAGTTATGGTTAAAAACGGTTCAAAGCAGGCTTCAGTTCCTGGTAAAACAGTTAAAAAAGTACTTATTACCCAACCAAAGCCGGATGGCGATAAATCTCCGTATTTTGACCTCGCCAGGAAGTACAGCCTCAACCTGGATTTTCACCCCTTTATAGTTGTTGAAGGCATTCCTGCCAAAGAATTCCGCAAACAAAAGATAGACATTGCCAGTTATTCAGCAGTTATTTTTACGAGCCGAAATGCAATTGATCATTTTTTCAGGATCTGCGATGAAATGAAGGTTAGTATTTCCCAGGAAACCAAGTATTTCTGCATCACCGAAGCTGTAGCGCTATATCTTCAGAAGTTTATTCTTTATCGTAAACGCAAGGTGTTTTATAGCGCCGACGGAACCAATAAGAGTTTATTTGACGTGATCAATAAGCACAAGGATAATGAAAAATTCCTTTATCCCTGTTCTCAATCTTTCGACAGTGAGATCACGAACTGGTTAAAGGTTCATAATTGTGAGTATGCCACACCGGTTCTGTACTGCATCATCAGCAATGATATTACCGAAGTTATGGCCCGCAATTACGACCTGATCTGCTTTTTCACTCCCGGTGGTGTAAAAAGCCTACTGGAGAATTTCCCCAAATTTAAGCAGAACGGAACTGCAATTGGTGCCTTTGGAATCAATACCTTCAAAGCCGCCGAAGAGGCCGGCCTGGTACTGGATATAAAGGCCCCACAACCCCAGGCACCAAGTATGGTAAGTGCTTTGGAGATATACCTTTCTGCACTTTTAAAAAAATAGAATTTCCTTTTTCCGTTCACCCAGGGTGCTTATCTGTTGCCCTACTTGAACTTTTTGTGAGTTTTTTAACATTTTCAATAATAGGGGTGGGGTCATCGCATTTATACGCACCTCATTAACGAGCAGGGAAATTTTTCTTATAAATAACTTTCGATAAAAACCTGAGTGGTAAAGCGTTTCGTAGAATAATCCTTTAATTATATCCCCAATCTTGTTACGTATCCTTATTATAAATTTAGAAGTATTTGCCTCAAACCAATGATGCAGGTAAACTTGATCATCAATGATAACATGAGAAGAAAAGGCCTCATTTTCTTTGCTGATAAGGAAAAACTATAGAATTTATACTGCTTGTTTTATCGTTTTAAAATCATATCCACCGCTACGCTATATCCCAGTGGGATAGGGTTTAGGCCGCAATGTTAGAACCTGTAAACACAATATTTGAATTTTTCTTTCGTTTACAGTTTTCAGGTCTAATTTTTGTTGAGAAATTTATAATCTGAATCAACTATAAAAATGATGTCAAATCAAAATAATCATTACATTTGCCCAAGACCCTCAAAGTTAAAAACAATGAATTACAGGCTGTTCTATTTCGTAGCTATAATAGCTATCACATCGTTAACCACCAGTTGCAAAAAATCTGGCGGAAAATCTAAAGCAGGCGGTTATGCTGTTGATAAGGGACAACTCATCGGAGTTGCACCCGGTTCTAAGTGGAGTTTGCCAAAGCCTCCGGGTATGGTGTATATCCCACCTGGAACCTTTCACATGGGTTCAAGTGATGAGGATATGAGCTATGCATTAACAGCCCGTAATAAATCAATTTCCATAAGTGGTTTCTGGATGGATGCTACTGAAATTACAAACAATGAATATCGCCAGTTCACCAATTGGGTTAGGGATTCAATAGCTGCCAAGCTTATGAATTATGTTAAGCAAGGATCTGATGGTAATGAGTATATAGATTGGAAAAAAGCTACTACCATTAAGTGGGGCGATAAAGCTACAATGGAAAAAGTGGATGCTATTATCGTAACTCCGGATAACCGTCTTTTTGGTAAAAAAGAATTAGATGCTACCAAGATCGTTTACCAATCTGAGACATTTGATTACAAAGCTGCTGCACAGAATAAAGATGCTACAATTCCCCGTTCAAAATTCATAATTAAAAGAGCAATACCGGTTTACCCCGATTCTCTATGTTGGGTAAGGGACTTTGCTTATTCTTACAACGAACCAATGGCTAAAAAATATTTCAGCCATCCTGCTTTTGGAAATTATCCTGTAGTGGGAGTTAGCTGGAAACAAGCTACTGCATTTTGCGAATGGAGAACTCATTACCTAAATGCATTCCTGGAGTCTAAGAAAAGAACTGCTGAGGCTGATTTCCGGTTACCAACTGAAGCAGAGTGGGAATATGCAGCAAGGGGCGGTCGCTCACAAGCTGATTACCCATGGGGAGGATATTACCTGAGAAATAAAAAAGGATGCCTGTTAGCTAACTTTAAGCCAGGCAGGGGTAATTATCCCGAAGATGGCGGTTTTTATACCGTACGTGCTGATGCATACTGGCCAAATGATTTTGGTTTATATAATATGTCAGGAAACGTTGCTGAGTGGACCTCTTCATTGTATTATGAGGGTGCTTATAACTTCCAGCATGATATGAATCCGGATATCAGGTATAATGCAAAAGAAACTGATAAGCCACGTGATAAGCGTAAAGTTTTACGCGGTGGTAGCTGGAAAGATGTTGGTTATTTCTTAAGGACCGGTACAAGGGCTTACGAATACCAGGATACAGCTAAATCTTATATCGGTTTCCGTTGTGTTATCGATTTACCTCCAGCCCAAAAAAAGGGTAAGAAAAAATAATACCTTTATTCAAAAACTTTATTAAAACTTAATGACAAATTGAGATTACCTGTAAAAGGTATACAGGTATGTTTTAACCTTAATACAATTAAATTTTAAATAACCACCAATTAAAACTCTAAATCTTTAAATCATGGCTCACAACAAAAGAACCTTTTTAACTTTAATTGATGTTTTGGTAAGTGCCGGAGCTGCTGTAATCATCTTCGCCGCATGGGCAAAACTTACACACCAGTCATATGCCGATATGATGTTAACTATAGGAATGTGGACAGAAACAGCGATCTTTTTGGTGTACGCCGGAATTGAGTGGGTAAAGCCTAAGCATCATCCCGAAGATGATCAAACAGATGTACCAGATGCTAATCCTTCTTTAGAGTCGATGGATAAAATGTTACAAAATGCTGATATAACGCCAACCAGCCTTAAAAGATTAGGTGAAGGTTTTCAAAAACTGCAGACGACTGTTGGGGGAATGCATGAGATTGGTGATGTTGTGAAAAATACGGGAGATTTCAGTAATAAAACAAAAGAAGCCACAACAGCTTTAGGTAATATGACTACAGCTTTTAGCAGCAGTGCCGCTACTATGAGTAGTTTCAGCAATGCTGCAGACAGCGCAAAAGGTTTTCATGAGCAGGTTCAGGTATTAACCAAGAACCTGGGATCTTTAAATACTATTTACGAGCTTGAATTAAAGGAAAGCAATAACCATTTAAAATCATTAAATAGTTTCTATGGTAAATTGGCAGAAGCCAGCCAGACGATGATGGGTACTGTTGAAGATGCGGGAAGAGCAAAAGAGCAGATAGCCGTATTAGCTAATAACCTGGGCAAATTAAACTCAGTTTATGGCAATATGCTAAGTGCAATGCAGGGAGGTCGTTAAAATTAATTAATCGCCCCTTACCATGATCACAACAGAAAACAAACCATTTAACCTAAACAATCGTAAAATCTAAAATATTATGGCTTTACCTAGAGAGCCCCGGCAAAAGATGATCAACATTATGTATTTGGTGTTGACAGCTATCCTGGCGCTGAATGTATCGAACGAGGTTATTGAAGCTTTCAAAACCGTAGATAAAAGTTTGCAGGGCTCTTCTACGAACTTAACCAAGGCGTCGGATGATGTATATAAATCCTTAGAGAAAAAAAAGAGCGACGCTCAGTATAAAGAGCAAGCAGGAAAATGGGCGCCAAAGGCAGAGCAAGTAAAAGTTCTTTCTGCTAACTTATTTACATACCTAGAAGGCTTGAAGACTGAATTAAAAAAGGGCTCTAATCTTAAAGAAGATGGTTCCTTTAAAGAAGATAACCTGGATGCTTCTACAAGAATTTTTGAAACAGAAAAAAAAGGTGATGAATTAAAAAAGAAACTTGATGACTATAAGAAAGCCGTAACTGACATCGATCCAGAATTTAAACAGTTTGAGGCTAATTTTCCTGTAAATACTGAAGGCATAATTGGGAAGGAAGGGAAAAGAAAAGATTTTACTGCTTCTTATTTCCATATGACCCCAACAGTGGCAGCTTTAACTATACTGAGTAAGTTTCAAAATAATGTAAAGAATTCTGAAAATACTCTGGTTAACTATGCTCACAGCAAAATTGGTTCGGTTGAATATGTGTACGATAAGTTTGCGGCAGTAGTTGGGCAAAGTTCAAATTATGTAATGCCAGGGGAGAAGGTTACTATTACAGCAGGTGTTGGCGCTTATAGTACTGCTGCCCAGCCCCAGATCACGATTGGTGGAGGAGGCGTTCCCGTTAATACTGATGGTGTTGCGATTAAGGAATTCACTGCAGAAGGCGGCGGTGAAAGAAGCGTACCGGTGACTGTTAGTTTCACAAAACCTGATGGAACAAAGGATTCCAAAACCTTCCCCATTAAGTATACAGTTGGTACACCTGGGGGTGCAGCTGTAATGTTAGATAAAATGAATGTATTTTATATTGGAGTTGATAACCCGGTAACTATTGGTTCTCCAACTGGTTGGGATAGGACCACAGTTTCTATGTCGGGCGGATCAATAAGTGGTTCAGGATCAAAGCGCGTGGTTAAAGTATCAGCTATAGGTCCTGCTAATATTACTGTAGTTGCTAATGGTAAGCCAAGTACTTTTGCTTTCCGTGTTAAGCGTATTCCTGATCCCATTATTAAAGTTGGCCCAAGTGGTGGAGGGACCTTGCAGGCAGTTGTTTTCAGAGGCCAGCAGTTTGTACGTGCCGAGCTTGAGAATTTTGATTTTGAAGCAAGGTTTTCTGTAACAGGAGCAACTATTTACTTCAACAATCCGGGAGACAGGAACGTGAAAAAAGTTACTATATCAAGTGGAAACCTTGGACCTGCAGGAGATTATATGAAATCGCTGGTTCCGGGTTCTACAGTTATTTTCGATAATATACGTGTCGTAGGTCCGGATGGTCAGACAAGAACAATTCAAAACCCTCCTGGATTCTCATTATTCTAGGAGAAAAAATAGAAAGCTATGAAAAAGCAGTATTTTAAATTTCTTTTGCTGGCAATATGCTTTGGGCTATTTGCAAACGTTGTGGAAGCGCAAAAGAAAAAAAGCCGTACTTCTACAAAGAGGGCAAGTACCCGTAAAACCGCCTCTTCCCGAACAAAGGCCAAGATTGAACCAACTGTGCCACAGGTTGATACTGTAGCAGCGGTTGCTGCAATACTTACCCCTGTTTTAAATGATAGTTTACCTGTTAAAGTAGTAAAAAAATCCTTACGTCCTGATGAAGCAGTTGAAACAACCATGCTTAAAGACAGGACACCATTAGTTTATGAAAATTTAAGGGCTGATGATGCGTTGTACCGTCATAAGATTTGGAGAGAGATAGACACCCGTGAAAAGATCAACCTGCCATTTAAATATGCAGCAGATGAAAATAATGGTAATCAACGTTTCATTTCCATATTATTTAAAGCAATACAAGATAGCGCTGTTACCGTATTCAGTGCTGTAGATGACCGTTTTACCACACCTATGACGAAGAGTGATGTTGTTAAAATAATGGCAGGAGAGCCCATCCAGGTACCAGTTTACGATTCATTGGGAAATGTGACCCACTATAAAACAGAATCCCGTGATATTGTACTTGATTCTTTTTATAAATTCAGGATCAAGGAAGAGGTAATTTTTGATAAAGAAAGCTCCCGCTTATTCTGGAGAATATTAGGAATAGCTCCTGTATTCAATGAGTATACAGCTCAAACCAACCAATTTGTAGGTACTACCGAGTTGTTCTGGGTTTATTATCCTGATATGAGGCCGATCTTCTCTAAATACGATGTATACAATGGTAAGAACTATGGTGCACGTATGAGTTGGGAAGACCTTTTTGAAAGCAGGATGTTCTATGGACGTATAATCAAAAGCACAATTGATAATCCTTATGATAAGTTCATTGAGCAATACCCCGGTTTAAAAGATAAGGGCATCCTTCAATTGCTTGAAGGTGAGAACATTAAAGAAAAGATATTTAATTACGAGCAGGACCTCTGGTCATACTAATTAGCTCTGATATAGTTTAAGCAAAAGCCTCCCCATACATCGGGAGGCTTTTGCTTTTAGCAGGGTCTCCCATACGTATATAAGAATAATAAAATTAAAAATATACCCTCTTTAGGGTATTGTGTGATATCTCAGGATAGTTTACTTTAGCCTTGGTTTTTCATAGGATATTGGATTTTAAAACGGGGCTGGATTTCTATCCGGCCCCCTGTTTTTTATACTGGCATGTTAAGGATTGAAATGCTTCATCAATAAATCGGCTTTGGATCTACCGATAACGGCTGCTATTTCTGCTACAGTCCTGCTTCTGATGTTCTTAACAGATTTAAACTCTTTTAGTAAAAGGTTCACCGTAGCATCACCAATGCCCTTTATTTGTTCTAATTCATTTGTAAAAGTTCCCTTACTGCGCAGGTTGCGGTGAAAAGTAATTCCAAACCTATGTACCTCGTCACGTATCCTGCGGATTAGTTTAAGGCTTTCACTATCCCAGGGCAGTTTTACAGATTGGGTATCACCCGGGTAAAATATCTCTTCTTCATTCTTTGCCAGTCCAATAACAGTTGTATGCTTTAAAGAGTCTGACGGTTTTAAACCGTCTTCACCCCGAAGTAGATTTATACTCTGCATAGCCGCACTTAACTGGCCTTTACCTCCATCAATGATGATCAATTGTGGTAAGGGCTGTTCTTCTTCGATCAGGCGTTTATAACGCCGGTGCACTACTTCTGTCATGGAGGCAAAATCATTAATGCCGGTAACAGTTTTTATTTTAAAACGCCGGTAATCTTTTTTACTGGGCTCGCCATTTTTAAAACACACCATCGCTGCTACCGGGTAGCTTCCCTGCAAGTTGGAGTTGTCAAAACATTCTATATACATTGGGATAGCTGCTAACTGCAGGTCCTTCTGTAATTGTGTCAATACTTTAATTTTTTCACTGCTGGTCTTATCCTCCAGGTTCAGCATTTTTTTCTTTCTCAATTCTTCCCTGAAATAATTTACGTTTTTCTCGGAAAGCTCGAGCAGTTTTTTTTTGTCGCCGTTCTTTGGAATCGTGACTGTTAAATCTTTTTCCGGAAATTGGATGGCCATGGGAACGATGATCTCTTTTGCGGTGCTGTTAAAGCTTTCCCTGAGCCGGGCTGCAGCAAAGGCAAGTACTTCAGCGGCGCTTTCCTCCAGCTTTTTTTCTAATAAGATTGTCTTGGTTTGCACAATGGTACCTGCATTTATCGCTAGGTAATTTACATAAGCTATATTCCCATCTTCCAGGATAGAGAAAACGTCTACAGTTCCAATCCGTGTATTTACAACAGTAGATCGGGCCTGGTAGGTTTTAAGGTGCTCCAGCTTGGTTTTAAGATGTGCAGCTTTTTCAAACTCCATTTTTTCAACGTACTCCTGCATTTCTTTTTTAAAATGCTGCATAACGGGGGTCATATTACCTTTCAATAAATTAACCAGTTGCTGCAATTCTTCATTATAATCCTCTATGGTTTGTAATCCCTCACATGGGCCCATACAATTACCCAGGTGATATTCCAGGCAAACTTTGAACTTACCTTTTTTAATATTTGATTCCGTCAGGTTAAGCTTACAGGTCCGCAACAGGATGGTCTGCTTAATGAAATCGAGTAGTTCTCTTACTTTTTCAACCGAAGTATAGGGCCCTAAGTACAATGAGCCATCATTGATTCGCCTGCGGGTAAAAAATACACGGGGAAACCTTTCATTCTTGATCACGATGTAGGGATAAGTTTTGTCATCTTTCAAACTGATATTGAACATCGGCTTAAATTCTTTGATCAGTGTATTTTCAAGCAGGAAGGCATCCTGCTCACTATTTACGATCGTAAATTCAATGTGATGAATTCTGTTTACAAGCTCGTGGGTTTTATAGTTGGTAAAGGTTTTGGAAAAATAAGAACTCACCCTTTTTCGCAAATGTTTGGCTTTGCCCACATACAATAGCTCGTTTGAAGCGTCAAAATATTTATAGATACCCGGTAAAGCGGGGATAGTAGAAGCTATGGTCGAAAATTCCTGTTGTGTCATTATCTAGAAATCCCAAAAGAGCTTTTCTTCTCTTTCTATTTTTGAAATACCTTTTTCATCAGTGCTGATGCTGGTGATCTTGCACCATTGGCCATCTACCCAGGTAAGCTGCAGTGTTTTATTTTTATCCATTTCCTTAACCATATAGATCCTTTTGATCTTATTGGTAGTTGGGTTTATATATACATCCCAATGCCTTAGATGCATGCTGTCGGGCAACAGGCCTATTGGATCATAGGTGAGGGTAACTGCATCGATACTCCTGTCTAAAAAACTTTTTTCGCTAAAAAGGTTGATCAGGTTTGTGGAATCGATCTCAGGGGTTAAAAATTCCTGTACCGCAGCATCCAGTTCTTCGGTCTTTAGCCAGGATGAATCTGTTTGCTCATTAATAGTTACATATTTTATAGGGTTAATACCATTCCGCTTGATATTAAATACCTCTCCTTTTATATAAGCTGTTACCGGAAAAAAATTATGGACTGAATCTTTTTGAAAAGCAAAAGGATCCTCAGCCGGTTGAGTGGAATTATTACATGACAGGATAACAACACTTATAATGAACAGGAGAAAAGGAAATTTCATGCTTCAAATTTAAAAGGAAACAATGTCTTTGCAAAACATGTTATGCTGACGGATGTTTAAAACAAAACGCAACAATAACAATGCTATTGTTGCGTAAAGTATATTATAATTGATCTAATTAAAATCCTTTTACAAGGCCAAGCTTAAGTCCAACGGCATATGGCTTTTCAATAAGGGCAACATTTTTACGATAAGTTGAAAATACCTGGTAACGTACCTGCGGGCCAACCTGGAAATTAAAGCCCTTCAGCCTGAAGTTCATAAACGTTTCAAAACCCAGGTTAAGGTTCCAGGAACTGATAGAGGAAGGATCTGAAACATAGCTTTTAAGGTCGGATGAAATAAGGTGGGCATTTCCTCCAAAAATATAAGTTGGCTGTAAAGTAGCTCCTGCAAACCAGTCTACGTTCTGCTCACTTGATAATTTATATGCAAAACCTAAAGGAACTGAGACCTGGTAGGTTCTGTTGTGTAAGGTAACCGGCTGCAATGCATTTGAATTATATGCATTAGAAGTAGTGGAGGTTCTTGCTGCAGAATAAGAATAGCCCGTATTAGGATCATTCAATAAAATAGTGGTTATGATCGGGTGATTGGTTTGATCTGCACTGATATTATAATTGGTATAATTAAACTGCAACCCGCCTCTTAATTGTAATCTTTTTGCAATTGCATATGTTAGGCCCACACCGGTTTCCATCCCAAAGCCTGGTTTTTGGCTTATGGAATTGTTGATATCTGAATTGGCAAAAGCTGATGTAGATCCTTTTGAATTTGTACTTAATTTCCGGTAATTAACTGCAGGTGTTATATAAAATTGGAATGAAAGATTTTTTTTCCATTTATCCCTTTGCGAATTAAGCTGTAAGGTAAAATTCTCTATCCATGCTTTTTCTTCATCGGATAAAGCCTTTTTATTTTCAGGACTGTTAGCGCCGGCAATTAATTTACTATCAGCGTTTGCAGTTTTATCCAGGTCAGCAGGAGCAGGATCGGAAGTTTTAGCCGAAGCTACAGCCACAGGATCAGTTTCATTGTATGTATTATCATCTGATGTTTGACCAGGAGCAGTATTGCCGGCCTTTGTTTTTGACAATGCAACTTTGTTCTTTTTGTTAGAAGCTGTTACATCGGCAAAGATCTTGTTATTCTTTATATAATTATCTACAGTTTGTACAATATCCTTTTCATTATCCGGATACTTTTTATCTGTAATTTTTTCTTCCGTAGTTGTGCTGGCATAAGTATAATTCGGGCGGT
Source organism: Ferruginibacter sp. (assembly GCA_046596255.1). Classification (GTDB taxonomy): domain Bacteria; phylum Bacteroidota; class Bacteroidia; order Chitinophagales; family Chitinophagaceae; genus Ferruginibacter. Next base: position 52,763 of record JBKJMZ010000108.1, on the reverse strand, counting down.
TGCTTCTAACAACGATATAACCACTAAGGTCGGGTTGATTGGGAAAAATATTTTCATATGAATTCGCGTAATTACCGGGAACCTGTTGTGGTATTTTTGTATAGGTTGATATTTGTTTTTTACGGTTGATCTTAAGATCTGGCTGGTCAGTTTTTTCAGTAATTGAAGCAATATTGATAGGTTGATTAAAGCCGGTTCTGTTATCACCTGTGTGTAAATATCCTATCAGCATTAGAGAGGATACCAGGAACAGGCCCATAAGAACCGACGGCCACCTGCGGCTTGGATGCAGGTTATTGTAAATGCTATGCCAAACCCTCTTGGAAGGATACATTCTGAACTGATCTGCTTTTTCTTTTATCAGCTGTTCAAATTCATCGGTATAAAATTCTTTCTCCATCGTTTAAAACATAATAGTAATTGGTAATTCCAAAACCTAATTTGGTCCAACAGCTCCTAAAAAATCTGACTTTTTTATCGGCTTTTGTATAATTTTCTTTTTGATCAATATTTCTTCAAGCATTGCTTTTGCCCGGGTATACTGGCTGCGGCTTGTGCTTTCCTCAATATCAAGCATAAAAGCAATTTCTTTGTGTGAATACCCTTCAATAGCATACAGGTTCAAAACTGTTTTATAACCGAGGGGTAAAGATCTGATACATTCTACAACCTGTTTTGCCTGCATGATCGATGGTATCATTTCCTCCCTGATATGAATGCTGTTTGCATTGATTATATCCACACTATCAGAGAACTTTTTATTCTTCTTTAAAATATTGATACAGGTATGAACCACGATCCTTCTTATCCATCCTTCCAGCGCACCTTCATTCCTGTACTGGTGTATCTGGGTAAAAACCTTTATAAAACTCTCCTGTAACATATCCTCAGCATCTTCCCGGTTCTTTGCAAAACGATAGCACACCCCTAGCATTCGTGGGCTAAACCTATTGTATAATGCCTCCTGTGCAGTGGCATTATTCCGAAGGCATCCGCTTAGCATAAGCTCTTCCGTCATATTTGTGCATTGTTTACCCTAAATATAGACAAAATCATTTGCAATTTTGCTGCTTTTGTCCGGATTATTAACCAGATTAACTTTTTTATATAAAATTGCTGCTCAACCTGTTAAGAAAATAAAAATTGCCAGATTTTTTTTTTCTTCGTCTCCCGGTGATAATCAAGGACTTTCTTAGTGCCAAAAATGATAAAAGCTGCCAAATTCAGCAGCTCTTTTTAGATAAGGATGAATAAAATTTTAATTTAAGCTTAACCTTAATCCTATGATCAGGTTACTACCTCCGGCTACAATTCCTGAAGAATAGGGCCGGTATCTTCGATTCGTCATATTTTCCCAGCCTGCTGTGAACAGCATGTTTTTTGCTATTTGGTATGATGCTTTCAAATTTAAAGTGTACCAGGATGGTGAGTAAGGCTTACCGTTGGCGTCTTTGGCATAGATATCTGTTTTAGCCTGTTCAACGGGAGCAAGGTCCTCGTTTTTTATTTGGCTATTATAGGTAGCGGATGCTTCCACAAAAAGCTTTTTAAAGCGGTACTTTAATAAGGTGCTTCCATAAAACGGGGGAGCATGCCTTAGCGCTACCTGCTCATTCTTTACATCATCTGTTTCTTTGCCGCTGATCCAGTTGGCATGCGTTTGTAAAGAAAGATCCTTGCAAAAATAATATTCCACACTGGCCTGGAAACCCCATACGGTAACCTTTGCAACATTCTGTAATGTTTCAACCCTGCTATTTACCCCATCAAAAATTATACTATCCTGCCCGTTGAAAGTAGCCGGCCGGCGAACGATCGCATCATTAAGAATAGTATAGAAGCCATTTAACTCCATCCGAAATTTCTGGTTAATATTCCTGATCACACCCGCTTCAAAATTCCAGGCATATTCTCCTTTCAGTCCTGGATTAGGCACTGTTACATTGCCGGGAGCACTTTCAAAGAATTTACCTACATCATCTACATTGGGCATACGGTAGCCTGTTGAAATATTGGTATTGAATTGCCAGGTTTCGGTTGGCCGGTATACTAATCCCAAATTGCCAGTTAAGCCTCTGTCCCTTAGTTCAGCTTTGCTAAAAGGGAATTTTATGAACGTAGTGTCAAATGTTGCGTTCAGGGTATTGTAACTATACCGCAGCCCTGTTGTAAAAGTAAACCTGGGGGTGAAATTTATTTTGTAGCTGCCGTAAATACCAGCGGTACTCCAGGTGCTTCCATCGGGATAACGGCTTACGGCAGGAACCTCAACAGTTGTATTTATATTTGTTTTGCTACCTGTTGAACCTACTTTATTATAAACATATTCAAGTCCGTAAAAAAGTTCTCCCTTACCCAGCTTTTTATCTGCATCTATATTAATGCTCACAGCATTTACTTTTTCGGCCTGAATATTACGGGTAGTTGCTGCTCTCGTTCTGTCAATGCGGCTTTCGTCGTAATTCTGATATGCAGCAGTTAACCGCAGTGCGTCATAAAGCAAATTCTTTTTGCTGTGTAAGGCCTGTATATTATGCATACGCCAAAGCATAGGCCCATAATTCCATTCCGCAAACCTCAAGTTTCCATTCCGGTATTGGATCAGCCTGTCATACCTTGGCGCATCGCCTGTGCCTGCATAGGTAAAACTATACTGGAGGTCAAGATGTGCTGATGGCATATAACGTACCTTCTGCAAAAAATTGATCTGTTCGTATCTGCTAAAACGCTGTATCCGGGGGTCACTGTTCTTTACTATACTGTCTATACCATTTATCCTTTCTACATATTCGGGTCGCTGGTAACTGTCCTGTGGTCCATGCTTACCCATTTTAAGGTCATCAAATTTGCTGTAGGTTACTGATGAAAGCAGGGAGAGTTTTTTCCAGCCTAAATTAATATCGGCATGAAAAGTATTCTCCTTATTAGCAGTAGAATATCTTGCAAGCGCACTTCCGCTCACCAGCATTTTTTTACCTGCCTGTCCGGCAGGCAGTGCTTTGGCAAAACGGGGATTCAGGGTATGGAAATCCATAACTCCACCAATTGCATCGCTTCCATATATTAATGAACCCGGCCCAAAGATCACTTCTGCAGTTTGCGTACTTAATGCATCAATACTGATTATATTCTGCAAATTACCACTGCGGTAAATGGCATTGTTCATACGAACTCCATCTATTACCAATAGTATCCTGTTCGTTGCAAAGCCACGTATCATGGGGCTTCCGCCACCAAGCTGGCTTTTTTGAATAAAGATAGTGCCCGTTTGATTAAGCAGGTCTGCTGCTGTTTGCGGATTATTGCGCAGGATCTCTGCCCTGTTAACTTTAGTTATTTTGTTGGGTACCTCGTTCAGTTTTTGCTCCCATTTATTTATAGAAACTATCACTTCTGTAAGATCTACTTGTTTTTTTGCAGTATCGGCTTGATTAATTTTTTCCTGGCCATAGCCAGTGAAGGTTATGGCTAATAATCCCAATAGCATAAATATCCTGCTCATGAGTATTAATTTAATAAAAAAATTTTCACTACGCAGGATTTGCATAGTGAGAAATAAAGGCATTGCGCTTTGGGCAGCCTTTGCAGGTTATGATCGGGGAGGATGAATGACCGGGTAACTGGGTGAGCAAGCAGTCATTTCATTAAAAGTATAATATTGCTGCGAAAGTATTTTCCAGCCTGCTTCATAACTGATCCCGTGCTGTGCTATATAAACCGGGAAGAATAAGAATTTTACCGCATTGAAAGGGCTATCAGTTTTTCTTTTTTGTTTCTCACGCGCTACTATCTGTTGTACCAGTTTATCTTCTTTCTGATCAAAAAATCCCAGCAAAGAAATTTTATTGTCATTGGTTGTAAAGGATTTTACATCAAACAGTTTTCCATCCAGTAATATTTCTTTTCCAGGCTTTACCCAGTAAATATCTGGTGCAGAAACTACAACTGTTTGCAATGTTTCTTTTTCAAATTTTTTTTCTCTCTGAAAATGGAGGATCTTTTGCCTGACCAATATGCTTACCGAAAAAAATAGAGGTATTGCTACAAGCAGCAATAACCCCCAGGCGGTAATCTTTTTTGGGATGAGGTACATAAAAACAAAGTTAACCTTTATTTCTTTTTGATTAAACTATCTATTGGGTACCTGGCTTTCATGGAGTCCATGGTGGCATTAACCCATTTATAAATGATCGTTTTTTGATCTTCACTTAATTTGGCATTTTTATGCATCCATAGATATTTATCATGTGGCATTTCACCTTTCCTTACCATTTCATCTATTTCTTCCAGTTTATGATACTGTTTTCTTAATGAGTAAGTGGCGAATTCTGAAAAATTCAGGTGCTTTTTACCTTCAATGATATGATCATCTAACCACCAGGCCACAGGTTGTATTTTGGAGTACCAGGGATAGAAGGTATTATTACTGTGACAGTCGGTGCAACTTGTTTTAAGCACGGCCTGTACAGGAGCAGGTACCTGGTACAAAGTGCTGATATCATTTTTGCTGATACCTTCTGCCTTGTTTTTTCCGGGCCTGATAAATTGTATAACAATAAAAGTCAGCAATAAAATCTGGAAAATTCTTTTTAGGATCGTCATGAACTATCAGTTTTGGTTTATTAAAATATCTCCGGTCATTTCGGCTGGTATGGGTAAACCCATCAGCTTTAATATGGTAGGTGCAATATCACCTAGTTTGCCGGGGTGCAAAGTTTGGTTCTTGTTCTCATTTATTAAAAACAATGGAACTAAATTTAAAGTGTGTGCCGTGTTTGGCGTTCCATCTTCATTGATCGCATAATCGGCATTGCCATGGTCGGCAGTTAACAACACAGTATACTCATTTTCAAGCGCAGCGGTAACCACTTTTTCTACACAGCTGTCCACTGTTTCCACTGCTTTAATAATGGCTTGCCATACCCCTGTATGCCCCACCATATCTGCATTTGCAAAATTCAGGCAGATAAAATCAGCCCCCCCACCCCCCGAGGGGGGGGCTGCAGTATTTAATTTAATGTTCTTTTCAATTTCTTTTACAATGGCATCTGTTACTTCGTAAGCACTCATCTCTGGTTGCAGATCGTAAGTAGCAACTTTGGGTGAGGGAACCATAATTCTTCTTTCGCCGGTAAAAGGAATTTCCCTGCCACCGCTAAAGAAAAAACTTACATGCGGGTACTTTTCTGTTTCAGCAATGCGTACCTGTGTTTTATTATTTTGTTCTAAGATCTCGCCCAAAGTGTTTTTAAGGTCATCGGTATCAAAAACCACGTGCACATTATTAAAGCTTTGATCGTATTGTGTTATGGTTGTATAATCAAGGTCCAGCTTTCTCATATCAAATAAAGGCAGGTCTATTTGTGTTAATACTTCCGTTATTTCCCGGCACCTGTCTGTCCTGAAATTAAAACAAATGACAGCATCCCCATTTTCAATTTTGACCTTTGGTAATGTTTGGTTGATGATCGGTTTTATAAATTCATCGGTAATACCGTTATCATAGGATCTTTTAACTGCAGTTAACATGTCGGCTGTATTTTCTCCTTTGCCGTTAACCAGGGCATCATAAGCGATCTTCACTCTTTCCCATCGCTTATCCCGGTCCATGGCATAATACCGGCCCGTTATACTGGCAATATGGCCAACTGTCAAATCTAAATAAGTTTTCAATTCAGTTAAAAAGTCCAGCCCGCTCCTGGGGTCGGTATCCCTGCCATCTGTAAAAGCATGAACAAGCACATCGGATAAACCTTCGGCTTTACATAATGATATTAATGCCTTTAAATGATTGATATGGGAATGTACACCGCCATCACTTACAAGCCCAATAAGATGAAGGGGTTTATTGTTATCCCTGGCATACCTGATAGATCTTAGCAGTGTTTCCTGTTGTGCAAATTCACCGGTTCGTATGGCCACATTTATTCTTTGTAATTCCTGGTACACAATACGGCCGGCACCCAGGTTCAAATGGCCAACCTCACTGTTACCCATCTGTCCTTCCGGCAAACCCACATCCTCGCCACAGGTAACCAGCGTGGTATGAGGGTAGGATGCATATAAAGAATTTACAAAGGGAGTGCTGGCATGCTGGATAGCATCGCTGTTTTTTACCTTTCCCAGCCCCCATCCATCCATTATAATTAATATCACTTTCCTATCTTCCATTGGATAAAACTAAAATATTTGCAGCTATTAACAACTCATTAATGTTTATTAGTTGTAAAATCAACTTCAAGACCCGCAATTTTAGGGGAGTTGGCACGTTTTTAGTAAATTTACAGTAGGAAAAACATTTATAAATATGAAACGATTTTTTACTTTATTAACCATTGGTGCTCTTTTAAGTTCCTTCACTTTTTTTTCAAGTATTGATGAAGTGATAAGCGCTATGAAAGCAGGAAATGCGGCTGAAATATCCAGGTTCTATGACAATACAGTTGAAATAAACATGCCTGACAAAAGTAACAGCTATAGTAAAAGCCAGGCCCAGTTGGTACTAAGAGATTTTTTTGCATCAAATACCGTAAAAAGTTTTGATGTGATACATAAGGGCGAAAATTCGGGATCGCAATATTGTATCGGTACTTTAGTAACCCGCAGCGGGTCATACCGAACCACTATTTTTATGAAGCAGAAAGGAGATAAACAGGTATTGCAGAAAATCACTTTTGAGAGCAATTAGCAGCATTAAATAAATGATATTGAAGCCCCGGATTTTTTCGGGGCTTTGTTTTTGGGTTCTTTCTTAGCTTTGTTGTTATGGATTTTAATCAACTTGACCTGCTGATCACAAATGCGCTCGCTGAAGATATCGGCGATGGCGATCACTCAACCATATCATCCATTGATGCAGGCGCTGAAGGCAAAGCCGTTTTAAAGATAAAAGAAGATGGCATACTTGCAGGAATGGAAGTGGCGGAAAGCATATTCAGGCATATGCAGCCGGGGATTGTTTTTACAGGGTTTAAAAAAGACGGGGATACCATGCAGTATGGCGAAAAGGCCTTTGAAGTAAAAGCCAAAGTGCATACTATTTTGCAGTGTGAAAGACTTGTCCTGAATTGTATGCAACGCATGAGTGGTATTGCCACGCTGACCAAACAGTACACCCAAAAATTAGAAGGCTATAAAACTGACTTACTTGATACCCGTAAGACCACGCCAAATTTTCGCCTGCTGGAAAAAGAAGCAGTGAGGATAGGAGGGGCCGTGAATCACCGCTTTGGGCTGTATGATATGATCATGCTTAAAGATAATCATATTGATTATTGCGGGGGTATTGAAGCTGCTATAGAAAAAGCGTATGCTTATGTTCAGGATAAAAAACCCGGATTAAAAATAGAAATTGAAACCAGGAATCTGGATGATGTGCAAAAAGTAATGCAGGTAGGCAAAGTGGATCGTATCATGCTTGATAATTTTACGCCCGGGCTGATCAGTGAAGCATTGAAGATCATCCAGGGTAAATTTGAGACCGAGGCCAGCGGCGGTATTAACCTGGGTAATATTGAAAGCTATGCAGCTACCGGTGTTGATTATATTTCAAGCGGAGCTATTATTCACCAGGCCAGGAGCCTTGACCTGAGTTTAAAAGCTAAGCCCCTCTAAATCTCCCCGAAGGGGAGACTTAAAAACACATTATCATGTCGAAGAAAAATTTACGGTCATTGGGCGGATTGGTTTATTCCACAGATCCAGATTTTAAACTTCCCGAAGAAAATAGAGAAGAGCAGCAAACCATTGAGCCATCACATCAAAAACTTAAGGTAAGGCTGGATACCAAACACCGGGCTGGCAAAGCCGTTACGCTTATTGAAGGATTTATTGGTATAGATAATGACCGGGAAGAACTGGGCAAAAAATTAAAATCATGCTGTGGTACAGGAGGTTCTGTAAAAGATGGTGAGATCATAGTACAGGGCGATAACCTGGAAAAGGTTTTGCAATGGTTGTTGAAAAATGGATACAAGTCCTCAAAAAATATATGATATTTCTATTCATAAATTATTTTTTAACATGGAAGCATTTTGTAAATTACAATAAAAGGATATTTTATTCCTAATTTTACACAAACAGTTTGCATGGTTTCTAAAATAACAGAAGGTATTACCATCAGCGTGGACACTTATTACCAGCCTGAATACAGTAATTCTGTTAACAGTGAATTCATGTTTGCTTATCGGATCACCATTGAAAATAATAATGCTTTCCCCGTAAAACTCCTCAGCAGGCACTGGCATATTTACGACAGCAATGGCAGTATGCGGGAAGTTGAAGGCGAAGGAGTAGTAGGTGTGCAACCGGAGATCAGCCCGGGAACATCCTATCAATACGTGAGCGGCTGTAACCTGCGCTCAGAGATCGGTAAAATGATAGGCACCTACCAGATGGAAAATATAAATACCCGGAAGCAATTTGATGTTTTAATACCTGCATTTGAAATGTGTGCTCCCTTCAAACTCAACTAATTTAACCTTTCCCGTACTGTATTTTTGCTTAACTTTGGCCTTTAAATAATATAGGATACCAGGTCATATCAAGGGTAAAATTTCTAACAATTTTCATACTGATTTTCCGGGTTTTGTTATAAATTTAATTCTTCAAAAGAGGCAATATCATTATGGCAAAAATTACATTTTCAAACAGCAATAACGAATTTTATCAAAGTATAAAAACATCTGTTGATGAATATTTTGCAACCAATAAAATAAAAAAGACGGGCGACTGGAGATTGTACATTAAAACAATCACTTTGGTTATTACTGCAGTTGCCATGTATGGTTTATTGATGCTTGCACCCTTAACAAACCCCCAGGCATTATTGTGTTGTGTGGTATTAGGTATAGCTGCAGCTTCTATAGGCTTTAGTGTAATGCATGATGCCAACCACGGAAGCTATTCTACTAAACCCAGGTTAAATGATTTTTTAGGGCTCACCCTGAATGCACTTGGCGCAAGTTCTTATTTCTGGAAACAAAAACATAACATCATTCACCATACTTACACCAATGTTGATGGTATTGATGATGATATTGCCAAGAGCCCGGTCATTCGTCATTGCGAATCACAGAAATGGGTACCGGCACATAAAGTACAATATCTATATCTCTTGCCGGTTTATGCCCTATCAACTATTTTCTGGATCTTCATTATGGATTTTACAAAATATTTTTCCCGTAAGATATATACTACAGATGCCTGGAAAATGTCAACAAAGAATCATGTAATTTTTTGGGTTACCAAAATTCTCTATTTCACTTTTTATATCGTATTGCCAATAATGGTGTGGGGTTTTGGAGCATGGGTAGCAGGCTTTTTCCTGCTTAATGCTGTAATGGGATTGATCTTATCATTGGTTTTTCAATTAGCGCATGTAGTTGAAAATACAGAGTTTGAACATGTTCCCTTAGATACCACCAAACACATTGATTCAGCCTGGGCCGAGCACCAGATGCGAACAACTGCAAATTTTGCGATGGGCAATAAAGTGATCTCCTGGTTTGTTGGTGGATTGAATTACCAGATAGAGCATCACCTTTTTCCACGTATAAGTCATATACATTACCCTCCCATCAGCAAGATCGTTATGGAAAAATGCAAAGAGTTTAACATCCCTTATAATAAATACGATACCATGAGTGAAGCAGTAGCTTCTCATTTCAGGGTGATGAAACAGTTGGGTAAAAAGCCCGGGCAGGGTTCAATGCAACAGGTGATTGCAGCTTAAACCCCCTCAATTTACCCCTGAAGAGTGAGGAAATAACGGTGATCGTGTTCTTAAACTCACTAAGGTTTGTATTTAGCCTGCTGAAAGATCAGTTCAGTATCTGCCTCCATTAATTGTGGCAAAGTATATCCGGAATTTTTCTGCATGAATTTTTTTACGATCTGCCAGCCTGCAAAACTGCCAATATTTCCGGGTGATGCTTCTCCCAGTTCCTGGGTTTTGGGTCCTTCTCCAATATAATTCTTAATGATATTGTTATCGATGGTGCGTAAAAAATTGTTTTGAACAAACAGGTCCCAAACCGCTTTTTCATGTTCATACACCGCTTTTAACTGCTCTTCAGTATAGCCGATTATTTTATACTCTTTGATATTGGGTAATAGTTTGCTTAAAACATACAACCTTTTTCCTTTTTCCACCATCTGCTGCACCAATGCCTTATCCTCTAATTTTTCAGGATAGAGATCATTCACTATATTTTTCATACAGTTCACGGCAATATAACCGGGCTCAAAACGGTTGCTAATGTATTCCGGGTATGTCTCCTGCACAAAAGTTGTCCTGTACACGGGAAAGTTTTTTCCGAGGTGTTGCTGCAATCCTACAATGATTGCATCATCGCTCAGGATATCACCATATCCGTCAATTGGTCCGATATAGGTGATAAGTTTCTTCCGCTCTTTGTAGGCAGGAAAATAATGTTTTACATATTGCAGTCCCTGCTTTATTTCTTTTTCATACGGTGTAAAATCTTTAAACAGTTTTTGAGATGTATCGTATACCTGTTTGTATGCTGTTATAAAACCCTGCACATAATCAGCAGCACTATCTGCTGACCACACCGGATCGGCATTTAAAATGGTGGCTAAAAAATTCTCTCCAAAAGAAGGGTACTTGGCAATGAGCTGATCCAGGTGCTGTGTAAAATTTGTGGTATCTAATGCAAACAGATCCTGCTCAAAACGCATGGTATTCAACTCCACTTTTATATTGGAAACATCTGGCGCATCATCACTGCTGTTGCAGGAAAATAAAAGGAGGGCTGCCAGGATATGGAAAAAGTATTTCATGATATTTTTTTAGCCACTAATGGCACTAATTTACGAATGAAAAGAGAAAACAAACCAGCTGTTTTTTACAAATATCTGAAATCCAACCAGCATTTGTAATTTATAAGTGTTTATTTGTGTATCGTGACTTGATTTTATTTAGCCACTAATGGCACTAATTTACACGAATGAAAAGAGAAAACAATCCAGCGGATCCATACGGCCTTTGTATTTATTCGTGTCCATTCGTGTAATTCGTGGCTTAATTTTATTTTGCCACTATGGCACTAATTTACACGAATGAAAGAATAAGGTGCTAATTCACCAGTCTTTTTATCTCTAATTTACTTCTTCCAAAATTTACAATGATCCCGAGCCGACAACCGGATAGTTTCAGATAATAAATTACCTGGGCAATATCATCATTAACAATTGTTTCCCTGGCCTTAACCTCAAGTACTATTTTATCATAAACCACAAAATCTACATTAAATCTTTTTCTAAGCAAGACGCCTTTGTAATAAACCGGAAACTCTTTCTCTCTTTCATACTGGATCAAGCGGCTATCGAGCTCCCATTCAATTGCCTCTTTATAAATTATTTCTAACAAACCCGGCCCAAGATGATTATGTACTTCCATACAAATGCCTGTAAGTTCATAAGCTTCGTCTTTATAGATCAAATCAGTCATCAGTAGTTTTTACAAATATCTGTTTTTCATGTGTTTTTTTGTATTTATTGGTGATAATTCGTGCCATTAGTGGCTTAATTTTATTTTGCCACGAATGGCACTAATTTACACGAATAAGGGATTTATACTGCCTTTGTATTTATTCGTGTCCATTCGTGTATTTCGTGGCTAATTAATTCGTGGCTTAATGTATTTTCTACCGTAATTTTGACTCATGAAGATCTTCCTGGCACAGCAGAATTATCATATCGGTAATTTTGAAAGCAATACGCAAAAAATAATTGATGCTATTGAAACTGCAAAGCAGCAGGGTGCTGATCTCATCGTTTTTAGTGAGTTAAGCGTTTGTGGCTATGCCCCCCGCGATTTTCTGGAGTTTGAAGATTTTATTAATAAAAGTTATGCGGCACTGGATATTATAAAACAGCATGCTGATACCATTGGCGTTTTGGTAGGTGCACCTGATAAAAATAAAGTGAGGGAAGGAAAAGATCTTTTTAATGCTGCATTCTTACTTTATGAAAAAGAGATAAAAGGCATTGCACATAAAACATGTCTGCCTAATTACGACGTGTTTGATGAGTACCGTTATTTTGAGCCTGCCTATGAATGGGATGTGATGGAATTTAAAGGCAAAAAATTTGCCGTTACCATTTGTGAAGATATCTGGAACCTGGGAGATAATACCCTGTACCGCATTTGCCCGATGGATGAACTGATGAAGCAGCAACCCGATGTAATGATCAACCTTTCTGCATCGCCATTTGATTACACACATGATGAAGACCGGAAAGCAACAATAAAATCGAATGTATTAAAATATAAACTGCCACTTTTTTATTGCAATGCTGTGGGCAGCCAGACAGAGATCGTGTTTGATGGTGCTTCATTGATATTTGATGCAACAGGAAATCTTTGCGGACAAATGCCCTTCTTTGAAGAATCCCTGCAATCTTTTATTGTAAATGATGACGGAACAATTGAAGCACCGGTTATTGAGCCAGCCAGTCGTATGCCTGATGCATTACTGGAACCAATTGCACTGGAAGCGAAACTGAATATTGATAAAGTGTATGATGCGATTGTATTGGGCATCAAAGATTACTTTTCAAAAATGGGATTTACAAAAGCCATACTTGGCAGCAGTGGGGGTATTGACAGCGCAGTTACCCTGGTCTTAGCCTGTGCTGCCTTAGGTAAGGACAATGTAAGAGCAGTATTGATGCCCTCGCAATTCTCAACAGGGCATTCGGTTAATGATGCAGTGCAGTTAAGTATGAACCTGGGTAATCCCTACGATATTATACCTGTTGAAAATATCTACAACAGTTTTTTATATGAATTGAAACCCATTTTTAAAGATCTGCCTTTCAGCATAGCAGAGGAAAATTTACAAAGCAGGACAAGAGGTAACCTGTTAATGGCCATGGCCAATAAATTCGAATATATTTTATTGAACACCTCCAACAAAAGCGAGCTGGCAACAGGATACGGAACCCTGTACGGTGATATGGCTGGTGGTCTTGGGGTTTTGGGTGATTGCTATAAGCTGCAGATCTATGAGCTGGCAAAATATATTAACAGGGAAAAAGAACTGATCCCCAATAATATTCTAACAAAGCCCCCCAGTGCAGAACTGCGGCCCGGACAAAAAGATTCTGATTCATTACCGGAATATGAAGTGCTTGATAAGATCTTATATCAATACATTGAAAGAAGGCAGGGGCCTAACGACATAAAAGCCCAGGGTTTTGATGCTGCCCTGGTTGACCGTGTTTTAAAGCTGGTGAATATCAATGAATACAAGCGTAACCAGTTTTGCCCTATTATCCGTATCTCTCCAAAAGCATTTGGTGTAGGAAGGAGAATGCCCATTGTTGGGAAGTATTTGAGTTAATTATTCAAACATAGGAGGTTTGCAAAACCTAAGGTTTTTGTTTTCTTTGCATGCTGCAACATCAGTTGGTAAGCTTCTTCTCTTGTCTTTTCACAAAGTTCTACATAGATGCTGATCTTGCCACCTACCAATGACTGGAAGGCGCCGCTAAGGTTTCCAAATAAACTAGGCTTCTTACTTAATGCTCTTATAATGCACAGGTGTTTTATAATTCGGTAAACTTATAGGTATTGAAGGTAGTTATCAGGTTTTGATCTATGATGGCAGGTACTTTTACTTAAAGTTAAAGTGATTTTAACAAAGATTTGCGCTGTATATAAAAACGGCTAAATATTTGTTAGGCATAGTTCGTATTTTGCACGGCCTCACCTCAATGAGCTTCGCTCGTTCCTTTGCAAGAAACTACCGAGGAGAGGGGTAGGAATAAACAGCCGTTGCCTGTGAAGTTGAGAATTGATTTCAGGCCCCGGCTCAAAAATTATTATTTATGGTTCAAACATCTGAAGACATTCGGTTACTGAATGAAAAGATCACAAATGCATCGGGATTTGTTACCCGTATTAATGATGAGTTAAGTAAAGTGATTGTGGGACAACAATCCATGATCGAACGGTTATTGATAGGCTTGCTCAGCAACGGGCATGTTTTGCTGGAGGGTGTACCCGGCCTTGCAAAAACACTTGCCATCAAATCGCTGGCACAGGCTGTTCATGCAGCATTCAGCCGTATACAGTTTACCCCGGACCTATTGCCCGCCGATGTGGTTGGTACCATGATCTATAACCAGGCAAAGAATGAATTCATGGTTCGCAAGGGGCCAATCTTTTCTAATTTTATTTTGGCAGATGAGATTAACCGTGCGCCTGCAAAAGTGCAGAGCGCTTTGCTGGAAGCCATGCAGGAGCGGCAGGTTACCATTGGCGATACAACCTATAAATTACCGGAACCGTTTTTAGTGCTTGCAACACAAAACCCCATTGAGCAGGAAGGCACTTATCCATTACCCGAAGCACAGGTTGACCGCTTTATGCTGAAAGTGGTGGTAGATTATCCAAGTAAGGCGGAAGAGCAATTGATCATTCGGCAGAATACATTGGGACTTAGTTTTCTGCCCATAAACCCTGTGGCATCTACCAGCGAGATATTAACTGCAAAAGAGCTGGTACGCCAGGTTTACCTGGATGAAAAAGTAGAGAACTATATCCTGGATATTGTTTTTGCAACACGTTTCCCTGATAAATATAACCTACCCAAACTTACGCCGCTTATCGGTTTTGGAGGATCGCCAAGAGCAAGTATAAATTTAGCGCTGGCTGCAAAAGCCTATGCGTTTTTAAATAACAGGGCTTTTGTTATTCCTGAAGATGTGCGTAGCATCACTAAAGATGTGTTGCGCCACAGGATAGGGTTAACATACGAAGCTGAAGCAGAAAATGTGAATGTAGAACAGATCATAAATGAGATATTAAGGGTGGTGAATGTTCCATAAAGCCCCCTAAATCCCCCGAAGGGGGACTTGTAAAGAGTAAAATGGGTATGAAATTTTTTAATAATCAGAGTCTCAGAGCCCTCCCCCTTCGGGGGAGTTGGAGGGGGCTGCAACCATGTTAACTACAGAAGAAATATTAAAAAAAGTACGTGAGCTCGAGATCAAGAGCAAAAAAATCACTACGCATTTATTTACGGGTGAATACCATTCTGCTTTTAAAGGCAAGGGGATGAGATTTAGGGAAGTGCGGGAATATTATGCAGGTGATGATGTACGTTTTATTGACTGGAATGTAAGTGCCCGGTTCAATCACCCTTTTACAAAAGTATTTGAAGAGGAAAGAGAATTGACAGTGATGTTGCTGATAGACACAAGCGCCAGTAATCTGTTCGGTACAGTAGCCAAACAAAAAAAGGACCTTATCGTAGAGATGGGCGCTATACTTACTTTCAGCGCCGTTAATAATAATGATAAAGTTGGTGTTATTTTCTTCAGCGATAAGATAGAAAAATATATCCCTCCCAAAAAAGGGCGGCAACATGCACTTTACATTGTACGGGAGTTATTGACTGTGGAGGCCATGAAGCAGGGAACTAACCTCGATGGTGCTATCAAATTTTTCAGCCGCTCAGTGAAGCAACGAAGTATTGCTTTTATTTTGAGCGATTTCCTGGCCATCAATTATGATGACGGCCTTAAAGTGATCGGCAACAAGCATGATGTGATTGGTATTAGGGTATATGATAAAATGGATATGGAATTGCCCGATGCGGGCCTGCTGCAGGTGCAGGATGCAGAAACCAATAAATATTCCTGGATAGACAGCAGTGATCAACTGGTGCGCTATAACTACCAGCAGCATTTTATGCATCAAAGTGAGACCAGTAAGAATTATTTTAAAAAGGCAGGCTCAGAGTTATTGCATGTGCGTACAGATGATGACTATGTGAAAATATTGCAGAAGTTTTTTATTAACAGAATATAGAAACTGTTGTTCGTTAATCGTTGCTCGTAAAGCTGTAGTGATAAATTGGGGAACCATGAATGAACAACGATCAACGGTCATTTAATTTTAAAAGAACAGATGCTGATCAGGAAAACCTATTTTAATGTGTTACGTGTTGTATTGACAGCCTGTTTTTCTTTTTGTATGCAATTTGGTTTTTCGCAGGTGGTACAAACTATTACCGACAGGAAGGATATCCTTATTGGCGAGCAAATAAAGCTTTCGATAAAAGCTACTGTTCCCGCTTCCGCAACATTGAATAACTGGGCAAGGTTCCCGGATTCAATCCCTCATTTTGATATTGTAGAAGCAGCTAAGCCCGATACCAGCGACTTTAAAGATGATTCAAAAGTTATTGAGCAGACGATCATTATCACCAGCTTTGATTCAGGCCGCTGGCTTTTCCCGGCACTGCCTGTACAGTTTGCCGGTGCTGCAGGCCAGCCTCCGAGGATCTTACTGACAGATTCCTTTTACGTAAATGTAGGGTACTCCCCGGCAGACAGCTCTAACGAGCTCAGGGATATCAAACCCATTATCAACGTTTCTATCATTGATTACAAATTGTATTTTATAATTGGAGGCATTGTTTTGTTGCTGCTTATCATTTATCTTTTATACCGGTATTTTAAAAAGTATAAGAAAGAAAGGCCGGCCGTTCCTAAATCTAAACTTTCTCCTTTTGATGAAGCGATGGATGAGCTAAAGAAAATGGGTGAATATAATTTGAATGATGCAGGCGAAACGAAGATCTATCATACTAAGCTATCGTACATTTTTAAAAACTACCTGGGCCGGAAGCAGGGTAAAAGCTTACTGGATAATACAACCGGAGACCTACTCATAAATATCAGGGAGATGAAAATACATGCAGAAGATCTCTTTAAACTGGCTACAGCACTACGTTACACAGATGCGGTAAAATTTGCAAAATTCCAGCCCTCAGCAGTGGAGAGTGAAGACAGCCTGCAGGAAATAAAGGAAACGATACAATTAATAGAACAATTTATCCACCGAAGCTTAAGCGAAGGAGGACAACAACCCCCTAAACCACTAAACTTCTAATCTTCTAAACTCCTAAACCAACTTTGTTCTACGACTATTTTAAAAATATAACTTTTAGCCAACCCTGGTTCCTGCTGCTGCTGATCGTAGTGCCTGTAATGATATGGTGGTATGCAGCCAGGAACAGTAAAAGGCAGGGAGCTATTATCATATCAGATGCATCAGCAAAAGGATTGTCAACCTGGAAAACAAGTTTCCGTCATTTGCCATTTATATTCAGATTACTGGCGATCATTTTAATTATTGCAGCGCTTGCACGTCCGCAAACTATATTTGAGGAACAAAATGCAGAAGGCGAGGGCGTGGATATTATTTTATGTATCGATGTAAGCGGCAGTATGACCGCACAGGACCTTAAACCAAACCGCCTGGAAGCTGCAAAAGCCGTGGCCATCGATTTTGTAAGTAAAAGATTGACCGATCGTATTGGCATCGTGATATTTTCCGGCGAGAGCTTTACGCAATGCCCGTTAACTACAGATAAACGGGTTTTGGTTGCAGCTATTGAAAGCATCCGCAACGGTTTGCTGGAAGATGGAACGGCCATTGGCTCGGGCCTTAGCACCAGTGTAGATCGTTTGCGTACCAGTAAATCAAAAAGCAGGGTTGTTGTATTATTAACTGATGGAGAAAATAACGGCGGCCTTATAGATCCGGAAACAGCTAAGGAAATCGCCAAAGCGTTTCAAATTAAAGTATACACCATTGGCGTGGGTACCGATGGCTATGCACCACAGCCGGTAAATACGCCCACGGGCGTAGTTATGCAAATGGCAAAGGTATCCATTGATGAAAGACAATTAAAAGCGATCGCTAATGAGACCGGGGGTAAATATTTTCGTGCAAAAGATAATGAGGGGCTTAATGGTATCTATGATGAGATAAACAACCTGGAAAAATCAAAGGTGGAGATAACTACCCGTACCAACTTTACAGAAAAATTCTTTCCTTTTGTTATGGCTGCATTGGCATTTTTGTTTTTGGAACTGCTGTTAAAGTTTACGGTGTTTAGAAAGTTTCCGTAAGTAATCTTCACCTGAGAAGGGAATTGCACTAAACCTTTTAGCGGTAGTTTATTCAGCGTTTAGCACTTCTTGAATTTGAGAATTTAATTCTGGAATTTTATTTACAAGCACGTCCCAAACAATGGAATAGTTTACGCCGATGTAATCATGGATTAGTCTGTCACGCATTCCTGCCATATTTTCCCATTGGATAGAACTCCATTTTACCTTAAAATCTGCGGGAATTTTCTTTGTTGCTTCTCCAATAATTTCCAAACTTCTTACAACAGCTCTCTTTAGGGTTTCATCATCCAGAAAGGTATCCTTAGATAATTCTTTGCTTATGGAGAGTAAATAAATACATTCATCGGCTATATGTTTCAAGAATTCAATTGGTTCTTTAGACATACATAACGTCATTTAAGATTTTAGGGCCTATATATTTACTCAACCCGTTTTTTGTAGCAATTTCAATTTTTTCATTTTTGAAAAGGCTTTCAAAAATATCATACACAGCCATGTAATTATCAAAGGTTTCCTTTTCAGGCTCGAAGTCAACCAGCAAGTCTATATCACTTTTGGCTGATTGTTCATTACGACGGTAAGAGCCAAATAGTCCAATACTCGAAACTCCGAATTTAGAAAACTGCGGTTTGTGATTTTTTATAATGGTTAATATGTTTTCTCTCGTTGTCATTGAAAAAATACTTGGTCAAATATAAGCCACTTTTGGAACTTAAGCTCTTTAAAACATACTGTTAACGGCCCCAGGTGTTTGCGAAGTCAGGGAGGAGTAATGAGGTGGAAATAATAATCCAGGCAGAGACTCGCCTGAGAAGGCAGCCGATTGTTATTCCTTCCGCCAGACTTGCGGCAAACCTTTGTACGAATCCTTTTTTTAATTTATTTGCAATTCTTTTATTCTATTTTTAGCTTCTTCGCTTTCAGGGTTAAGTTGAAGAGTCTTCTTATAGAATTTTAAGGCTTCCACTTTTCTATTCAGGGCTAAATAAATATTTGCCATTGATAATGCTATAAAGTCTCTTTCCGGAAACTCTATAATATTATTTTCTGCAATTATTCTTGCATCATCATATCTTTTTAAACTTAGTAATTTTTCTCCGAGATAATACATTTGTAGCCAATCTATATAAAAATGGGCTGTATCAATTTTCATTCTCTTATAATCCACTACCGCTTTTTCTGCACTAAATTTTGCAATAAGAGTTTCCATTTGTTTATGTACAGGCTCTTTTAGTATTACAGGTTTATTATAAAGTACTTTCAATAAGCTTTTTATGATTCCAAAAAAATCTGTTGGAGCACTATTACATAAAATTACAGCCATACTATTTGTTGCTGGCATTCGAATCATAAATGCCATAAAACCTTCTGTAGAGCCTAAATGATAATTTGCAGTGATACTATCAGTTGTTGTATATCTAAAATTTTGATTAAACCAGCCGTAACCATACTGTGCTGGCCTCATTCCTGGTGTAAACATTTCATCGGTTAATTTTTTATTCAATAAAGTGTTATTAGCAATTGCCATATGAAATTTAAATAGGTCTTCAACAGTTGTGTAAATATCACCGGTTCCCATAGTGTTGGATTGATCTCTAAAATCTGCACTAACATAATTCCCAAAACCATAGTCATAACCCGAAGCTCTTTTTGATACAATTTGTGTATGTAAATACGAGCCTGAATTTTCCATTTTTATTTTATTGAAAACCTCATCTTTCATTGCTTGTGCATAAGATTTTCGGGTTACTTTTTCAATTATGTATCCCAAAGTAAAATAGCCCCAACTACTATACAGATACCGGGTACCTGGGGTAAAAGCAAGTGCAGAATCCTGATATATTTTCAAATATTCATCCCTGCTAAAGCTTTGACGGCTGATTCTTGGAAAAAAATCTTTAATAATGTCGTAATTCGGAATTCCCGAAGTATGGCTGAGTAATTGTTTAATAGTAACTATTGCAGCAGGTTTGTTTTTGAATTCAGGCAAATAATCTTCTATAGTTTTATCTAAACTCACAAGTTCTTTTTGTACAAGTATTAGGATTAAAGTAGCAGTGAAAGGTTTTGAAATAGAGCCTATCATAAACCTGGTATCGGTATAATTGGGAATGTTCCACTCTCTATTTGCCAACCCAAATGCTTCTTTATAAATTATTTTGCCTTTTTCAGCAACCAATACTGCACCGTCAAACATATTATAGTTGTGGTAAGTATTCATTATTTTCGACAATTTTTCTTTTTTACTTTGAGCAAGCAAAGTATGTCCTAACAAAAAATAAAATAGTAATAATGTACTTTTTCTAAAAATCATAACCTTTTTTTATTGGTATGTTTGCGATAAGGTTTCGTACAAGGTTCCCGTATTTGCGTAGGCAGGGAATTCAGTTCTCGTGCGCCTGGTACAAATGCCCGAATTGAAATATATAGTTCTGAAGTTAACAACTAAAAGCCAAATAAGTTAAGCCCGATATTAGCTGATAGTACAACTGTCGATGTTATTCCGTCCGCCAGCCTTGCGACCTTTTGTTACCTGCATGTACCGCTAATCTGTGTAGTTCCAAATTATTGGTGATGACTTTAATTTTGTCGTATTAATTCTTATTCTTCCTTCAAGGCCGTTAAATGAATAAAAATAAAACAAAAAGGATGTATCACTATCAACAGTTTGTTCAAGTCGATAATAAAATGGCCTTTGGGCTATGGCAGTTTTAGAATATTTATTAAAATAAGGGTCATCTAGTGATTGTGGCCAAAACCCTTTTTTTTCTTTATATCGCTGTATTGCTTCAATAAGTTTCTGTGCTCTAGTTTCTGTGTCCTTAACAATTAATGTCTGTACTGTTGGATATATTTGAAGGCATACAATAAAAAGTACAGCAGCAAGAATACTATACCTTTTTAGTTGTGTCTTGAATTTGGTGTCAAGAAAAAAAGTGATGATTAAGAAGATGATTAAGGGTATTGCAACATAAATACATACCGATAGAGAAAAAAAATTAATAAAAGGCAATGAAAATCTATAAAAAGCATAGAAAATCATTGGAACAGTAAATAGTCCAAACAAAACAAGTAGAAAAGTGCCAGGCTTAGTTAGAGTGTTCATTTGGTATTGCAGGTAACGCCCGGGCTTGGCGCAGTTTGGGAATTTGTATTCCGTCCCGTATTTTCCCAAATGTTGTGCCTTCGTACATTTGCTCAATTATTATTTCCCCAGATAAGAAGAGTACATCCATACTAATTTTTCTTGTTCTCTGATATAGTCGCTCATTAAGGCGTTTGTGCCCTCGTCGTTTGCATCTGCTGATAATATTAGTAATTCTCTTTGTTTTAATAGTATAGTTTCAAAAGTTGATACAATGTGCTCAACACCTTTTTTGCCATCTGTTATATTTTTAAGTGATTTAATTTCCGATTGCTTTTCATAATCTGTAAAAGAATGAAACGGTACGTGGTTTAAAGTAAGAATTCTTTCTGCTATGTCATCAACCTTCAGCAACAAGTTTGTGTAAAGTTCTTCAAACTTTAAGTGTAGTTCAAAAAATTTATCTCCTTTTATGTTCCAATGCAAACCTCGGGTATTTTGGTAAAACATCATATAGTCTGATAAAAGTTCATTAAGTTTTTTAGCTAAGTTGTCACTTTGGCTTTTGTCGAGTCCGATATTTGTTTTTGCTTTCATATACTTTTTTTAATTACAAACTAAAAAACAAGTAGTTTAAAATCCCAATTTTGTTTAGGAAGTTAAAAACTACTTACCTTATAAATCATTTTTTTGCCTAAGCCGTTTTGTATGGCGCACAACATTAGCATGTTGCACTATGATGCGCTACTAAAAATAGGAAACAATTTTCTTAATCCCTTCTTTTTGACTTTTATTTCTATTGCCTGGATTCGGATTCCATTTTTGTAAAAAATTACATATCTGGAATTGAAGTATACCGGTTAGCTTCACACAAACCTGCCGGACCACAGGTTTGTGTAATTCGTTTTAATTCGTGAAATTCGTGTTTAATGAACGCAACCGTATATAAAAGCACCGGCAACTGGTATGTAGTTAAGGTGTCAGACGGCCCGGAGCCGTCTGGACATCCGAAAACGTACAACGCCCGCCTATTGGGTAAATTTAAAATTGATGGGTTTACCAGCACCAACCCTATTGCGGTTGGCGACCAGGTGAATATTGAAATGGAAAATGAATTGGAAGGATCGGTTACTATCACGGAAATTAAAAAGCGGCAGAATTATATTACCCGTACATCGCCGGCAAATAAACACCAGCATCATATTGTTGCTTCCAATCTTGACCAATCTCTTTTATTTGCTACACTTAAAGATCCTAAAACATCGCAGGGTTTTATTGACAGGTTCTTAATTACTTCCGAAGCTTATCATATTCCTTCCATCATTGTTTTTAATAAAAGCGACCTGTACCGTAAAAAGGAAGAAGATAAATTTGCTGCTGTTAAAGATATTTATGAGGCCATTGGGTATAAGGTTTTATCCATGAGTATTGAAAAAGGGGATGGGGTAGAAGCAGTAACATCTTTATTGAAAGATAAAGTGACCTTATTAAGCGGCCATTCAGGTGTAGGTAAATCAACTTTTATTAATGCAGTGTTCCCGGAGCTGAAATTAAAAACACAGGATGTAAGCGGTTGGAGCGGCAAGGGCCTGCATACCACAACATTTGCAGAGATGTT
This sequence comes from Ferruginibacter sp., assembly GCA_046596255.1. GTDB lineage: Bacteria > Bacteroidota > Bacteroidia > Chitinophagales > Chitinophagaceae > Ferruginibacter. The sequence goes on along the minus strand of JBKJMZ010000108.1, from coordinate 30,102 downwards.
TGACCTGCCGGGTGGGGGAAAGATCATTGATACGCCGGGTATAAGGGAACTGGGACTGGTAGATATTTCAAAGCAGGAGCTTTCGCATTATTTTCCTGAAATGAGGGCTTTGATAAACGATTGCCAGTTCAATAACTGCATGCATTTAAATGAACCGGGCTGTGCAGTTAAAACTGCTGTTGAAGATGGTAATATTCATATTGACAGGTACGTGAGTTACTGCAATATATTGGACACGATCGGGGAGAAGAGCTATTAGGAATCGTTGTTCGTTGCTGTTTGTTAGTTGTTCGGTTTTTCCCGCAAGCGCTTCACATAAAGTAAAGTATACCGCTGCCACATCCAGTCAACGATCAACACCCAACCCATTAATAGACTCTGTGTTCTAAAAAATGCGCAACTTCCATCACAACATTACTATTTGTAGCTATATTTTTCTTTTGATGCGGATAGATGCTCACACCATTGAAGATATTATAGTGCAGGGTTAAGAATTGCCCACGATATTGAAAATCCCAGTCAAGGGTTTCCGCATCATCAACCTGGTTAAGGAAATTTACTTTCAGGTCTTGTGAAAGTGTATTGGCAATTGCGTAGAATTTTGAAATGCCGCAATTGTCGTCGATCACTGCTTCGGAGCAACCGTTATTTGTTTTAAGTTCGTAACACATAGGTATTGGTTTTAGATTAGGGTATTGGGGTAAAATTTGTTTTTTATTTAACTATCAACCTCCTCTCCACTTTGCTTTCTTTGCTGCTTTTTGAGTTTTTTCATCTCCGCCTAATAATTTTTCGGCGCCTACATTTCTTCCATCAGTTGGACAACCCACTTTATCTTTTTTGCCGAATATCCTGCTTATAAAGCATCCGCTCAATAAGAAGGTAGCCATAACAAAAACAAGTAGTATTTTTTTCATGTACTGAAATTAATCTTTTTTACCTCATCCTCCTACTCCTACTCCTTCTCCTTCAGAGAAGGGGCGGCACTTTATCGTTATCCAAACATTTTAGCTTCCAGTTCAACTGTATCTCCTATTTCCGCAATTATGCTAAGTTTCTTCTTTATTTCAATACATTTCTTCACTTCCATCTTCCAGTTCCCTCTCCTTTGGAGAGGGGTTGGGGGTGAGGCCTTCTCCTTTCAGGGGGTTGAGGGGTACCACCCACTATACATAACGTAATTATCAGCGATCCGGTTTATCTCCCCGCTTATCATGGCCGCTGGTGTATCCTTCACTTTCCTGGCCGGCACGCCTGCGTAAATACTGCCAGGCTCTATGATTGTGTTTTCAAGTACTACAGCCCCTGCTGCGATGATGCTGTTACTCCCCACATCTGCATTATCCATCACAATTGCCCCCATACCAATCAACACATTGTCATGTATAACGCATCCATGTACAATTGCATTGTGCCCGATGCTTACATTATTTCCAATTGTAGTGGCAGCTTTAAGGTAAGTGCAGTGAATTATGGCCCCATCCTGCACATTTACCTTGTTTCCCATGCGGATACTGTTCACATCTCCCCTTAAAACCGCATTGAACCAAATGCTACAATTATCACCCATGATCACATCTCCAACAATGGTAGCATTGGGGGCAATATAGCAGTCGTTGCCAAAAGTGGGTGAAACTCCTTGTATAGGTAAGATAACAGGCATAATGAAAAGGGCCACTCCTATCCTCTCCGCCGAGGCGGAAGGGATAGGAGAAGATGATTTTTTAGATTAAGTAATATTGTTTTTGAAACAAACATGTATGATACTATTAAGCTTCGTTGGCAACGGCTGTTTATTAATTTTCATTTTTTTAGTAAAAAAGTGAAAATTAATCACTCTTGTACAGTATAACTTTATTCAGCCAGCTACACTAAATTAACGCAGTTTTTTTAAAATGGAATTCCAAATAATACATAGGATTGCAGCTTCCTGCTCTGGTCGCTATACATGGCGCTCAGCTCAAGGGGCCCGATAGGAGTTTTATAAGCAAACGTGAGTGCAAATCCTGTGAGTACAGTTTTATTTGAAGTGGCATTTTTACTTGTTGCAAAATCTTTTACCAGCCCATTGATGCGACTGGTGATGTAGATATTATTTGCGGGGTTATACCTTATGCCAACCTGCAAAGCCAAAACACTGGATGAATTTACAGTAGCTTCCTGTAGCCCCGCAAACCTCACCTGGTTTCTGAAACTACCGCTGAGCCCGCCGATTAAAAAATTGTTCAGCGGGTTGGGATTGTTGGTAAAATTTATACCGGTCTGCAACTCGGATAGAAAAGTAAAGCGCCTGTTCAATTTGGTGAATAAAGAAGCATCCAGGAAAAGCCGGGTATAGTTATCAAAATTCAACGTGGAAGGTACTACCTGCCCGTTCTGAAACTGTATAAGGTTTGGTTTTTGATCATATACCTGCGCAAGTTCGGTGTTTATCTTCATCCCTTTTGTTGGAAAGAATATCTGGTTAAGATCATTGTATTTTAAATAAACATAGCTTTTAATATCTGTGAACCTTCCCTTAACTTCTGTTACCGATTTGATGGAAGGGCTAAACCGGATGTATTCAAACGCAGTACCTACACCTGTGGCGATCCTGTTGTTACCGCTGTTTTGAAAATTGAGAAAGATCTGTGAAAAATTCTGTTTGTAAGCCCCGTCCACCCTAAAATTCTGGTAAGTGTTTATCTGTTGGTTATCCAGCCTGAAGCCACTTATGAATGCAATGTTCTTTATACGGCCCAGGTATTGCAAATGCTCTGCTTCTACCTGAGTACTTTCTCCCAGTGAAACCGAAACCATACTCCTGGAGTTGGGAAAGAGGAAATCACGGCTGGTTAAATTCACATTTACATTTATACCCCTGAAGCGGGTGTAATACAAGCCTGCTTTTAAATAGGTATTGGGATTCTCTTCTACTGTAAAAATGATCTTAACTGTATCTTCTGATATCGGCTCCAGCTCATAGGTGATGCTACTGTAATACCTGGAACCATATGCCCTGCCAATGCTTTTATTTATCTGTGCGGAATTATAGAACCGGTTGTCATAAAAATTCATCAGGTGAATAAAAAAACGACCTGTTGTTTTTTTAACTCCACGCACTTCATAAATTTTTACGTAAACTGTTTTATCCGGGATGTTAGTGGTAGCCGCACTATCCCGGTTTATTGCATTTAAGCTGTCGGCTAATTTTTTAAATACCGGGTAATATTGGTGTCCTGTTTCAATTCCTGAATCTATGATCTCATTACTGCTGCCAAAGCTGGCGGTATTATAATCCTCCAGTGGCATATGAATATAGATATTGGTTAAGGGAACTTCTTCTTTAAAATCAGCAGCTTCCCTGAAGAAGGCCATCTGCAACAGTACATCTACCGGGTTTTTTATTTTATCCATTTTGGCCAGACCACTGGTAACATTGCTGCCTATTACAATATCGGCACCCATTTCCTTTACATTTTTAACCGGGAAGTTTCTTACCAACCCGCCGTCAACCAGTTTTTTATTATCTCTTGTTACTGCGGAGAATACTGTAGGTATGGCCATGGTTGCCCTCAATGCGGTGATAATATTACCGGTATCAAGTACCACCAGGTCGCCGGTCTCCAGATCGGTGGCCATGCATTTAAATGGGATCTTGAATTTATTGAAGTTGCGGATATTGTATACGTGAAAAAAAAGCTCTGAGAATATCATGTTCAGTTCCTGACCCGAAATTACACCCGTGGTAAATCTTATTTTATTGTTGATGAAGGGGAGCTCAATGGCAAAGCGGCTGTACTGGTCCTTCTCTTCCATTGCCAAAGTTTTCAATGGAACATTGTTAGAGAATAGCACATCAAAATCGATATACTTTCTTAAAGCTTCAATATCATTGCCGCTGTATCCGGTAGCATACAAAGCACCTACAATAGCGCCCATGCTGGTGCCGGTTATGTAATCGATCTTAAGGCCGGCACTGTCAATTGCTTTTAAAATACCGATATGCGCAAGGCCCTTTGCCCCACCACCGCTCAAGGTAAGGCCTATTTTAGGCCTGTTATTATTGGGCTGAGCTGATAAAACAGCGGTAAATAGGAAACCACAAAAAAAAGCAAGAAGAAATTTCATTAGAAAAATTATTAAGCAGGGTTATCCACCGATTTTATGGGCAGTATATCAAGTTAAAAAAGCTGTCAGGTTGAGCCCGTCGAAACCGGGATGGTTTTCTATAAACCCGCCTTCGACAAGCTCAGGCTTACAGCTTTTTTATATTCAGAAACTTCAAACTAATGCACTACAAGTCTTAAAAATACGAACTATCTGCTCTTTTATTTTTAGAAATAAGTTAATTATTTGCTACTAAGCCCGCCTCCCTCTTTTAAAATCAGGAAGAATATATTCCCACAAAGGCACAAAGCACCATTATTAATGAAAAATTCTTTGTGTACTTTGTGGCTTTTTGGGAAGCCAACCTTTACCTGCCTGCCGGCAGGCAGGTTTTGCAATAATTATAATACCAATATGACGAACAGGCAACTTTTTTTAAACCATATAGCACAAACTTCGGAAGCACCGCTTTGCCTGGAGATTGTAAAGGCAGAAGGTTGTAAACTGTTTGATGTGGATGGTAAGGAATATATTGACCTGATAGGGGGTATCAGTGTTTGTAATATAGGGCACCGGCATCCAAAAGTTATTGATGCTATAAAAAAGCAGTTGGATAGCTACCTGCACATAATGGTATATGGAGAACTGGTGCAAAGTCCGCAGGTGCAATACGCAAAAAAACTTACTACTCATTTACCTTTATCACTGAACGCTGTTTTTTTTACTGCCAGCGGCACCGAAGCAACGGAAGGCGCTATGAAACTGGCCAAAAGATACCAGAACCGCACACAGATCATCTCTTTTAAATATTCATACCACGGCAGCACACAGGGAGCATTAAGTGTAATGGGCAGCGAATACTGGCAGCAGGCTTTCAGGCCATTGTTGCCCGATGTGTTGCAGATGAACTATAATTCGTTTGAAGACCTGGAGAATATTACGGAGCGCACGGCCTGTGTTATTGCGGAGACTATACAGGCAGAAGCAGGCGTTATTGTACCACAGCATGGATGGCTGAAAGCCCTGAGAAAAAAATGTGATGAAACCGGAACCTTGCTCGTGCTGGATGAGATACAATGTGGCTTTGGCCGCAATGGATCCCTGTGGGCCTTTGAGCAGTTTGATGTAGTGCCTGATATTTTATTATTAGGTAAAGCACTGGGTGGGGGTATGCCATTGGGCGCATTCATTGCAGATAAAAAAATAATGGATTCATTAACACATGATCCTGTGCTTGGCCATATCAACACTTTTGGAGGACACCCGGTTTGCTGTGCCGCAGGCCTGGCTGCTTTTGAGGTTTTGATCAATGAAGACCTGGTGGCAAGTGTTCATGAAAAAGAGAAGTTGTTTCTTTCACTTCTGAAACACCCTAAAATAAAAGCAGTAAGAAGCCGTGGGTTAATGATGGCAGTGGAGTTTGATGACTTTGAGACAAATAAGAAAGTGATAGATGCTTTGGTAGAGGGTTCAGTTCGCCCGGAGCGCCCCCACTTTTATGTATTTACCGACTGGTTCCTGTTTGCGTCAAACTGTTTAAGGATCGTTCCGCCGCTTACGATAACTGAGGAAGAAATAGCAATTGCCTGTGAAAAAATAAACGCTGTATTGCGGGAGTTATAAAAACGAGTGTATTTCCGTCATATGATTCAGGCCGCTGCAGCGTCCCGACTCTATTCTGGATGAGTAATTGTTTCTGCATTTTTGTAAACCGTAGCCTTATCCAGCGTCATTGTTTTTGTTTTTTGCTGCAGGTACATTTCCACCTGGTCATCATAATGTTTTTTGCCGGGTTTGGCACTGGCGCCATACATATTAATGGTTTCAATTTTTGGCAGGCCATACTTAGGGAACCTTACAAACATAATGAGCCCATCTCCGCCGATGGATTTTAATCTTCCGTTGTAAAATGGTTCTGTCCACTGTGGCGACAACAGGTCGGGGAAACCACCAAGCGGCCATTCTTTTCCGCCTCTTGCTAATTTTTGAATATCACCAAGTGTAAGATCCGTTGTGCCGAAATTGGTGAGCATATAATCACTGATATAAGTAAACACATCAATGGCTTCTTTTTTGGTTAGATGCCTGGGCGTGCGGTCGGGCAGCGTTCTTTTCAATTGTTCATACATCAACATAAAAACAGCGGCGCCCTTGCTGTTGGCATCACCACGTTTATCCCAATTTTTAAAAGTGCTGATAACTGGCGACAGTTTTGGATAATCCTTTTCATTTAAAGAGAAAACAGAATCGAAGCTGAACGGGTATTTAAGTTTTTGTGGAAGTTGCAGGTCAAATTTTATCTGTTTGAACTTTTCATAATCCAGCTTTTCATTTAGCGGGAATAGTTCCATGAATCTCTCGCTGCGGTTGAGATGATATTCTTCCCAACCATCCGTTTTTGCAAATGATGAAGCTTTTAAGTTTTCAGCAGGCGCAGTTGCCAGGAAAGATGAATGGTTTGTATTGAATAAAAAACCGGCTTTCGGATTAATGTATTGCGGCAATTCCTTTTCGGCCCTGAAACTGGTCCACAAGGTTTTTGAAGTATTGCCCGGTACTGTTCTTTTCCAGTTGTAATTCTCCGATGCATTCCGCACAGGCATCAAAGCATTGTTGATATAGAAAATGGTATCGTGCCTGTCTGCATACATAATGTTGAACATACTTAATTCCTGGCGGTCGAGGGCAGCATAGAATTCGGTAAAGTTCTTTGCCTTGTTCATCTGGTACCACTGATCCAATACGCCGATCTTCATGTTGGCACCAAGCCGCATGGAGAAAAAGCCCTGGTCATTTTTCATGGTGGCGCCATACTTACTCCAGTAAACTTTTCTTTTTACCTTAACCGGAATACCTTTTATTTTTAATTTTATGGTTCTTACTTCAAGGTCGATCCATTGCCCATCGAATTTATATTGTAGTGAATTAGCCGGGTTCATTTCCAACTGGAATTCATCAAACCTATCGCAATAGTTTACCGTATGGGCCCAACCCAGGTTTTCATTTACCCCGTGTAAAATGCAGGGCCCGCCGGCCAATAAGCCGCCGGTAATATTCAGCCCTTCCTCGCTGTTAAGGTGTGCTTCGTAAAATGACTGGGGGCCTATATTTGGCTGGTGTGCATTTATCAGCAGAAAAGATTCACCGGATGTTGTTTTGGAAGAACTGATAGCTGCAGAGTTGCTACCCTTTTTATTCATTTCGGGTGCCTCCCATTCCTGGTTTCTAAATATCCTGATCAGGGCCTGGTCGGCGCCGTTAAAAATGGTCAATGCAAAAACTGATGAGGATACATATTCTTTAAGCGTAACGGGAAATATTTTTTTGTACAATACTTCGTCGGGATGTTTTTTTGCATAAGCATTCAACCCGGCTACATAGCCTGCTGCCAGTTTTAAAAATGCAGGCGTAAGGGTATTCCATTTCTCTTCTGTTATTTCCCTGCAGCGGAAAAGTGCAAAAGCATAATCGCCTGCAGCACCTGGCTTGCCTTTTACACTGGCCATCAGGTTCTTTGCCGGTAAAATAACTTCCTGCAGACTTTTAAAATCATCTTCTGCATGTGCCCATGCCAGCCCATAAGCAACCTCAGCATCGGTCTTTGCAAAAATATGGGGTACCCCAAAAGAATCTCTTACAATGTCAATATTGGCAGGGTTAATAGTTGTTTGAGCTGAAGCGATATTGAACAGTACAAATGAAAAAAGGCCGGTAATGTATTTTTGCATGTTAATTTAAAGACGTTTTTGAGAGGTAATAAAATTATGCTGAACCTGCCTGCCGGTAGGCAAGTAAAGATAAGCTGTAAAAGAGTTCCATCCTTACCCTGTGAAGAAATCTAAAATACATGGCTCAAAAAAATAATTTGCATTTTCCGGAATCAAAGACTTACTTTGTATTTCAAAGTGCTTTTATATGGAGACACCGCATCAACCTTTGGAAGACCTGCAACACATCAAAAAGATGATGGAACGTAGCAGCCGCTTTATAAGCCTGAGTGGCTTAAGCGGGATTGCAGCAGGTATTTGTGCATTAGGAGGGGCATGGTTTGCCAGTCTGAAAATTAATTGTTGGGTGAAAGGAGATTGCCAGTTGAGCCTGCTGATCAGTTCGGCAGGGAAGGATCTGATCAATGACCTGTTCTGGATCGCCACCTTAACTTTCCTTGCAGCATTCGTCACAGCTTTTACTTTTACTTATTTGCGCAGCAGGAAAACGGGTACGCCTATGTGGGGTACTACCACAGTGCGGTTGTTCTGGAATATGCTGATCCCCCTTGCCGTGGGCGCTGTTTTTTTATTAAGGATGATGCAACTGGGAGAGTTTCAATTGGTAGCGCCGGGCTGCCTGATCTTTTATGGGCTTGCCTTGGTAAATGCCAGTAAATATACTTTAAGAGAAGTGAGGTACCTGGGATATGGACAGATCTTACTCGGCGTTTTCAATTTATGGTGGCTGGGTTATGGCCTGCAGTTCTGGGCCATGGGATTTGGCGTATTGCATATTGTTTATGGAGTGGTGATGTGGTGGAAGTATGAACGGAAATAATACCATAAGCATAATTTCTTAACTATTATACTTATAGTCGGCATAAATCTTTTATTGAATGATCAACCCGATAGAAAATCTTAATAAAATTTTTGACAGCCGTATCCGCCTGGGCATCATGAGTGCTTTGATGGTAAATGATGCGGTGAGTTTTAATGAACTGAAGGAACTGCTGGATATAACAGACGGCAACCTGGCCAGCCATTTAAAAACACTGGAGGATAGTGGGTTTGTAAAGGTTCAGAAAGGCTTTATAGGCCGAAAAACCAACACCACTTATTCCATAACCAGAACAGGTGAAAAAGAATTCAAACTTCACCTGGATGCTTTGACGAAAATGATAGGATCAGTAAAGTAAAATTTTTTTAAACATTCACTTTGAAATACAAAGCACTTTCAATTATGTATAAATTCATCATCAAGCTGCGCTCAAATTTACTGGTTTACCTTACCCACAGGATGGCCCTGCCGGTATTGCGTATTATCCGTAAGCCCGAAATATTTCCTTACAGCAGGGAGTCATTAAAACAATTTCCGGAGAAGACATTGGGGAAGGACCTTATTGATTTTTTAGAGGTGAAGCAGCTTGAGCTTTTGCCTTATTATGCCCGGCACGACATCAAGCATATTCTGCTGGACTATGATACTACCGACGAAGGGGAAGGGAGCCTGCAATGTTTTATGCTGGGCAACGGCCATGTATCTTTCCCGGTTTTGGCCACAGTGTTGTATGGTTTTGTTACCATGCCGGAGTATTGGGGAAGTTTTAGACGGGCTTTTCACCGGGGAAAAAAAGCAGTGTCCATAGCGGATTGGAAATGGTTTGAGATACTGGATCAACCTACTTATGAACTGAAACTTAAAATAAATTAACCGGTATAAATAACAATTAAAAATTAAAAACACGAAAACTTTAGATCATCGTTTTGCTTTAGTTGCAGGAGCTTTGCTGGTATTCCCTGCTTTTTATTTTGTATTGGCCGCAGTACTTAATTTCAAAATGGGTGTACCTGCTTTGTGGCAACCCATCAACGCTATTTTTGAAAAGTCTGCCAATAAACATTTTGGCTGGAATATTAACCTGCTGATATTATTCGGACCGGTACTTGCTTTGCTGCTTAACTTTTTTTCTATTGTTAAAATACAAATGCGCAATGATAAAGAACAACTGCACCTTAATTTAAGTATCCGGAAACACTGGATAAATATTGCTGTTGCCGCAACGGCAGCTTTGGTGCTTGCATCCTTGTTTGCATACCTGATCGCTGAAAACATGCATTGATCTTAAAACCAACATGATGAAACAGAACCTGGGAATGCACATTAGTTTCCGGATGAACTTTGTGATATTTTTGTTTGTACAGCCTGCGCTTGTCTTTGGCGAAAACGGGTGGCGAAAAAAATACCATAAGAAACATTCATCCCTTTAAACATTTACTTATGAGATTAATACGATCTTTTGGATTTGCATTAAATGGAATAAAACATTGTTTTATTTCGGAGCTCCATTTCAGGATACATTTGGGGCTTGCCTTTGTTGCGATTGTTTTTTCTGCTTTCTTCCGGGTATCTATTGCTGAATGGATAGCCGTTTGTTTCTGTATAACTTTTGTGATCGTGATGGAAATGCTGAACACAGCTATTGAAAAATTATGCGATGTGGTTCAACCCGGGATTCACCCCAGCATAAAAAAGGTAAAGGATATTGCTGCAGGGGCAGTATTGATAGCAGCGGTATTTAGTGCAGTAACAGGGCTGATCATTTTTGTGCCTAAGATAATCACCTACCTTAAAATTTTTTAAAATTGAAAACTACCTTGTCATTTCCAAAGATCCTGTTCATATTCTTTGCATTTATTGGATCACTGTTGACTGCCCGTTATTTATTTACAGGGAAACTTTATTACCTGTTCCTCGTCTGGAATATTTTTCTAGCCTGGATACCTTTTGTTATCAGCAGCCGGTTTGAGAAAGTGAAGCATAGCAATGGAAGGATACAAGCCATTTTATTTTGCTGCTGGCTTGCATTTTCCCCCAATGCATTGTACATAGTAACAGATCTTATACACCTGGGTAAGGAAAGCAATGTTCCTAAATGGTTTGATGCGGTGCTTCTTTTTTCATCTTCAGTGGTTGGACTTATGATGGCCTTCATATCCCTGTACCGGGTTGAGTTATTTTTAAAAGGGCGTGTGCATCAAAAATTACATGCGGTTTTAATTATGCTGATCTTATTCATGGGTTCGTTTGGTGTTTACCTGGGCAGGTTTTTAAGGTGGAATAGCTGGGATATCGTAACTAATCCTTTACAATTGTTTGTTTCTATTGGCGAACGGATCTATTCCCCTTTGATCATGTACAAACCTGGAGTGTTACCATTATTCTTACCCTATTTTTTTACCTATTGTACATGTCAATAAAAAAATTGCCTGGCTATTTAAGCATTAAGCCTCAAGACGGCTTAGAGCCGTCAGATGCTTAACGGTCTTAAACCGTCGTGACCCTTTAAAAATCAAGCCCTAATGCAAAATACAAAATGGGCTTGCCTTTAAAGAAGCCACTCATAGGCCAGCCCGCATCAAACTTTACAAAATAACCCAGCAAAGTACTACGGGCTCCAAAGCCATAGCCACCGGCAAACGGGCCAACACCCCCTGCTTTTACTTTAACCTGCACAGGGTCCTGTCCATATGTGACCTCAGGGCGTTTTAATTTTGAGTAAGCGCCATTCCATGCAGTACCCAGATCAATGAACTGGATGATCTGGAAATTATTAAGGAAAGAATTATTGATAGTACGGTCAAAGAAAGTGGAAATAATGGGCAGCCTAAATTCACTGTTTATTACAACAGCATTATTACCATTGGCCACGTTCTGAATATAGCCCCTCATATTAACCGCAAGACTCTGGAAAGCATAGTTCTGGTCATTAGCAGGCTTATTAGAAGTATTAAAATATCTTTCTTTTATCACTATGTTATTATTATTTGGATCCCGTTTTTGATTCTCTCCAAACATCAGCCAACCATCCACGCCACCCAGGTAATAGATCATTTTTTGGTTGCCCCAACTGAAATCGCCCGCAGCCCTTCCTGCCCAGATAAAATTGCGATAGATGGGATAATAGTAACGGGCATCAAAACCCAGGTTAAAAGTGGAAGGCCCTTCGGCAAACTGTACTTTGTTTACCTGCCTGTTATAATCAAACCAGATCTTGTAACGTAATCCATTCCAGATATTCATGGCAGGGTTCAAACTGTTGTCATAAACATATTCCAGTTTCGTTGTGGAGTATAATGTTTTTTGATCAGGCTGTGTCAATGAACTTGGAAGCAACGCTGCAAATACAGATTTATCAGACCGTATACCGGTTGATAAACGGATGCTCTTTGTAACATCAAAAGGATAAGAAACATTTACCTGGTAGAGGTTGGTAAACATTCTACCTACAAAATTTCCATTCTGATCTCCGCCCTGTTGTACATTCCGGTAATACGTGGCGCCCCAGTCTATCCTTCGTTTATAATTCTGGTAACTCATGAACCACTCATTGTCTTTTAAATTAGTTCCAATTCTAAATCCCCCGGTTACTTTTATATCTTCTAATAACTCCGTTGTTCCTAAACGGATAAGCCCGTTTAATACAGATCCGGAATTAAGCATGATAGGGCCTGGTTGGTTTGGGCCTCCATAAGGCTGGTAACGGTTAATTAAAACGCCAGTACTAAAACCTGCAGATCCGTAATCAACCGAAAACTTAGGTGGCTTATACCTGAATTTTTTTATTGTTCTTAATACATCATTTGCAGGAGTTGTACCTGAAGCTGCTTTGCCTACAGCATTACTGTCTTTTTTCTCGTTGGCAAATTCCGTCTGAAAAAAATCATCATCTTTCTTTACAGCCGGTGCAGTAACACTTTTTGTTACCATAGCAGTGTCACTATATTCAGCCCTTAATTTTTTCATGTACTCCGTTGGCTGTGCAGTAATATTACGGCGGCGCAAAACTTGCTCATCTATCTTTAATTTATAAAGTACTTTCTCATCGCTCTGTCGTGTTACTTCGCTTACCTGGTTATTATCTCCGGCAATACGTGTTTCTGCCAAGGTGCTTTGATAATTGGTTAAAGGAAAACTATAAGCCGAATCAGTGGTAACAGAAACCACGGCTACAGAATCCACATCTGTTTTTTTGAATACCCTTAAGGTACTATCCACTTCTTTTGCCGAAGGATTACGCAGGATCTGGTCACCGATCAGCACCAGCGTATCAAGACCTGCTTTTTGCGTGGTGAAGAAACCGGCATAGCGGTTGCCTACACCATTCTCATCACTTACAAATGTAAAGTGATTCTCATTGTACTGCATAGGGAGCCTTGCATTACCATATTTTAAAGCGGATAGCTGTGTGATCTGGTTCAGCTCGGGCTTGTCACCAAAATTAGTGATCAAAAAGATATTATACTTGCTGTCGCTTGGCAAAATGGTATCTCCCGTTTTAGCAAAAGCAGTAGGCCGGTTACTGGCAAATATGATCCCTGTTTTATTGGGGAATGCTACAAAAGAAGCATCCAGGTCATCATACACATCATTGGTGATCTGCTTTACCTTTTCATTCTGCAATTCCAGGGAATAAATATCGGTGTGGCCATTTTTAACTGCACTTAATAAGAGTGTGTTGCTGTTGAGCATATACTTCATGTCCTGCACCTGGTCAAACTCCTTGGTAAGATCTATTTTGAATTGCTTGGCACGGGTGATGATGTCATAAACAAAGAGGTTCAGCTTTCCTTCCTTAGTATACAGCACAGCTACCCTTGTTCCCTTTGGATCCCATGCCATCATGGGATAATTAGGATTCATTTCATTTTTATAGCTGCGTACACCATATTTCAGCAGGGTCTTATTCTCATATTCATCATTATAAATTACCCGCACGATCCCCTTTTTAAATTGGGTAACAACATATGAATTATTGCGTTTGGTGGGGTTTACATTGAAGCGGAAATAATCCAGGCGTTTGTTGATCTCGAAGCCATCTACATAATTTCCTTTGGGATAAGGCTTTCTTTTTGCAATGTCCTTATAATATTTTTCATCCTGGTATTCCATAAATTCAACCAGCACATCCTTGAACTTCTTTTTACAAACCTGCAGGCAGGCCTTGTTTAAATTTTTATAAACCGTAGCTAAATAAAGCAGGTAGGTAACATTTTCTTTTTTATATTTTTCTTCAATAAAATACCAAAATGCATGCCCTGCTATTTGCGGTTTTTGAAAAGCAAACTTGGTGAATTTATTGTAATTGCCGCTTAATATTTCGCTTTTTAATTCATCATCAAGCTCGGTGCTCCAGTTTTGAGCCAGGTAATTCACATACCCATCAGTTAACCATTTAGGCAGGTCAAGGAGCGCCTGGTTGCCAGCTATCTCGCCGATATCATCACCAAACAAACGGTTCTCTGTCAATACCTGCGCAATACCCTTACGTACCTGAAGGCGCAATCGCTGGTGATCGGCTTCAAAGTAAACCACCATTTTATTATTCACGAGTTTGGTTCCACCATTGTTCTGCCAGTCGATACCAAGACCAATATTGCTTTGCTGCATATCAGCATATTCATTGTATAAAATAATATTTGCCCTTCTTTGTAAACTGTATTCAGCAGCACCTTCCATCTGCGGTAATTCCTTCTCAGCGCTTTGGGCTATGAATTTGGCAAGCTCTTCGCCGTTCTGGTAATAGTAAACATTAAAATTTTTGGTTTGATAATAAAACCATTTGAACTTTTTGAACTGAACCCTGTTCTTTCCAAACTCAACAGCATTCACCTGTGCTGAGGCAAAATAGGAAGAAATCAAAAGGAAAAAGGAAATTAGAGATATTCTGCGGAACTTTGCCATACGCTAGGTTGATATTTAGCTTTAAAATTACTTTATTCGGGTTAATCGTTAAAAAACAATTTCACAGCCATTATGTTAAAAATAAGATCGTTTGTCTTTAGCCCTATTCAGGAAAATACGTATTTACTATATAACGAGTTTAATGAATGCATCATTATTGACCCGGGATGCTACTTTCCAGAAGAACAGGATGAATTGAAAGGCTTTATTACACAGAGCGCCTTAAAGCCGCGGATGCTGCTTAATACACATTGCCACCTTGATCATGTATTTGGTAACAAATACATTGCCGAAACATACAAGCTAACCCTTCATTTACATGAAAAAGAAAAAGTATTGCTGGATTATGCACCTACATCAGGGTTGATGTACAACATGCCCTTTGATAATTATAAAGGGGAATATATCTACTTAAAACAGGGGGACAAGGTGAATTTGGGAGCCGATGAACTGCAGGTGATCGAGGCGCCGGGCCATTCACCGGGCCATATTTGCTTTTACTGTGAAAAACAGCATTTCATCATCAGTGGGGATGTTTTATTTAACCGGAGTATTGGCCGTACAGACTTGCCGGGAGGTGATCATGAGACCCTGCTGAAGAATATCAGGGAAAAATTGTTTGTGCTGCCGGATGAAACAAAAGTTTATAGCGGGCATGGGCCAGAAACTACTATTGGGGAAGAGAAAAAGTATAACCCGTTTTTGAGTTGATTTGCTAAGAGGATAAAAGAGAAAAGGGGACATAATTACAAACTCTTTTTCTCATTTTCATCTTAGCTCATTTTCATTTCATATCCTGGCATAACTCAACCAATATGCCATTAGTGCCTTTTGGATGTAAAAAACAAACCAGTTTATTATCAGCCCCGGCTTTAGGCTCCTCACTCAGCATTACAAAACCTTCGTCCTGAAGCCTTTTCATTTCAGCTTTTATATCTGCTACTTCAAAAGCAATATGGTGCAGGCCTTCGCCTTTTTTTTCAACGTAACGGGCAATAATACCATTGGGGTCTGTGCTTTCCAAAAGCTCTATCTTTGTTTCACCTTTCTGGAAAAAGGCGGTGTTCACTTTTTCTGTTTCAACCATTTCTGTCTTGTAGCAATTCGCATTCAGTAGTTTTTCAAAAAGCGGAATAGACACTGCCAGTTCCTTTACCGCAATGCCAATATGTTCAATTTTTCGCATTATGTGGATGTTAATGATTTAAAGTTTACGAATTAGGTAAAATGCCTGTTAAACACCTAATCAGGCAACGAAAATAGAACCTTTTGCAGTAAATTTGCGTTATTACGAACAGAACAAAAGAATGATTTTATGTTGAAATTGCCCATTTATTTAGATAACAATGCTACTACTCCGATGGATCCGAGGGTGCTGGAAGCTATGACCCCTTATTTCCTGGAGCATTATGGGAATGCCGCAAGCCGCAATCATCCTTTTGGTTGGGAAGCAGAGGAAGCTGTAGATTATGCCCGTGAGCAGGTGGCCAAACTGATCGGTGCGGATCCTAAAGAGATCATTTTTACATCAGGCGCTACTGAAGGAGATAACCTGGCAATTAAAGGAATTTATGAAATGTATGCCAGCAAGGGCAACCATATTATTACCGCAACCACCGAACATAAAGCTGTTTTAGATACCTGTAAGCATATTGAAAAATCCGGCGGGGAAGTTACTTACCTGCAGGTAAAGCCCGATGGCCTGATAGACCTGAATGAACTGGAAGCAGCCATTAAGCCAACAACTATCCTGATCGCTATTATGTATGCTAATAATGAGATTGGTGTTGTAATGCCTATGAAAGAAATAAGCGCTATTGCCCGTAAACATGGGGTTTTATTATTTACAGACGGAACACAGGCGGTAGGTAAGATACCGGTTGATGTAATTAAGGACGGTATTGATCTGATGGCCTTCACTGCACATAAAATGTACGGGCCAAAAGGTGTTGGCGCATTATACGTTCGTCGTAAAAACCCAAGGGTAAAAGTAACTGCCCAAATGGATGGCGGTGGTCACGAACGCGGCATGCGCAGCGGTACGCTGAATGTACCCGGTATCGTAGGTTTTGGAAAGGCATGTGAGATCTGTATGACTGATATGGAAGAAGATACCAAACGCATCAGTAAGATGAGGGATCACCTGGAGACAGAATTACTAAAGCTTGAAGAAGCTTATGTGAATGGCAGCCGTGAGCATCGCCTTCCGCATGTAGCCAATATATCTTTCAAACATGTTGAAGGAGAGGGTTTGCTGATGGGCTTTAATAAGAATATCGCCTTAAGCAGCGGATCGGCATGTACATCTGCCTCACTTGAACCCAGCTATGTGCTAAAAGCATTGGGCCTGGGAGATGACCTGGCACATTCTTCGTTACGTTTTGGGTTGGGGAGATTTACTACAGAAGAGCAGATAGACTATACCATCAAGGCAATAAGTGAAACCGTTTTAAAGTTAAGAGAAATGAGTCCCCTATGGGAAATGTATAAGGAAGGTATAGATTTGAGTACGATAGAGTGGGCAGCACATTAAAATTTCAGATTGTAGATTTGCGATTGCAGATTTACGGTCTACGTAGATAAATCTAAAATCTATAATCAAAAATCTAAAATAATTATTATGGCATATTCAGAAAAAGTGATTGATCACTACCAAAATCCAAAAAATGTTGGTACGCTCGATAAAAGCGCAAAGAATGTTGGTACCGGCCTGGTGGGTGCACCGGAGTGTGGAGATGTTATGCGCCTGCAGATACAGGTTGATGACACCGGTATGATAACCGATGCAAAATTCAAAACCTTTGGTTGCGGCTCTGCAATAGCTTCTTCTTCTTTAGCTACAGAGTGGCTTAAGGGAAAAAGTGTTGATGATGCATTGAAGATCGATAATATGGACATCGTGGAAGAGTTAAACCTTCCCCCGGTGAAGATCCATTGCAGTGTGTTGGCAGAAGATGCAATTAAATCGGCCATCAACGATTACCGTGTTAAGAACGGTATGGAGGAGATCAAGTTTGAAGAGAGCGTGGTGCATTAACCCCCGGCCTCCCAAAACCCCTCCGAGGAGGGGCTTTTGAGCGTATAAACATTTTAAGCTTATTTTATTAATGAATAGTTCAACCTTAAATATTGAAAAGACTCAGGTAATTTCTGGGTCTCAAGATCCCCCCTTGGGGGGTGGGGGGGCGTCCATTTTTATCTCTGATAAAGCAAAATCCAAGGTCATCCGCCTGATGGATGAAGCCGGCCTTTCCAATGATCCTTCTTATTTTTTAAGGGTGGGTGTTGTTGGCGGTGGTTGCAGCGGGTTGAGTTACAAAATGGATTTTGATAATGAAGTGAAACCTATGGACCAGGTATTTGAGGATAAGGGCATTAAAATAGTTTGTGACCTTAAAAGTTTTTTATACCTGGTAAATACTGAACTTGAGTTTAGTGACGGGTTGAATGGCAAAGGGTTTTATTTCAACAATCCCAATGCCAGCCGAAGTTGTGGTTGTGGAGAAAGTTTTGCTGTTTAGTAATTTTCGATAAGAATATTTAAATGCCTCCTGAGTTCATCAGGAGGCATTTTTTATTGTAAGTAAGATTATTGTTCATCAGGTATTGCAGGTGCAGGAGGAGGAGGTGGTGGCGGAGGTAGGGCGCCATATTTTTTTTCATAAAATTCTTTCTTCTCATTCCATTCTTTCAAAGAGATCTTTTCAGTGTTACCATCTTTTTTTACATACAGCATATTATTCCCGTTATTGTAGTGCACTGATATTTCATATCCCTGCTCTGTCTGCATACCAGGTATTGGCGGTAGAGGGGGTGCGGGTGGTGTAGGAGGTATTGGTGGTACAGCAGCAAGAGCTGGAACAGGCGGCGGCGGAGGAGGAGGAGGAGGAGGAGGAGCCAGGTTGGAAGATGGTGGCGGGGGTGGTGGAGGCGGTGCTCCATTTTCATTTTGTTGTGCATAGCTGCCTGCTGCAATAGTGCAAAACAGGAGCATGATCATGATCTTTTTCATAATATAGTTTTTGCTTTGATGCAGCTCCTTAACTTATCCATAAAAAAAGCGGAGAAAATTTCTCCGCTTTATATTAGAAAACCAAAATATTTTTATAGAGCTAAACCAGATCTTCCGCCACCGGCAACAAAGGTCGCATTCATACGGGAACTTTGTCCGGCAGTGAACATATACATGCAGGCATCATAAGTATAATCCATATAATTCATGGTTTGCATTGGTATGGTTGTAGAACAACTGCCATACCTGGGAAAAGCTGGACAACCTCCATTAGATGATTGATGCAAAGGAGTATCACTTACAAAATCATTTCCGCAGGTAGCATCACCCCAGATATGGCGCAGGTTAAGATAATGGCCAATTTCATGCGTAGCAGTACGGCCAAGGCCATAAGGAGCAGCAGCAGTGCCGGTATTTCCTGTTGCGTTGTCATCACAAACAATGCCATCTGTTGCAGGGTTGCCACCCGGAAATTGGGCATATCCTAAGATACCACCACCCATGTTACATACCCAGAAGTTTAACTTGGTATCGGGGGTGGTAGGATTAATACCACCCAGGTTAGCTTTTTTCATGGCATCATTTGTACTCCAGCTTTTTTTGTTTGTAATCCTCCTGTTCACTTGGTCAAGTACAAACCTGATCTTGATATCTCCTGAACGTACAGGCTGGAAATATGCTGGAGTGCTATTATAATCTGAATTTGCTGCAGAAAAATCAGCGTTCAGCACATCTATTTGTGATTGAAGCTGGGCCTGCGAAACATTCTCTGCTGTAGTTTTATACAATACATTAAATACAACCGGAATAATCACGATTTCGCCGGATCTGAAATAATCCCCTGGATTTTTCAGGTATCGTGCGGTCAGGCTTTCAATCGCCTGCATTTTACCTGCAAGGGCAGGGTCTTCCATTAATTGTATTTGTAAAACCTCATCTGCGGCACACCGGCCTGCTATGGGAGTTTTAACAGCAGATTCCTCGATGGGATCTTCCTTAAAACTTTCCGTTTCTTTTGTACAGCTTAGTGCAAAAAAAATACAACCTGTAAGCGCTAAAATTGTTTTTTTCATGATTGGTAGAGATTAGTTGAGTTAATAATCAACCTTTAAATTAAGAATAGTTTGACAAATTCCTGCTTCTTGGGGATAAATAAATCGCGTTAAAGCATGGTTGCCAGTCCCTTTTTTTGGGGGATCATAAAAAAATCCTCTGCCTTTAAAGACAGAGGATGCACTTGGTATGGGTAAACAGTTAGTTTTAGAAACGGCTTTAAATAAAAACAGAATGTAATATAGCATTAAACAATCGTAACGGCCTTATTACTTTATTAGACAAGACATTTTTTGGAAATGCTGCATTGATAATTCATGATTAATTGCCATTAAAGCTATATTAAGCTGTTATATAGTAAATTGCAGCAATTTTAATATCATGTGGAGCATTTGTAAAAAAGAACTTAACCAGTTTTTCAGTAATCTTACCGGTTATATTACCATTATTCTTTTTTTATTGATCAGTGGTATATTCCTTTTCATGCTTAAGGACAGCAGTATTTTTGAATATGGATATGCTTCATTAGATAAATTTTTTGAACTTGCTCCCTGGATACTGATGTTCTTAGTGCCCGCCATAACCATGCGTACACTTGCCGATGAATTTAAAGCGGGTACTTACGAAATCCTTAAAACAAAGCCACTCACATCGTTGCAGATCGTTGCCGGAAAATATTTTTCGATCCTGATTGTATTATTGCTTGCCATACTTCCCACACTCATTTATATTCTTACTATTAAAATCCTGAGTGCGCAGGGAGGAATAGATTCAGGTGGTATCATGGGAAGTTATATTGGCCTGTTCTTACTGGCTGCTGTGTTTGCGGCCATAGGCTTATGCTGTAGCGGCTTTACCAATAATGCCGTTGTTGCTTTTTTAATTAGTGCATTCAGTTGCCTGGTATTATATTATGGGTTTAATGCGCTCAGCAAATTGCCTTTTTTTGAGAACGGAGTTGATTATTATGTTGAAATGCTGGGTATTGATTTTCATTACCGGAGCATGAGCCGTGGTGTGCTTGACAGCCGTGACCTGGTTTATTTTATAAGCATGATCTTTCTTTTTCTTACGATCACCATTAAAAATCTGTATAAAAAATAACCTCACCCCGCCCTCTCCTAAAGGTGAGGGTGTTGCGGAGAACAATACGAAAATGAAAAAACTGGTTTCTACAATATGGAGAAGTAAACTTTGGTTGATCATCACCCTTGCAGTTTTGTTTGCTGTGAACTGGCTGGCTTCCCGCTATCATACCCGTATAGATTTTACCAATGAAAAAAGATTCACGCTTTCTCAACCCACTAAAAAGGTTTTAAAGAAACTCGATGATGTGATACAGGTTGATGTTTTTTTAAAAGGAGATTTTCCAAGTGGGTTTAAAAAATTGGCCAATAGTACCACTGAAATATTAAGTGAGTTCAAAGAGATCGCAGGCCAACGATTTCAATACCGCTTTATCAGTCCTGATGAAACAGTTGAAGGAACGAATGTTTTATGGGCCGATACTTTGGGAGCACTGGGTTTTTATCCCATCAACCTTACATCGCAAATAAAAGAAGGGCAACAGCAGCAGCATATTTACCCCGTTGCTTTTGTGCACTATAAAGAAAATGTATTGCCGGTAATGCTATACCAGGGTAAAACAAAAGCCATTACCTATCCCGAGATCAACAGCGCCGAAGCCATGATGGAATTTAATTTTATCAGCGCCATTGATAAACTATTGCAAAAAGAAAAACCTATTGTGGGTTATACTATTGGGAACGGGGAGCCAACCGGGTATAATGTGGAAGACCTCGTGCGGAATACCTTGCAGCAGGAATACCAGTTCTATACGATCAATCCAAATGCACAGCCGGCAATTCCTAAGGAATTCAGCGTATTGTTCATTGTAAAACCAATACAGCCATTTTCTGATGAAGCCAAGCTTAAGCTTGATCAATACGTAATGAACGGGGGGAAGGTCATTTTTTTCCTGGATAAATTAAATGCAGAATTAGACAGCCTGCAAACTAAAAAAGGTGAAGTAGTTGCCTATGAACGTGGGCTTGAACTGAACGATCTTTTATTTAAATACGGTGTAAGGATCAACTCCGACCTGGTGATGGACCTGCAATGTGATTTTCTTCCTTTTGATGTAAGCGGTAACGGGCAGTTTGAATTATTGCCCTGGAATTATTTCCCGGTATTTGAATCAAAATCAAACCATGTCATCAATAAGAATTTAGGTTTTGTAAGCGGCCGCTTTGTCAATTCAATTGATACGGTGGAAGCAGAAGGTATCAAAAAAACGATCCTGTTAAGCTCATCGCCCAACTCCCGCAATATTGCTACACCTGCATTGATCAGCGTACTTGAAAATGTGCGTGAAGCAGAAAATGAAAAATTCAAAAGGTCCAATATACCAGTTGCCATTTTGCTAGAAGGAAAATTCAGGTCTCTTTTTTCCAACCGCCTGTCACAAGCCATGAACGACTCCCTGCAAAATATTGGTGCTGTATTTGTACCCCAGAATATAAATGACAATAAAATGATCGTTGTAGCGGATGGAGATATCATATTAAATTCTGTTGTAAAAGGCAACCAGGCCATCCCCATGGGCATGAATCCCTTTACCTTTGGATCGCAGCGGGAATTTGCTTTTGCCAATAAAGATTTTTTACAGAACTGCCTCGATTACCTGATCAATACATCTAATCTTTCCGAAGCCAAGGCAAAGGATTATACGCTGCGCCTGCTGGATAAGAAAAAAGTAGATGCTCAAAAAACAACGTGGCAGCTTATTAATATCCTGGTACCGGTTATCCTGATCATCCTATTTGCAGTGGTATACCAATTTGTAAGAAGAAAAAAATACACACGTAGTTAACATGGATAAAACACAATTGATATACATCGTTTTCAGTGCAGTAATTGTAGTTGCCCTGATATTTGACCTGGGCCTGCTCAGCAAAAAGAACCAGATCATCAGCTTAAAAGCAGCATTGGTACAAACCGTTTTCTGGGTAGCACTATCTGTAGCATTTTGCGGTTTTATATGGTTTGAAAATGATGGCGGAAATGGTAAAGAAGATGCGATATCTTATATCTCTGCATATCTTTTGGAGTGGTCGCTTTCAATTGATAATATCTTTGTGTTCATCATCATCTTTTCCTATTTTAATGTAAAGCCCGAAAACTATTCACGGGTGTTACTGCTGGGTATCTTAATGGCCATTGTGTTCCGTATCCTGTTCATTGCCATAGGCAGTGAACTGGTGGCCCGTTTCGACTGGATCATGTATATTTTTGGCGCTTTCCTGGTGTATACCGGTATTAAAATGTTCAAGACCAAAGATGAAGTGGAGTTTGATCCGAATAAAAGCTGGGCTTATAAACTCATGAAAAAGTTCATGCGTATCACGAATGATGAGCCCAATGGCCGCTTTATTATCAGAAAGGATCACAAGAACTATTTTACCAGCTTAGCTGTTGTGGTAGTGATGCTGGGCTTGATCGATATTGTTTTTGCTGTGGACTCTATCCCCGCTGTTTTCTCTATCATTCCTGACCCCAGTAAGAAACTGCTCATTTATTCATCCAATATTTTTGCCGTATTAGGCTTGCGCAGCCTTTTCTTTTTATTAAGAGGTGCAGCCAGTAAATTTGATTATCTGCAGCAGGGTATTGCCATCGTGTTGTTATTTATAGGTGTAAAAATGCTCATCGAAAAATGGATACATTTACCCGTATGGATTTCCTTATTGGTTATTGTGATGTGTATAAGCTTTTCCATTTTCTATTCTATTAAATTTAACCGGAAAGGAGACCAGGATGTTCCTGATGAATAAGTAATAAGATATTCAAAATTCTATTGTACACTTTATCGCAAATATCAGCTGCAGTTAAAGCCAAATCATTTTTAAAAAATGAAGAAGCTCCTGTTGAGCATATATTACTGGATAGCCGTAAATTATTATTCCCGGCTACTTCCTTATTCTTTGCTTTGAGTGGACAAAGAAGGAACGGTAATGTATTTATAGGGGAACTATATAATAGAGGGGTCGTTGGATTTGTAGTGGATGAAAATTTCGCAGCATCAGACATGCAGCAATTTCCCAATGCATCATTCCTCCCGGTAACTGATGTGTTGCAGGCCCTGCATTTGTTAACTTCCTGGCATCGCCAGCAGTTTACCATACCGGTGATTGGCATAACCGGTAGTAATGGAAAGACCATTGTAAAAGAATGGCTGTACCAGTTATTGCAAAATGATTTTAATATAGTCCGCAGCCCCAAAAGTTATAATTCACAGATCGGGGTGCCTTTAAGTGTATGGCAAATGAATAATGGCAATACACTTGGGATCTTTGAAGCCGGTATTTCGCAACCCGGTGAAATGCAGCAACTAACAAAGATCATTGCGCCAACTATCGGTGTATTCACCAGTATTGGCGAAGCACATGGGGAAGGGTTCTTAAATATACGACAGAAAATAAATGAAAAATTAAAACTCTTCGTTAATAGCGATGTACTTGTTTATTGTGCTGATGACCCCGATATGAATGAAGCTGTAACTACGTTTAAGAATAATGTACGTGCCGGTGATGAGTTTCAGTTGTTCAGTTGGAGTAAAAAGGAATCTGCTACGTTGCAGATAATAGGCACGGAAACGGAAGGGGTGCTAACGGCGGTATACGCACAATGGAATAATATTTCCATTAATTTTAAAATTCCTTTTACGGATAAGGCATCTGTTGAAAATGCAATAACCTGCTGTTGTGTTTTATTATACCTGGGTATACCGGTTGATACCATATCAAAGAATATGTTGCAGCTAAAGCCTGTTGAGATGCGGCTTGAGCTTAAAAAAGGGATCAATAACTGTTCTATCATCAACGACAGTTACAGTGCAGATATTAACTCGCTTACCATTGCTCTTGATTTTTTATTGCAGCAGCAGCAGCATAGCAGGCGCACTTTGATCCTAAGCGATATTTTACAATCCCGAAAAAACAGCGCCGAATTATATGAAGATGTAGCGGCCATCATTGAACAAAAAAAGATAGACCGGTTTATTGGAATTGGTCCCGATATCAGCAGGCAAAAAAATGCTTTTAAAAATATAATGGAGACCGTTTTTTTTGCCACTACAGCTGAATTCAGGCAACAGTTTCACACCCAGCATTTTAACAATGAAACTATTTTATTGAAAGGTGCACGCTTGTTTGAATTTGAACAGATCAGTCATTTATTGGAAGAAAAAACACACCAGACCGTTTTAGAAATAAATCTGAATGCCATTACCCATAATTTAAATACTTACCAGCAAATGCTTAAACCGGGAGTTAAATTAATGGCTATGGTAAAGGCTTTTAGCTATGGGAGTGGCAGTTTTGAAATTGCGAACCTCTTACAGTTCCATAACATCGATTACCTGGCAGTGGCTTATACAGATGAGGGTGTAGAATTACGAAAAGCAGGAATAACATTACCCATCATGGTAATGAATGCAGAAGAGATCACTTTCGATCTGCTTGTACAATACAACCTGGAACCTGAAATATTCTCTTTCGGTATCCTGTCTTCATTTCAGCATTATCTGGAACAGGGCGGCATCACCAATTATCCCGTGCATATAAAATTAGATACCGGTATGCGCCGGCTTGGCTTCGAATTAAAAGATATCAATGCATTATGCGACAGGTTGCAGGCAACAACTGTATTTAAGATACAATCTGTTTTTTCTCACCTGGCTGCGAGTGATTCGGCAATGCATGATGATTTTACAAATGCCCAGGCAAAGGATTTTTTAAAAGGTTGTGGGGAGATACAGAAGATCACCGGTTACTCTTTTATCCGACATATTGCAAATACATCTGCCATTCACCGGCATAAAGAACTGCAACTGGATATGACCCGTTTGGGAATTGGCCTTTATGGTGTGGATGCTGATCCGGCCATTCAGCAGCAATTGAAAAATGTAACCACCCTAAAAACGACCATTTCACAAATTAAAAAAGTAAAAGCCGGAGATAGTATTGGTTATAGCCGTAAGGGAATAGCCACTAAGGATTCGGTGATCGCTACGGTAAGGATCGGATATGCTGATGGATACCCCCGGTTATTGAGTGATGGCATTGGAAAAATGTGGGTAAAGGGTAGCCTGGTACCTGTAATTGGCAATGTATGTATGGATATGACCATGCTGGATATAACCGGCGTAGATGCGGACGAAGGCGATGAAGTGATCGTTTTTGGTGCCGAGTTTAGCGTAAATGAACTGGCCAAACTGGCTAATAGTATTCCTTATGAGATCCTAACAGGCATTTCTCAGCGGGTAAAAAGGGTTTATTTTGAAGAGTAATTGTGAGTCATTAGCCGTGAGTCGTGAGTCGGGAGTAGAGTCTGGAAATTTTAACTCCCAACTCCTAACTCCTAACTCCCAACTCAAAACTACTAAACTCCTATCTTTGCCACTCATATGAAAGCAAGAAACGTTACGCTGATCATCTTATTGATAATAATTGCCGACCAGGTACTTAAGGTCTGGATCAAAACAAATTTTCACCTTAACCAACACCAGGATGTAATTGGCAGTGGTTTTCAGTTGTATTTTGTTGAAAATCCCGGTATGGCCTATGGTTGGAAATTTGGAGGTGAATGGGGAAAAATGGCGCTTACCATTTTCAGGATGGGAGCGGTTGTATTTGGTACCTGGTACCTAAGAAAGATCATCGGGGAAAAGCAACACAAAGGTTTTATTTTTTGTGCTGCATTGGTTTATGCGGGCGCCCTGGGAAACCTGATCGATTCTTCATTTTATGGGCTCATATTTGATAAAGGCATGACAGTTGACCCGGTGTTGAAGGAATATGTAGGTTATAATGGCCTGGCCAAATTCTCATCCAATGGCTATGCCTCATTTTTACATGGCAACGTGGTTGATATGCTGTATTTCCCGGTAATTAAAGGCCATTTTCCTTCCTGGCTCCCTTTTTGGGGGGGCGATGATTTTGAATTCTTCCGGCCTATATTTAATATTGCTGATGCATCTATAACAACGGGCGTGATCAGTATCCTTGTTTTTCAAAGGCGGTTTTTTAAGCAGCACAATACTAAAGAAACGCATCATACCGTGGAAACCAATGCCCTGGTCAATGATGAATCGCAGGTTTCATAAAATACATATCTTTAAATGATGAAATTTTTTGGTTGTCTCCCTTTAGTCTGTTTGTTTTTAATGGCTTTTCCAGCCTGCCAAAAATCATCAGATGCTAATCCGGGTGGTATTTCAATGGGAACTTTAAAAACCACAATAAGCGGGGATTGTATGCCGGTAATTGTTAGCGGTCTATTTATCGTTGACAGTACATTGAAAAATGATAATTATGTTGATGTGGAAGTGGATGTAGCACAGGCCGGCTCATTTGATATCAAATCAGATTCAGTAAATGGCTATTCGTTTAGTAAAAAAGGAACTTTAGGTACCGGCTTAAACCGGGTTCGGTTATATGCCAAAGGCAAACCCATGGCAGCGGGAGAAAATACTTTTACTATTAATTATGGTTTATCAACCTGCAGATTTAAAATAACAGTTTTTACGGGTGGGTCAGCGGGTTCAGCACGATTTACATTAGGAGGTTCACCGGGCAATTGTTCTGTTTCTGCAATTAATGGCAATTATATTGTGGGGCAGGCGCTTACTGCAGCCAACACGGTTGAAATGACTGTAAATGTTACCACAGTTGGAACTTATAATATTTCAGGGCCGGTAATTAACGGTGTAAGTTTTGATACAAGTGCTGTATTTACAAACCCCGGCATTCAGAATATTTTTTTAAGAGGAAGGGGAACCCCTGCCACAGCAGGAGTTTTTAATTACCCGGTTACAAATGCCACAACAAGCTGCAATTTTTCCTTAAACCACACCGTAACCATTACCAATGCAACTTTTGCCCTGAGCGGTTCGCCGGGGAATTGTACAGGGGCCACTGTTAGCGGTACTTATACAGCCGGGGCTCCATTAAATACATCTAATACAGTACTGGTAAATGTGAATGTTACCTCGCCCGGTGTATATAGCATTACAACAACAACAGTGAACGGGATCAGTTTTGCTGCTTCCGGTACTTTTAATATTACGGGGCTGCAACAGGTTGCTTTAAAAGGTATGGGTACTCCTGCTGCTGCCGGCACATTTAATTATCCTGTGAGCGGAAATGGAAATACATGCAGTATTTCTGTAACCAGCCTGTGATCTGGAAGGATCCATCATTAAATTTTAGTTAATAACCGGTACTGCATATTTTAATTTTAATTCAGGCGTTATTAAAGCAGCAAAGCACAGGATTTTAATATCTAAATAAGAAACCGATCATACTAACAACTTATTAAAAAATTACGGAACTTTACGATGTACCCGTGAGGTGAAAATGTAAAAAAATATCAATGAATAAATTACGTACTGGACTATTATTTGCCACCCTGATCTTTGGGCTTATTTCCTGCGAAAAGGAATACAGCGTGGAAAATGGAGGCACCGACAATGAATTAATTGTGGGTGTTGATTGCCGTATCAGAAAGATCGTTTATACAGATACAGCTGGGATAGGCAGAGGCCTGGGATATATAGAATCTAAAATTGATAATCTGGATAGAGATACGCTGATTACCCGGTATGACAGTTTATCCAATACCCTTGAATTTTACAATAAACCCACCTACACAAACGATTCTGTGTATATTAATCCGGATGAATATTTTGTGGTAGATGCAAATAAGCGGATCTCAAAAATGCATGGATTAACAGATCCAACAGATCCCTTCTCTTTACAGTTCGATGTCTTTTACCTGTACACATCCGGAGGTTACCTTACCGCAAAGAATTATTTCCTGACAGGAAGTCCAACTACACCATTTTACAGGGTAGATTATATTTATAATGGGGGAAACCTTACCCGTATGACGGGCACAGAAATTTCAACCGGCGACCTTTTCATTGATGCTGACCTCACTTATTACAATAATATTATTCCAAGAAGGTATGTTTATCTTTTCCCGGATGAAGAGGCATATTCCTATTATAATCAATTCTTTAATTTTGGTTTAAAAAGCTATAATGCCGTTAAGGATATTAAAGTGAGAAATTATAATCCGGGTAATATGGTAAGAGATTCGATCGTATCTAATTTCAGTAATTATATCATGAGCCGTGATACCTATATCTTAAGTGTACAAATGGCAGGAGATAATCAGCCCAGCATCCCGGCAAATAAAGGCAAGCTTACTTTTAAATACAAGTGTAAATAAATAACCTGGCTAAACCTATAAGGTTTGTTGCAAAGCCCTGTAGCGGGGCAAAACCTTATAGCGTTTTGTTCATAACCAAAACACTATAAGGTTTCCCAACGCACAAATCCCAGCTGTAAACCTTATAGGTTTTTGCCTGGCCTGACACCTATATCTTCCCAACCATATTTGCCGGTATTACCCATTCATCAAATTCTTTCTCCGTAACATAGCCAAGTTTAACGGCCATCTCTTTTAAGGTTGATCCTTCCTTATGTGCCTTCTGTGCAATTTCAGCAGATTTGTAATAACCGATCTTTGTATTTAAAGAAGTTACCAGCATAAGCGAATTATCCAGGTGTTTTTTTATGTTGGCTTTAATGGGTTCAATACCTATAGCACATTTATCATTAAAGGAAATACAACCATCGCCGATCAGCCTCGCACTGTGGAGGAAGTTGAAGATCATAACCGGCTTAAAAACATTGAGCTCAAAATGGCCATTGCAGCCACCAATGCCGATGGTAACATCATTGCCCATAACCTGTGCTGCGATCATCGTCAGGGCTTCACATTGTGTAGGGTTCACCTTGCCGGGCATGATGGAAGAACCCGGTTCATTATCCGGGATAAAGAGCTCACCAATGCCGCTTCTTGGCCCCGATGATAACATCCGGATATCATTGGCGATCTTCATCAGGCTTACTGCAACAACCTTTAATGCGCCGTGTGTTTCCACAATTGCATCATGTGCAGCAAGGGCTTCAAATTTATTTGCTGCAGTTTTAAAAGGCAGCTTAGTAAGTTTGGCAATATGCTTTGCCACATTCACATCATATTTTGGCGGGGTGTTAATGCCGGTTCCCACCGCAGTGCCGCCAAGTGCCAGTTCGCTTAAATGCGCAAGGGTATTCTTAATG
The DNA here is from genome assembly GCA_046596255.1 of Ferruginibacter sp. GTDB lineage: Bacteria > Bacteroidota > Bacteroidia > Chitinophagales > Chitinophagaceae > Ferruginibacter. The sequence goes on along the minus strand of JBKJMZ010000108.1, from coordinate 303 downwards.
GCTCTTAATCCATGATCCAGTTGGGATACATAACCGCTGAATTCCTGCCCTACGGTTAAAGGTGTTGCATCCATAAAGTGGGTACGGCCGATCTTCACTACTTTTTTATATGCCTTTGCTTTTTTATCTAAAGTGTTGCGGAGTTTGGTTATGCCGGGAATGGTAGTTTCCATTAAGATCCGGTAAGCTGCAATGTGCATAGCTGTAGGAAAAGTATCATTACTGCTTTGCGATTTGTTTACATCATCATTTGGGTGCAGGTATTTTTCCTTATCCGCAAGTTTGCCGCCATTTAATACATGG